>CAZRDB010000010.1:0-1380 GCA_964598695.1 uncultured Armatimonadia bacterium
CCCGTTCCTGAGCCCGATCGACTGGGCGGCGACCCACGTCGACGCGAACGGCGCGTGGGTACCGCTTGCCGACGCCGTCGAGGCAGGATGGATCGAGGCTTACGCGTGGGTCTACGGCCCTGACACGGGCTACGTGCTCGTGCATCCGACGATCCCCGGCGCCCGGACCGAGATCGCCCCCTGGGAGGGCTTCTGCGTCTACGCCCACCGGGCCCTGCGCCTCGTCGTCCACCCGGCGTCCTCGGGCGTAGGGGCCGCCGCCACGGCGCGCGGCGCCGCCGGCGGGTTCACCCTGAACCTGGTCGCCGAATCGGCCTCTGCCGTCGACGGCTTCAACCTGTGCGGCGTGCTCCCGCCGGGTGCGAGGGCCGGGGCCGCCTCGACCGTCGCCGAGCCGCCAGCGCCGGGCCGGAGCCTCCAGCTCGGCTACGTCGACCCGTCCGGGGCGGGGCTGCGGTCGGTCGATCTCCGCGAGCAACATGGGCGGGAGTGGACGTGGGAGCTGGTCGTCCGCAGTGGTGAGGACCACGAGACGATCCGGGTGGGCTGCGCGGACACGCGAGCCCTCCCTCGGGAGTACGACGCGCTCCTCACCGACGCGGAGACCGGCCGGAGCGTGTCGCTCCGGAGCGGCGAACGCCTGCGCATCGAGACCGTCGAGGCGGGCGAGAGCCACCGGCTGCGGTTCACGATTCGGGCCCGCGGGGCCGGACTGCGGGTTGCCGGCCTCGAGGCCGACGCGCTCGTGCGTGGCGGCGCGACGATCGCCTATACTCTCAGCGCGCCCGCGCGCGTAGCGGTCGAGGTGCTCAACGCGGCCGGGCGTGTGGTCGGAGTCCTCGGGAGCGGCGAGCTGCTCGCCCCCGGGCCACGGACCGTGCGGTGGAGCGGCCGCGGCCCCACGGGGACGGCCCTCCCCGCCGGGGAGTACGTCGTGCGGCTGACGGCGGAGAGCGAGCTGGGCGAGCGCGCGAGCGCGATGACGCGGATGACCTATGGAGGAGGCGGGTAGGCGATGCGGAGACTCGGGATCGCGCTGTGCACAACCGTCGCGCTGTGCGCCCTCATGGGCTGTGGCGGCTCCGGCGCCGATGTGATCGGACCGACGCTCACGGGGCTGTCGGCGACGCCGAACAACCTGCCGATTGAGGGCGGCTCCGTGCTGCTGAGCGTGACGGCCCAGGACACCGGCGGCGTAACGGGCGTCCTCTTCCGCATCGTGACCCCGAGCGGGACGGTCGATCGAACGGCCACCAGCCAGGGCTCCGGGCTGTACACGCTCAGCTACGCGGTGGGGGCCAACACGGGCATGGCGACCCGGACCTACTCGGTCACGGCCGTCGCCACCGACGGGGCCGGCAACACGGCGACCTCGTCCTC
>CAZRDB010000010.1:1480-53550 GCA_964598695.1 uncultured Armatimonadia bacterium
GGCAGGCGGGCTGCGGTGGCACGGCGAAAGGGCTTCGCGCACGGACCTGACGCGACCGACACGGGAGGAAGAGCGCCGTGGCCGCAGCGCCGAACATCGTCTTCGTCTTCGCCGACCAGCTTCGGGCCTCGTCCGTGGGGTTCATGGGCAACTGGCAGGTCGCGACGCCCCATCTCGACCGGGCCGCACAGAGCGGCGTGGTCTTCACGAACGCGGTCTCCTCCTCGCCCGTCTGCACGCCGTACCGCGCCTCGCTACTCACGGGCCGCTACCCGCTGAGCAACGGCATGGTGCTCAACGACGTGCGGCTGCCGGAGAGTGAGGTCTGCATCGCCGAGGTGCTCCGGGAGCACGGCTACCGGACCGGCTATGTGGGGAAGTGGCACCTCGACGGCCCCGACCGGGGTGGGTTCACGCCGCCCGGGCCCCGGCGTCGGGGCTTCGAGTACTGGGCCGTGGCGAACTGCACGCACAACTACATGCACTCGCACTACTACCGGGACGAGCCCACGCCGATCTGGATCGACGGCTACGACGCCGACCACCACACCGACCTGGCGATGGAGTTCATCGCCGACCAAGGCGCCCGCGAGCCCTTCTGTCTGTTCCTCTCCTGGGGGCCGCCGCACGACCCCTGCCAGCTCATGCCGGAGGAGTACCGGGTCTACCGCCCGGAGGACATGGTGCTCCCGCCGAACGTGGCGACCGATGTGCGGGCGGAGCTGGCTGGGTACTACTCCCACATCGCCGCGCTCGACCGCAACTTCGGCCGCCTGAGCGCCTTCCTCGACGAACTCGGCCTGACCGAGGAGACGATCGTCGTCTTCACCTCGGACCACGGCGACACGATCGGGAGCCACGGCTGCCGCAACCGCAAGCAGGTGCCGTGGGAGGAGTCGATCCACGTCCCCTTCGTGGTGAACGCCCCTCGCGCGTCGGGGCCCCGGACGGTGACGACGCCGCTCAACTCCGTCGACCTGATGCCGACGCTGCTCGGGTTGGCCGGGGTGCCGGTCCCCGAGAGCTGCGAGGGCACGGACCTCTCCCATCTGGTCACGGGTACGCCCGGCCCCGTGCCCCGGTCGGCCTTCCTCCAGCACGCCTGCACCTTCGCCGACGCGAAGGACGTGCCGGAGTGGCGGGGCGTGCGGACCGAGCGCCACACCTACGTCCGCACGTTCGAGGGGCCCTGGATCCTCACCGACAATCTCGCCGACCCCTACCAGCTCGACAACCTCGTCGGCCGGCCCGAGTCCGCCGAACTCGAGGCCGAGCTGGAGCGCGAGCTGCGGGAGTGGCTCGCCCGCACGGGCGACGACTTCCGGCCGCAGGAGGAGTACTGGGCCCGGTTCGGCTACGAGGTCGACGAGGTCCACCAGATCCCGATCGTCTGGAACCTCAAGGGGTAGGAGTGCCCTACTCCACCACGGCGACCCGCACGACCCAGTCGACACCCCACGGGTAGCCCGTGCATGTGACGCGCAGCTCGCCCGTACCGAGCCACTCGACGGTGAGGGCCTCGTCGCTATCGAGCCACCGCGCCGAACGGGCCTCCCGCTCGATCCCCCGGAAGACCCGCGGGCCCGGACCGACGGCGGGCGCGGTCCGCCCGATTGCGTGCGGTGGCGTGAGATCGTGCACGAAGAGGTACAGCCTGCCGTCGGCCTCGAGGCCGAAGTCCTTGCCCGGTCCGCTCACGCCGCACGGCCGCCCCTCGCGCAGGATCTCGCCCCACCGCTCGACCCAGCCGCCCGCCCGCTCGAGGAGCGCGGCCTCGAGCGCGGGGACCCCGCCGCCGGCCGTCGGACCCACGTTGAGCAGGTAGTTCGCGCCCACCCGCCGGCAGGCGCAGAGCGACTCCACCACGTCCCGGGGCGAGAGGTAGTCGAGGTCGCCGGGCGCGATGCCCCAGAAGTGGTTCATGGAGTGGCACATCTCGGTCGCCAGGTACTTGGGGGCCGCGGAGCGGTCCATCGCGGTCGGCCGGCCCTGCTCGAAGGTCACGCAGTCGATCTCCGGATGGCCCGTCGCGCCGAGCGCGTCGACACCCGTGTTGTTGATGATCACCGCCTCGGGCTGAAGCCGCCGGATCGTGGCGTACAGCGCGTCCTCTTTCCAGTCGGCCTCCGGCCGGCTCCAGTTGCCGTCGAACCAGAAGCCGCCGATCTCGCCGTAGTGGCTGCACAGCAACTCGACCGACGCGCGCAGGTACTCGAGGTAGCCGTCGAAGTCGGCCTCGAACGCGGGGTGGCTCCAGTCGTAGGTGGTGTGGTAGAGGAGCGGGACGAGCCCCTCGGCCCGGCAGCCCTCCACGAACTCCCGCACGAGGTCGCGCCGGGCCGCGCTGTGGAGGACGTCGTACTCGCTCAGGCCGCGCGTGTCGTACAGGCTGAAGCCGTCGTGCTGCCGCGTGGTGAGCGTCGCGTAGCGCATCCCGGACCGGCGGGCCAGCGCCGCGAGCGCCCGCGCGTCGAACTCGCGTGCGTCGAAGCGCGCGGGGAGCGTGCGATACTCCTCCTGCGGGTACCGCTTCGGGTGTGCGCCCCAGACGCAACGCCCCACGAGAGAGAACAGCCCCCAGTGCACGAACAGGCCGTACGCCAGGCGCTCGAAACGCGCGACGCGCGGCGCCGGCTGCGGGTTCTGCACGGTCGGATCCCCTCCGTCTCTCCTCGTGCCCGCGCGAGCGCCGTGCGCGAGCATGGCCGTCACGCTCACTGCCGCGCCCCCAAGCGCCGCCCGACCGTTCGCGCCGCACGGCCGCGCGGCCTGCCTCGGCGAGGGCCGCACACTCGCACTCAAGCTCCGGGGGCCGCCTGCCGATGATCGTTGGTTGCCCCCGCGGCCGCCCGCCGCGTTGGCCGCCCGAATCGCGCCCGTGGCGCTCCGATTCCTCAAGCCCCGAGCCCGCCGGCCCGATAGCTTCCGTGGCAGCGGAGCCATGGAGGCCCACGTTGCCACCGTCCGTCTCGACGAGACGGGCCCTCCGCCGCAGTGGAGATGCGGTCGGTGGACAGGGAGGGTTCGTGCGGTGGCCATTCGCATCAATCACAACATCACGGCGCTGAAGACCCTCCGGACGCTCGGGCTCAGCACCGATCGCCTCAGCGGCTCCATCGAGAAGCTCTCCTCGGGCCTGCGGATCAACCGGGCCAGCGACGATCCGGCCGGCCTCACGATCAGCGGGAAGCTCCGGGCGCAGATCGAGGGCGTCAAGCGCGCCTCGCTGAACGCCCAGGACGGCACCTCGATGCTCCAGGTGGCCGAGTCGGCGCTCGGCGAGGTCCAGAACATCATCACCCGCATGCGGGAGCTGGCGGTTCAGGCCGCGAACGGCGTCTACACCCACAACGACCGCATGGAGATCCAGGGCGAGATCGATCAGCTCCTCGCCGAGATCCAGCGCGTCTCCCAGACGACCCAGTTCAACGGCCGGCAGCTCCTCGATGGAACGGCCACGGGCCTCGCCAGCCGCGACAGCGACGAGATCGAGGTCGTCTTCCGGGATACCCCCAACGAGGGCAACTACACCGTCACGACCTCCAACACGCCCGGCCTCGCCCAGGTGCTCAAGTCCGACATCTTCGGCCTTGCCGATGGCGCGACCCGCGGCCGCGCAACCAGCATCACGCAGACGATCGTCGCCGGCGTCCCGGGCATGACCAACGCCGACTTCACGAACTTCACCAACCTCGACTTCACCCGCATGGCGCTCGGTTCGGCCGGCAACGAGCTGGAGGATTTCCAGGTCGAGGTCTACGCCCCCGCGGCCGACCAGGTCTCGGTGGCGGGGCGCCACTTCACGAACACGGGCGGCCGCGCGGGCTTCCAGGTGCTCTCGAGCGCACCGCTGGCGGCCGGCACGAGCGGCTACTACGAGATCGAGATCACCGACGTCGAAGGCGACGCCCTCCTCGCCGCCACCGCGGAGTCAGTCACCGCGACCGTGCGCCGCTACGACGCGGCCGGCGAGCTGCAGGACGCCCAGAGCGTCGTCGTCGACAAGGCGACGATCGTCGCGGCGCCCGCGCCCGACTCGGTCGGCTGGTTCGCCTCCCTGGCAGGGGGGCCGACCGCGGCCGAGATGAGCGTCCAGCTCGGCCAGGTGGGCGACCGGCTCGACATCGGCGACCGCTGGCTGTTCACGGTCAACGCCGCCGCCGACATCGTCGGCAACGTGGTTCAGTTCCGCCAGGACCGCAACGAGCTGAGCGGCCTGACCACGACCGCGAACACGAGCGGTCTCGGCGCCTTCGCCGGCCCGGGCGACGTGAGCGTGCAGGTCGCCGCGCTCGACGCCTCCGGCCGCGAGCTGGGCCGGACCGGCATCTCGACGGTGACGATCGCGGCGACCGACGAGGTCGACATCGCCTGGGAGGCCGTCGCCGGCGCCGCCACCTACCGGATCTACTCGGGCGACGTGGCCCTGGGCATCACCGGCTTCATCGATGTGCCCTCGCCGGCGCTGGCCTTCACGCTCAACGGGCCGGGCGCGCTGGGCGGCGCTCCGCCGTTCGCCACGACCTGGAATATCGACACGGGCCAGGCGACGGTCGCCGGCTCGGCCGAGGACCGCTTCAGCCTCTGGACGCAGGCCGACGCCGTTCTCACCGGCGGCTCCTCCTACGAGACCAGTCTCGCCTACTACGACAGCGACGGCCGCGTGGAGTTCGCCACCGGCTCAGTCCGGCTGGGGATCGCGGGCTCCACCGTGGCGGCCGGCACGGCCGAGTTCGACCTCCTCGAGACCTCGCTGGCCGAGCGAACCACCCGGCTGCGCGATGTCGACCGCTTCCAGGCCACCGGCGCCTCGACCCTCGTCGACTCGGGCACCACGCTGACGATCTACGGCAACGGCACGAGCGCCGACGTGGTGCTCCAGGGCAGTGACACGCTCGAGGAGTTCGCCGCGAAGATCCGCGACGCGATCGTCCGCGGGAAGGACGTCGGCGGCCTCGGAATGGGCATCGACGGCAACCTGCGGCGCATCTCGGTCGGCGCGTACCCGGCGGGGGTCGATGGCAACACGTCGGTCTTCGTCGACGCCCCGGCCTCCGCGGGCGACGAGGTCATCGAGGGCACACTGGTGGTCCGCTCGACGATGCCCGATTCGGAGGGCCGGCTGGTCTTCGCGGGCGATGAGGGGCTGATCGCGGCGCTCTCGTTCGCCACGATCCAGGAGCCGACCGACAACCTGCTCGAGGTGACGGTCCATGACGCCCACACCGGCGTTCTGATCGGCTCCGAGGCCGTCTCGGACGGCGTCGTCCGGGGCCTGATCACCGGCGTCGATCTCATCGTCGATCAGGGGATCGACACCGAGGTCACCTACGACGAGGCCCGCCGCCGCTTCACGATCACCTCGGCGGTCGGCGACTCGGTCGATCACGTCCACATCGTCGACAGCGCCCTCCGCCTCCAGACCGGCGCGAACGAGGGCGAGGTGCTCCGCGCCAGCGTCGGCCAGATCGACATCGAGTCGCTCGGTCTGACCGGCCTGCTCGTCGTCTCCGAGGACCTGGCGACCGAGGCGATCACCGCCCTCGACCGCGCCACCCAGATCGTCTCGAGCGAGAGAGCGAAGCTCGGCGCCTACCTCAACCGGCTCGATGTCACCGTCCGGGTGCTCGACGTGACGGCCGACAACCTCACCGCCTCGGAGAGCCGCATCCGCGATGTCGACATCGCCGAGGAGACCGTGAGCTACACGCGCGACCAGATCCTGCAGCAGACCGGCATCGCGCTCCTGGCCCAGGCCAACGCGATCCCGCAGTCGGTGCTGCAGCTCCTGCAGTAGGCGAAGGATCCCCTTGCCGGCCCCGCGCGGGCGCGGCCGGGGAGTACAGCCCCTCACCCCGCGGTCGTGGGCGTCGCGACCGATCCGGGATGCCGCACGGGAGCGGCCGCGGGGGATGGGGCGCTGAACAGCCTCCCTGAGGGGGCAACCAAGGCGGAGCCTTGAGAGCCCTCGTTTGAGGGCCCCGCCGGAGGCGGGGCTTGTTGGGCGGGGCCAAGAGGACTGGCCCCGCCCTTTCCCTTGTACGGCTCCCGGGGGACGGGGGCTATCGGCCGTTGCGGCGGGCGAGAGCGGCCTCGACGAGCTTGGTGAACAGCGGGTGGGGCCGGTTGGGGCGCGAGCGGAACTCGGGATGGAACTGGGTCCCGATGAAGCAGGGGTGGTCGGCGATCTCCACGATCTCGACGAGCTTGCCGTTCGGCGAGAGGCCGCTCAGGACCAGGCCGTGCTGCTCCATGGTGTCCCGGTAGGCGTTGTTGACCTCGTAGCGATGGCGATGGCGCTCGAAGACCAGGTCCTCGTCGCCGTACGCGGCCCTCGCGTTGGTGCCCGGCGTCAGCTCGCACGGGTAGAGCCCGAGGCGCTGCGTGCCGCCCAGGTCCTCGATCCCCTTCTGGGTCTCCATGATGTGGATGACCGGATGGGGGCCGTCCGGGTCGCACTCCACCGAGTTGGCCTCCGGGATCCCGCAGACGTTGCGGGCGAACTCCACGACCGCGCACTGCAGGCCGAGGCAGAGGCCCAGGAAGGGTAGCCCCGTCTCCCGCGCGTGGCGGATACAGGCGATCTTGCCCTCGATCCCGCTGTCGCCGTAGCCGCCCGGCACGATGATCCCGTCGACCTCGGCCAGACGCCGCGCGAAGGCCTCGGCCGGGACATCCTCCCGCGTGTCGACCCAGTCGATCTCGATCGCCGTATCGAGCGCCGCGCCGGCGTGCTGCACGGCCTCGACGACCGAGATGTACGCGTCGTGGAGCCCCACGTACTTCCCGCACATGGCGATCCGCAGCGAGCGCGTCCGGTGGCGCAGGTGCTCCACCATCTCCCGCCACGGCTCCAGCGCCGGCTCGGTCTCGGGAAGCCCCAGCCGCTCCACGACGATCCGGCCGAGGCCCTGCTCCTCGAGCTTGAGCGGCACCTGGTAGATGCAGTCGACATCGAGCGACTCGATGACCGCCTCGGGCGGGGTGTCGCAGTACAGGCTCAGCTTCCGGCGCTGCTCCGGCTCGAGCGGCTGCTCGGCGCGGCAGATCAGCACGTCGGGCTGGATGCCGATGCTGCGCAACTGCTGGACCGAGTGCTGCGTCGGCTTGGTCTTCAGCTCGCCCACCGTGCCGATCAGGGGCACGAGGGTCACGTGGACGAACAACACGCTCCGCCACGGAAGATCGTGGCGGAGCTGCCGGATGGCCTCGAGGAACGGCTGGCCCTCGATGTCGCCGACGGTGCCGCCGATCTCGACGACCGAGACATCGGCGTTCTCGTTCTCGGCCGCGGCCTTGATGCAGGCCTTGATCTCATCGGTGATGTGCGGGATGACCTGCACGGTGGCGCCGAGGTACTCGCCCTTGCGCTCCTTGCGGATCACCGAGCCGTAGATCCGCCCGGTGGTCACGTTGGAGGCCTGGGTGAGATTGACGTCGCAGAACCGCTCGTAGTGGCCGAGATCGAGGTCGGTCTCGGCCCCGTCGTCGGTCACGAAGACCTCACCGTGCTGGTAGGGGTTCATGTTGCCCGCGTCGGTGTTGATGTACGGGTCCATCTTCTGCAGAGTCACCCGCAGCCCGCGGTTGCGCAGCATCCGGCCGAGCGACGCCGCGATGATCCCCTTGCCGACCGACGAGACGACTCCACCCGTCACGAAGATGAACCTGGCCATCCGGCAACCTCCTCCTTCTGGCCCGAGGCCGCTCCGGGCCCGGGCACGCACTCACTTGTCAGTTGGTCCGCCGCCCCGGACCGAGAGTATCGGCCGACTCCGCCAGTTCCGGCAGGCCCGGCCACAGCGAATCGAGGATCACGCCGGGCGCGACGTCGCGCGGCGCGGCCAGCGCCTCCGCGCGGCTCGTGCATCCGGTCAGTACGAGAATGCTCAGGCAGCCGAAGCGGTTGGCCGCCAGGATGTCGGTGTCGAGGCGGTCCCCGACGGCGGCCATCTCCTCGGCCCCCCAGCCGTGCCGGCGGGCGATGTGCGCGAACAGCGAGGGGTCGGGCTTGCCGTAGCAGAGCGGCCGTACGCCGGTCGAGCGCTCGAGCAACGCGGTCAGGGCGCCGCAGCCGGGGCACGAGCCGCCATCGGTCTCCGGCAGCAGCGTATCCGGGTTGGTCGCGAGGAAGCGCGCCCCGCCGACAATGGCCCGATGGGCCTGCCGCAGCCGCTCGAAGGTGATCTGCCGGTCGAGGCCGACGACGACCCACGCGGCCTCCGACGGCCGCTCGGTGAGCGGGATCCCGCCCTCCTCGAGTTCCGCGCGCAGCCCCTGCTCGCCGATCAGGAAGACGGGCGGGGCGCCCTCGCGCTCTCGGAGGACGGTGGCGGCCATGCTGCCGGCCGAGACGACGTCCTCAAGGGGCGTCTCGATCCCCACCCGGGCCAGCTTGGCCGCGACATCGCGGCGGTGCAGGGTGGAGTTGTTGGTGCAGAAGAGGGTGCGGAAGCCGCGCGCGCGGAGTGCCTCCACCGCCCGGGACGCCCCCGGAACGGGGCTGTCCCCCAACCAGATCACTCCATCGAGGTCGAACACGTAACCCTTGCGCGGCATCAGGCAGGCTCCCGGAGATCATGCACCGGGGTGCTTCCCTTCGCTCCGGGCCGGGACGACTCCTCCTGCCACCGGCGCTGGATGGCGACGAGGTCGGCGAGCGCCTTGCCCGTCGCGGTGTGGCCGCCGCGGCGCACGAGTTGCTCGGGCGTGCCCTGGAACAGCACCCGGCCGCCCGCGTCGCCGCCCTCCGGGCCGAGGTCGATGATCCAGTCGGCGCACTGGACCACGTCGAGGTTGTGTTCGATCACGAGAACCGTGTTGCCGGCGTCGACCAGCCGGTCGAGGACCTGCAGGAGCTTCTCGGTGTCGGCGAAGTGCAGCCCGGTCGTTGGCTCGTCGAGGATGTACAGCGTCCGCCCGGTCGAGCGCTTCGCCAGCTCGCGACTGAGCTTGATCCGCTGGGCCTCCCCGCCGGAGAGGGTCGTCGCCGGCTGGCCGAGCTGGATGTAGCCGAGGCCGACCTCCTGGAGCAGCTTCAGGTGGCGGTGGATCCGCGGCAGGTTCTCGAACAGCTCCGCGGCCTCGTCCACCGTCATCTCGAGCACGTCGGCGATCGACTTGCCCTTGAACCGCACCGCCAGCGTTTCGCGGTTGAACCGCTTGCCCTTGCATGCCTCGCACGTGACGAAGACATCGGGGAGAAACAGCATCTCGATCTTGATCAGGCCGTCGCCCTTGCACTGCTCGCACCGGCCTCCGTGGACGTTGAAGCTGAACCGCCCGGCCTTGTAGCCACGCACCTTCGCCTCCGGGAGCTGGGCGAACATCTCGCGGATCGGCCCCCACAGGCCGATGTAGGTCGCCGGATTCGAGCGCGGCGTCCGGCCGATCGGGTCCTGGTCGATGTTGATCACGTTGTCGAGCGACTCCCAGCCCACCAGCGCCTCGTGCGCGCCCGGGCGAGCGGCGGTCCGGTGGAGCCGCAGCCGCAGCGCCGGCAGGAGCGTCTCGTTGACCAGGGTCGACTTGCCGCTGCCCGAGACCCCGGTCACGCAGGTGAGGGCCCCGATCGGGAACCGCGCGTCGACGCTCTTCAGGTTGTGCTGGCTCGCGCCCCGGATCTCCAGCGCGCCGCGCTCCGGCTTGCGCCGTTCCTGCCGGTGGGGGATCCGCCGGACGCCGGAGAGGTAGGCGCCGGTGAGCGACTCCGGGCAGGCGAGCAGATCGTCGAGCCCGCCGGAGACGACGACCCGACCCCCGAGCCGCCCCGCGCCGGGGCCGAAATCGACCACGTAGTCGGCGGCGAGGATCGTCTCGGCATCGTGCTCGACGACCACGACGGTGTTGCCGAGGTCGCGCAGGCGCTGCAGGGTGCGCAGCAGCTTGCCGTTGTCGCGGGCGTGGAGCCCGATCGAGGGCTCGTCGAGGATGTACAGCACGCCGACGAGGTGGCTGCCGATCTGCGTCGCCAGGCGGATCCGCTGGGCCTCGCCACCCGAGAGGGTGGGCGCCGCGCGGTCGAGTGTGAGGTAGCCGAGGCCGACGTCGACCATGAACTGCAGCCGCTCGCGGATCTCCCGCACGAGTCGCTCGGCGATCTGCAGCTCGCGCGGCGAGAGGCTCTCACAGAGCCCCCCGAACCACGCCTCCGCCTCGGTGACGCAGAGCCGGCTGATCTCCACGATCGAGCGACCGCCGACGCGAACCGCGGCGCTCTCGGGCCGCAGACGGCCGCCGCCGCAGTCGGGGCAGGGGGTGCGGGCGAGGTACTCCTGGTAGCGGTCGATCTGGTTCTCGTCCTCGGCCTCGGCGAGGCGCCGCTCGGCGGAGTGCAGCACGCCCTCGTAGCGCCGCATGAAGCGGTGGGACTTCCGGCCGTTGGCGAACCGGTAGATCATCTGGATCGGCTCGGGGTGTCCGTACAGGACCTTCTCCTGCTGCGCGCGCGGCAGGTCGCGGAACGGGCGGTCCAGCTCGACCCCGAACTCGCGCTCGAAGGTCTCGAAGAGGCACTTGGTCCACTGGCTGAGCGGGTTGCCGAGCAGCGGGATCGCTCCCTCGCGCAGCGAGAGCGCACCGGCCGTCACCACCAGGTCCTCGTCCATCTTGAGGCTGTGGCCGAGGCCGTCGCAGGTGGGGCACATGCCCTGGGGTGAGTTGAAGCCGAAGAGCTGGGGCTCGAGCTTGCCGAACGAGACGCCGCACGTGAGGCAGGCCGCCTTCTGTGAGAGCAGCAGGTCGCCCTCGCCCACGACCTCGACCACGGCCGTGCCGTCGCCCTTCTTCACGGCGGTCTCGAGCGACTCGTTGAGCCGGCCCCGGATCTTCTCGGCGACGACGAGGCGGTCCACGACGATCTCGATGTTGTGCTTCCGCCGCTTGTCGAGCTGGATGTCCTCGGCGAGGTCGACGATCCGGCCGTTCACGCGCACGCGGACGAAGCCCTCGCGCCGCGCCTCCTCGAGCAGGTGGGCGTACTCGCCCTTGCGCTCGCGCACCAGCGGCGCCAGCACCTGGACCCGCGTGCCTTCCTCGAACCCGAGGATACGGTCGACCATCTGCTCGACCGACTGGCTGCTGACCGGACGGCCGCAGAGGTGGCAGTGCTGCTGGCCGATCCGGGCCCACAGCACGCGGGCGTAGTCGTAGATCTCGGTCACGGTGCCGACGGTCGAGCGGGGGTTGCGGCTCGCCGTCTTCTGCTCGATCGAGATCGCCGGCGAGAGCCCCTCGACGTGGTCGACGTTGGGCTTCTGCATCTGGTCGAGGAACTGGCGGGCGTACGCCGAGAGCGACTCGACGTAGCGCCGCTGGCCCTCGGCGTACAGCGTGTCGAACGCCAGCGACGACTTGCCCGACCCGCTGACGCCGGTGAAGACGACGAGTCGGTCACGCGGCAGGTCGAGGTCGATGTCCTTGAGGTTGTGCTCCCGCGCGCCGCGGATTGAGATGGTGGAGGCCAACGCCGTTGTCGCTTTCCCTACGTCATGCGCGTCCGGCCGGTGGGACGGGGGGACGCTCGCCGCCGATCCGCAGGCCGCCACGCAGGACCTCTCCCGCGTGGACGGCCGCGTGCGGCCCCAGTACGCTGTCGGTCACTTCCGCCCCATCCCCCACCTCGGCCCCCGCGAGCAGGACGCTGCGGGCGACGCGCGCGGCGGCCCCGATCCGCACCCGCGGTCCGAGACAGCACCAATCGACCGCCGTCGCGTCCTCCGCGACCTGACACCCCTCGGCCGCCAGTAGGTTTCGCGTACGTTGCCCCGCGACGGCCAGGCCCGCGCACCCCCGCACGGCATCCGCGTTGGCCGCGAGGTAGCTCTCCCGCGTCCCGATATCGCGCCAGAGGTCCCCGCCAAGGGGACGAGTATAGACCCGGCGGCCCGTCGCGATCCACTCCGGCAACAGGTCGCGCTCGAGCGAGAGCGACCGCCCGGGCGGCACGGCGGCCAGCAGGCGGGGGTGGACGACGTACAGCCCGGCGCTCGTGACCCCGCGCGGGCCTCCCGCGCCGCCCGGCTTCTCCTCGAAGGCGAGCACGCGGCCGTCGGCTGCGCAGCGGAGCACGCCGTAGCGGGAGAGGTCGGTCTCGGACCGGCTGGCGATCAGCAGGTCGGCGTCCGTCTCCTCGGCCGCCTCCCACAGGGGCGCGACGGGGGCGTCGAGCAGCAGGTCGCCATTGAGGGCGAGGAACCGCCCGTCGAGGCCCCACGCGGCCCGGGCGAGGAAGCCTCCCGTGCCGAGAGGCGCTTCCTCACGGACCTCGTCCACCGCCTCGAGCCCGGTGGCGACCGGGTCGGGGAGCGGCGCGCGGGGCTCCCGTGGCGAGGAGCCGACCCGCATCCCACGCACCCCGTTGCGGGCAAGCCAGGCGGCCACCAGCTCCTGGAGCGGGATGTTGCCGATGGGGAGCGCGCGCTTGGGCAGAACCCGCGTCAGCGGCGCGAGGCGGCTGCCCAGGCCCCCGGCGATCAGCACCGCAATGCCGCACGGTGGAGCAGTCACGTTCGCGATGTCCTTCCGGCTCCGCCCAGTATAGCCGGCGCGCGAGCCCGACGCACGGCGTGGGCACGACCGAATCTGGGGTAGGGCTGGTGTCGCGGGCGTCGAACCAGTGCAGTGGAGGATCGTGCCGGGTGTGGCTGTTCGCCGTCTGTGGGCTCCCGACTGCGTTTCGGCGTGGAGACGAGGAACCGGGGGTTGCGCGGCATGCAACTCAGCAGCGCCATCGAGGATGCGGCACTCCCGAGCGACCTCCGCCGGGCACTCCTCGACGCCCTTGCCGAGCAGGAACGCACTGTCGCCGCCCTGCGGGATCTCCCCCTGGCCGTCCTGGCGGCCTCCTCGCCCGACGAGGCGCTCACGGTCTGCATGGAAGCGGCCATGGCCCTCACGGGCATGGAGTGTGCCGGGGCCTACCTGCGGGATCGCGCCTCGGGGGTGATGCGGCTGGTCCGCGTCCACGGGGTCTCGGAGGAGTTCGAGCAGACCGTGCGCACGGTGTCGGCCGACTCGGACTGGCTCAGCCTCCTGTCGGACCGGCCCCGCGTGATCCGCCGGACCGCGGCCCCGCCCCCGATCGAGGAAGCCCTGCGCCGCGAGGGCATCGAGGGGATCGCCTGCGTCCCCGCCGCGTACCGGGGCGAGACCGTCGGCAGCTTCACGGTGGCCTCGCGCAGGCTCGCCGAGCTTTCGCCCGGCGCCCTCGACGCCCTTGCCTCTGTCGCCGCGGCCGCGGCAGTGGCGCTCCTGCGGTTCGAGGCCGAGAGCGAGACGGCCCGGGCCCACGCCGAGGCGGCGCAGGTGCTCGAGCGAACGACCGACGGCTACTTCGCCTTCGACCACGACTTCCGCTTCACGGCCTTCAACCCCGCCTCGGAGCGCTTCCTCAACCGCAAGGCCGAGGATGTGCTCGGCAAGCCCTGGTTGGAGGCCTTCCCAGAGGCCGAGGGCTCGATCCTCCATGAGCAGTACTACCGCGCGGCCCGCGAGCGGATCGCGATCCGGTTCGACACGTACTTCCCCACACCGCCGTACGAGGGCTGGTTCGAGATCTCGGTCTTCCCCTCCGACCAGGGGCTGTCGGTCTTCTTCCGGATCGTGACCGAGCGCAAGCTCGCCGAGCAGGCGCTCCGCGAGAGTGAGGAGCGCCACCGCGCCCTGTTCGAGGAGATGGCTCAGGGCGTCGTGTACCAGGACACCGCCGGCCGGATCGTCTCCGCCAACCCCGCCGCCGAACGGATCCTCGGCCTCACCCTCGACCAGATGCAGGGCCGGACCTCGATGGACTCCCGCTGGCAGGCGGTCCGCGAGGATGGCTCGCCGCTGCCGGGCGCGGAGCACCCGGCGATGGTCGCGTTGCGCACGGGGCGCGAGGTGCGAGACCAGTTGCTGGGCATCCTGAACCCGGAGCGGAACGAGCGCCGCTGGCTGGTGGTCAACGCCGTGCCGCGGTTCGGCCCCGGAGAGACCGAGCCGTACGAGGTCTTCGCGACCTTCACCGACATCACCGAGCGACGGCGGGCGCAGGCGGAACTCGAGCAGGCGCTCCAGTTCAACCGCGAGGTGATCTCCTCGGCCGGCGAGGGCCTGGTCGTCTACGACCGCGAGATGACCGTCCGGGTCTGGAACCCGTTCATGGAGCGCCTCACCGGTCTGCCGGCCTCGGAGGTCGTCGGCCGCGACGCGCTGGAGGTCTTCCCCCACCTCCGCGACCCCGGCCTCGAGGAGCTGCGCCGGCGGACCCTGGCCGGCGAGACGCTCACGACCCACGACGTCTGGTTCTCGATCCCCTCGACCGGGCGTTCGGGCTGGACGATCAACGCCTACGCGCCCCACCGCAGCGGCGACGGCGCGATCATCGGGATGATCGCGACCGTGCGCGACATCGGCGAGCGCAAGCAGGCCGAGCGGCAGCAGCAGCTCCAGCGCGATCTCGCCCTCGCGCTGGCCAACGCCGCGACGCGCGAGGAGACGCTCCACGCCTCGCTCGAGGCCCTGATGGCGTTGGGCGGCGCCGACTGCGGCGGGATCTACGTCGTCGACAGCACGCGGCACATCGCGACCCTCGCGGTGCAGGAGGGCTACTCGGAGCGCTTCGTAGCGGCGCTCGGCCGCATCGACGCGGAGAGCCGAGGCGCTCGGGCGCCGGTCGAGCGTGCGGTCTACGGTCCCCCCGGAGTGTTGGGCTTCTCTCCCGAGTACGAGGCCGTCGTCCGCGCCGACGGGATCGAGACCGTCGCCGTCGTGCCGGTGACGCACCGTGGCAGGCTCGTCGCGCACTTCGCGTTCGGCTACCACGCGGCGGTGGAGATCGCGCCTCCCCTGCGTTCGGCTCTGGAGGCGATCGCGGCCACGGTGGGCAGCGTCCTGGTCCGGCTCGAGGTCGAGGCGGCGCTGCGCGCCAGCGAGGAGAACATGCGGTCGGTGATCGAGGCCGCGCCCGACGCGATCACCACGGCGGCTGATGGGCGGTACGTCTACGTCAACCCGGCGGCGGTGCGGCTCTTCCGGGCCGAATCGGCCGAGGAACTGATCGGCCAGGACTTCGTGGAGGAGCGGATCCATCCCGACTCTCGACCCATCGTGCGCCAGCGCCTGAGCGGGATCGTCGGGGAGCACGAAGTGGCCGGTCTGATCGAGGAGACCTATCTGCGCATGGACGGCACCCCGGTGCGGGTGGAGGTCGCGGCCTGCCCGGTCGTATACGAGGGGAAGCCCGCCGCGACCGCGTTCGTCCGCGACGTCACCGAGCAGCGGCGCAACGCTGCCCGTCTCGAGGCGCTCCTGCAGCTCCACCACATGCCCACGGCCACGGAGGAGGAGATCCTCTCCTTCGGCATGGAGGCGGCGCTGCGGCTCTCCGACAGTTCCACCGGCTTCCTCGGTTGCCTCGACCGCAACGAGGAGGAGTGCCGGATCCTCGTCTGGGCGCCTCACGTCGAGTCCGAGTGTGGGGTGGCAGGAGGCGCCAGGGGCCTTCGCGTGGACCACGGCGGGCTCTGGGCCGAGGCCGTGCGGCGACGCGACTACCTGATCGCCAACGACGTCGCCGCCGACCCGGGCATCGCCGGAAGACTGCCGGAGGGCCACGTCCCGATCCGCCGCTTTCTGGGCATCCCGATCATCGATGACGACCGCGTCGTCGCGCTCGCGGGGATCGCCAACAAGATCGACGAGTACGACGAGACCGACGCCCACAACGCGGCGATCCTCCTGCAGGACATGTGGCAGCACGTTCGCGTCCGACGGGACCGACAAGAGCGCGAGCAGTTGCAGTCCCAGCTTCAGCGGAGCCAGCGGCTTGAGAGCCTGGGCGTACTGGCCGGCGGCATCGCGCACGATTTCAACAACATCCTCGCCGGGATCCTTGGCTACGGCGAACTGGCGCTCCGCGCGAGCCCGGAGGACAGCGAGATCCACTGGTCGATGCGGCAGGTGATCGCCGGCGTTGCCCGGGCGCGCGACCTGGTGCAGCAGATCCTCGCCTTCAGCCGCCAGTCGGAATCGGAGCAGCGCCCCACGCAGCTCGGGCCGCTCCTGCGCGAGGCGCTCCGCCTCGTTCGGGCCTCCCTGCCGTCGACGATCGAGATCGAGCACGAGATCGACCCACAGACCCCGCCCGTGATGGCCGATGCCTCGCAGATCCACCAGGTGGTCGTCAACCTCTGCGCCAACGCCGACTACGCCATGCGCGACAAGGGTGGGACACTGACCGTCACGCTCGCGGGCATCGAGGTCGACGAGGGCCACGCCGGCCTCGTGGGGGTGCCCCGGTCGGGCCCCTATGCGCGGATCACCGTGGCCGACACGGGCTGCGGGATGGACGCCGCGACGCGGGATCGGATCTTCGAGCCGTTCTTCACCACCAAGCCGACCGGCCAGGGCACCGGCCTCGGTCTGGCGACCTGCCACGGGATCGTCGCCGGCCACCGCGGAGCCATCACCGTGTACAGCGAGCCGGGCCGGGGATCGTGCTTCCACGTCTACCTGCCGGCCGTCCCCGATGCCGTGGTGGGACGCGAGGCCGAGTCGACCGAGACCCCGACCGGCTCGGGCCGCGTGCTGTTCGTCGACGACGAGCCCGACCTGGTGGCCGTCGCGGGCCCGATCCTCGGCTCGCTCGGCTACGAGGTCCGCGGCTGCACGAGCCCGCTCGAGGCACTCGAGGAGCTGCGCGCCGACCCGGGGGGCTTCGTGCTGCTGATGACCGACCAGACCATGCCCCGCATGACCGGCACCGAGCTGGTGGCGGCGGCGCGCGAGATCCGGCGCGACCTTCCCGTCCTTCTGATGACCGGTTTCAGCCACCGGATCAGCCCGGCCGACGCCGAGATCCTCGGCCTGCGCTCCGTGCTGCTCAAGCCCTACACCGTTCGCCAACTCGCGCAGGCCGTCGCCTCGGCGCTCGCCGCCTCCCGCGGAGACGGTCGCGCGTAGGGCTCCACCCGGCCCGCCATGCCTACGCCGGCCACGGGAACCCGTACAACACGGCGCACAGCTCGATGATGTCGCCCGCGCGGACCTCGCGCACGTGGCTCGAGACGATCGTCACGCAAGGGTCCGACGGCGGCTTGTCCGTGTCGAAGTCTGCGTGGATCCGCTCCTCGCGGAAGATGAGCGGCGGCTCGAGGCGGTAGGGCTCGGCGAATGCGCGGGATTCGAGGCACAGGCGCGCGCCTTCGCGGATCCGTCGCCGGGCCTCCACCGGGCTCAGGCAGCAGGCCGAGCGCTGCGAGAGGCCCTCCTTCACCGCGACCGTCGAGACGCCCGGCAGCAGCGCCGCGATCTCGGTACACGCGTACCGGTCGCCCGCGAGGAACGCGAACGGCACACCGTAGTGGCCCGCCGCGAGCGCCTGCATCCCGATCTCGCCCATGCTCACCCCGTTGATCTCGTACGAGCGGATGGTCAGCGAACTCATCGTGTGGCACAGGTTGGCGCCCGCTGTCCCCGCCTTCGCGTGGGCCCCGACGATCGCCGTCGCTCCGAAGCTCCCGTCGAGCAGGGGCAGCCAGCTCGGACGCCCCTGGCCGTGGATCAGCCGGGCCGCGGGGTGGAGCGCCTCCACGTCGATCGTCGCCCCCACGCCATGGCCGTCGTTGACGACCACCTCGGTGGCGCCGCCCTCGAGGAAGCCCTCGACCGCCGCGTTCACCTCACCCGTGAGCAGCCGGCCGTTGCGCCGGATCTCATCGACCTTGAGCGCATCGAGCGTGTCGCGGTAGTCGAAGTCCCAGACCCCCGCCACGCCCTCCAGGTCGGTCATCAAGTAGACCCTCACCGGTCTGTCCCCTTCCCGACGGCCGCCAGCGGCCCCAGCCCGAAGACGATCCGATCGCCCGCCGTGCCCGCGGTGTAGCCCCCCCAGCCGATCGACAGGCCCGTGATCGTCGCCGGATCGAGCACGACGTGCCTCGTCGGCTTCCAGCCCGTGGGCGTGAAGCTCTCGAACCAGATCGGCACGTCGCTCCAGCCCGGCTTCGCGAGCCCCGTCGGCAGGTCGGCGATGAACTGGCCGCCGTCATCGACCGTCGCGATGGCGTACAGGTGTGCGGAGCACGACTCCTGGCCGGTGGGCGCCCAGATCGCGGCGCGGAGGCCGAGCAGTCCGCGCAGCGCTCCGGCGGGGAGCTGGGCCTGGGCGAAGCACCAGCTATCGACCCCGGTCTCGCGCAGGAGCGTGCTCGCGCGCAGGCAGGGGAGCGCAACGCCGTCGCGGTCGATCGAGATCGCCTCGGAGGAGATCTCGCCGGCCGCGCCGCCACCCGCGGTCCAGGTCGGCTCGGCGCCGAGCACCTCGGCGAGCGGCGTCGCGGTCAGCCGGGCCGCGACCGCTCCGCCGGCGAGCACACGCCGTTCGGCCGCCTGCGGGAAGACGACGAAGGCGCTGCCGTAGCCGCCGAGCCGCACGGGCGCGCTCGAGGCGCGGTCGCCCGCCGTCGTGGCGAGCGGGCTCCGAGTGCCCGCCATCGGGTCCCACCACTCCGCCGGGCCCGTGGCGGCGAACGTGCAGTCGGCCTCGACGGGCTGGGGGGAGTCGTTGATCAGGAAGTAGACCTGCCGGCCCTCGACCTCCCGGTGGGCGTAGCGGATCGGACTCTCCTCCGCGGTCGTGAGATCGGGCTCCAGCGTGCTCCGGAGCACGTCGGCGAAGAGCGGCTCCATCCCCGGCGGCAGGTACACCGCGAGCCCACCTGCCGGGCTCGTCGCGGTGGCGATCTCCTGGCCGTCGATCGTGGGGAAGAGCCCCCGGATCTCCGAGACGGCTGCCGGGTCCGAAAGCGCCTCGGGTGTGTGGGTGGGGAGGGCCCCCACGAAGACCACGGCCCCGCCCGAGCGCCAGAGATCCAGCGCCTTGCGCGTCGCCTCCACGGGGAGGGTGTCGGTCGCCGCGAGCACGAGGCAGCGCAGCTCGAGGCCGCCGGTGCGGAGCCTGCCCGCGTCGACGGTGGCCTCGGCGATAGCGTGGCTCGGGACGATCTCGTAGTCGCGCCGGGCGGCGAAGAGCCGGTTCTGGGCATCCATCCAGCCGCGCTCGACTTGGCGGGCCCGCTCCGAGGCCGTGGGGCCCGATCTGGCCGGCCGGTGGTGGGCCCACAGCGTCTCGATGGGGTACAGCAGGCCAATGTCGGTCACGGCCTTCCCGTCCGTGAGAACCGTCCCGATCCGTCCGACGTATTCGTTCAGCTCGTTCATCTGCACCGTGTTCAGGCCGGCGAACGAGTAGTAGCTGGTGGTGACGTTGACGCCTCCCACGTACAGCCGGTTGCAGGTGCCCCGGATCTGTTCGGCCGTGATCGGCACGACGGGTCGCGTGTCGCCCTCCGGCCGGTATCGCTGGACGTGATCCGAGGTCTCCGACATGACCTTCGGCGCGCCGTGGAGGTGGGCGACCGAGCCGAGCAGCTTCGCGATGTACCACGGCACTCCGCCCGGCTCCGAGGTCAGGCAGTCGATCCCTGGGTAGTCGAGCTGCTCGGCGCACCGGTAGAAGTCGCCGTAGAAGCCGACGTGACCGGCGAGAGACTCCTCCATCAGCAGGTGACCGCCGGAGGGCACGCCGTTCCCGTGGCACCAGTCGCGGATCGGCGCGAAGAAGTTGCTCGCCGTGAGGTCCGCCACGTGCTCCCAGAAGTCGCAGCGCGCCCGGTGGCCCTCGGCGCCCGCGTCCTCGATCAGTGCCGGCAGCAGGGGAACGATGTCGTAGCCGCGCTTGGCGCGGAAGCTCTCCCGGAAGTCCATCGACCACGGGAGCGCGGGATAGGGCATCGGGCTCAGCCACGCGGTCATCAGCGATGGCTCGTCCGTGAAGGTCGACTGGAAGACCCGGCCGATCCCGGGGATCCGCCGGGCGTACTCCCGGTGCGTCAGCTCGAGAAAGCGATCGGTCGCCGCGCGCTCCATCAGGTTGACGTAGGGCCGGTGGACGTAGACGTTCATCGCGGCATGGGTGCCCTCGTAGACCGGCGCCTCGACGAAGGCCAGCACGCGCCACGCGCCGCTGCCCGCCGGCGGCTGCCAGCGAAGCGTGCCCCCGGCCACGGCGGCCGTCAGATCCACGCTGCCCTCGAGGGTGATCCCCTCACCGCTCCGTCGCACGGCGACCGCCGAGATGACCGCTCCCTCCGGCAGCGTCAGCGCAACGGCCTCGCCCGCGGTGTCGACCCCAGGGGCGAGCACCCCCCGCGCCTGCCACTCGGGGTGGTCCCGGAGGACCAGCTCGCCGGCGTTGCCGCTGGGGTAGCCCTGCTCGTCGTACAGCCACATCGTCATCCCGCGCGCCTGGGCCTGCTCCACCCCGTGGAGGAACGACTGCCACAGCGGCTCGGACTCGAGGTACTCGTCGAAGTGGACATTGCAGACGATCCCGCCGAAGCCCTGGAGCAGCAGGTCGTCGAGGAACCCCTCGTGCGTGGCCGGATCCTTCGGGAACCCGTGGATGATCTTGAGGATCCGGCAATCGGCCGGCGGTCGGTCGAAACGCTCGGCGAGCGGCCTGCCCGCATCGACGGTCACGGTGCGTCTCCTCTCGATCTCGGCGGCGGGAAGCAGCGTCAGGGGGCCGCGGTGGAGCCCGCCGGGGCCGCCGAGGTCCCGCACGCGGACGGCGATGACGTTCGACGCGTCGGGCCGCAGCAGTTCAGGCCCGACCGCGTATCGGCGTGGGGCGAGCGAGGGGATCTCGACGCCCGGTCCGGTCTCGCCCACGCGCGTGCCGTTGACGTAGGTTCGGTCGTGGTCGTCGACCGAGCCGAACGACAACACCAGCGCCTGCCCCGCCCAGTCGAGAGGCAGCCGGAACCGCAGGCGGTACCACACGCAGCCATCGTAGTCGGGATGGCCGTCGGGGCCGTCGATGTAGCCCGGGACGGCCCGCGTCTCCCACTGGCTGTCATCGAGATCGGGGTCGGCCCAGCCCTCGGCCTCTCCGCGCTCCTCGGGGTCGAGCCGCACGCGCCATTCGCCTTCAAGGTTGCCGGGGTGGACCGGCAGGGCGGGGAGATCCTGGCAGCGCGCCGCGGGGGGGCCGAGGCAGGCGAGGGCGAGTGCGGCAAGAGCGACCCACCCCCCCCGTGCGCGGACAGTGACGGGCATGGTTGCCACCTCCTACGGTCGTTCGACCTGCTTCGCCGGGGGGAGGGCGCGACCTACCTGGCCCTGCGAGCCTCCGGGCCGTAGCCCTCGCGGTCGCGGACAATGCAGCCGGTCGGCCCGCCCCGGCGCATGAGCTGGCTGCAGTGGGAGCAGGCGACGCAGCACCGTGCGGGATCCATCGCCCCCGTCTCGAGGATGTCGCGCGGTGAGTCCGGGTAGGCGAAGGCGCCGCGCCCCTGGCCGACGAGCGCGCACTGGCCGGCGCGGAGCATCCCGGCGGCGACCTGCGGCATCAGGTGCCGGAGCCACGCGAAGCCGGTCGCGACGACCGCGACGGTCGGGTGGGCCGCCTGCAGCGCCGCGCACAGGCCGAGCAGGCGCGCGACGCCCTCCAGCGGGTGCTCCGCCGGCAGGTAGCCGCCGGCGGCAGGGCGGTCGTACGGGCGGTTGAGATGGGGGTTGTGCGCCGGGTTGCCCACGGTCACGTTGAGCAGCGCAAGGCCGTCCTCCGCCAGCTCCGCCACCAGCCGGTGCACCTCGGAGAGATCGGGCCGCGCCGGGTCCTCGCGATCCACGCCCCAGCCATGCGGGTAGGGGAGGCCGTCGTAGGCGTTGAGCCGCGTCGTCGCCAGCAGCTCGGGGACCGCCTCGCGGACGGCTCGGAGGGTCTCGCGGACGATCCGCGTCCGGTTCTCGTACGAGCCCCCGTACCGGCCCTCGCGCGTGTGGGCCGCGAGCAGCTCCGAGAACAGGTAGCGGTGGCATGCCTTCACGTCGACCCCGTCGAAGCCCGCCGCGCGCGCCAGCTCCGCCGCACGCGCGAACACCGCGGGCAGGGCGTCGAGCGAGGCGTCGCTGACGAGCGGGGTCTCGGGCCCGAGGCCATGGCGCGCGTCGAGCGCCGGGTCGTGGTGCGCGATGATCGGCTGCGGCTTCTCCCCCGGGCGGGAGTACCGGCCCGAGTGGGTGAGCTGCACCAGCAGCAGCGGCTCCCACCCGAACGCCTCGCGCGCGGCGCGGCGGGTCTCTGCCACGAGCGCCGCCATCGGGCCGACGGTCGCCTCGTGGAGCCAGAGCTGGTGAGGGTTCGAGCGGCCCTCCTCGAGCACCGCCGTGCCCTCGAACCAGATCAGCCCGGCGCCGCCCTCGGCGAAGCGGCGGTAGCGGCGGAAGGTCAGCGCCGTCGGCGCACCGTCGGGGGCGGAGTCGAACCCTTCCATCGGGTGGACCGCGAAGCGGTTGGGCAGCCTCCGGCCTTCGACCTCGAGCGGCTCGCCGAGCGGGGTCAGGTCCTCGGAGATCGGCAGCGCGAGGCCCAGGTCCCCGAGGGCCGCCCGGAGATCGTCGAGCGTGCTCAGCGCGAAGCGTGCGTGCGGCGCCACGGGCTCCCTGTCCTCACCTCGACCGTTCGCGGGCTGTCGCTGCTCGTGCGTGCCCGTGGGCGCTTGCGGGAACCGCGCTAGAACCCGTGCGAGCGGAGCCACGTGCCGCAGACGAGCGGCCACAGCGAGAGCTGCGGATCGTCACTGCCGAGGCCGTAGCCGTGGGCGCCGTGCTCGAACAGCAGCAGCTCCGCCCCGACGCCGTGGCGCCGGAGCGCCTCGGCGAACAGCAGCGAGTGCTCGACCGGGACGCCCGCGTCGTCCATCCCGTGCGTGAGGAAGGCGGGCGGGGTGTCGGCCGTGACCTGGTCCTCGCTCGAGAGGACCCGGACGAGGTCCTCGGCCGCGTCGGGGCCGAGCAGGTTGTCGCGGCTGCCGACATGCGGCTTCTGCCGGAGCGAGATCACGGGGTAGACCAGGACCATCAGGTCCGGCCGAGAGCTGTGGCGCTCGACCGGGTCCTCGGCGTCGGGGTCTCCGAGATCGTAGTGCGTGCCCGCCGTCGAGGAGAGGTGGCCGCCGGCCGAGAAGCCGAGGATCCCGACCCGGTCGCCGGCGAAGCCCCACTCGGCCGCTCGCGCCCGCATCGTGCGGATCGCGCGGCGCGCGTCGTTCCAGGGGGCCGGGTGGTGGTACCGGGGCGCGAGGCGGTACTTGAGGACCCCGGCCGCGATCCCGATCGAGTTGAGCCACAGGGCGATCGGCTCGGCCTCGTGCGGGGCCAACCCCTGGTAGCCGCCGCCGGGGCAGACCACGATCGCGGCGCCCGTGGCGTCGGGCCCCGTCGCGGGGTAGACCCGCAGCTCGGGGATGTCCTCGGGCTCCGCACCGAGCGCGCCGGGCGCGCCGTGCTCCCACAACAGGTAGGTCTCGGCCATGCTGTCACTCTCCCATGCCGTACACGGCGCGCCCCCGGCAGGGCCGGCGGGCGGGTCCGGCTACTCGGGGGCCGTCCAGGTCGTGTGGAACGTGCCCTCGCGATCGGTCCGCTGGTAGGTGTGCGCACCGAAGTAGTCGCGCTGCGCCTGCAGCAGGTTCGCCGGGAGGCGGGCGCTGGTGTAGGCGTCGAAGTGCGCGAGGGCGCTGCTCATCGCGGGGACGGCGATGCCGCGCGAGATGGCGGCGGTCACGACGCTGCGCCAGTCGTCCACCCGGGCGAGGATCTCCTCGCGGAAGGAAGGCGCGAGCAGCAGGTTGGGCAGATCGGCGTCCTTGGCGTAGGCATCGCGGATCCGATCGAGGAAGCCGGCGCGGATGATGCAGCCGGCCTTCCAGATCCGGGCCAGCTCGCCGAGGTCGATCCCCCACGAGAAGCGGTCGGCGGCCGAGCGGATCAGCGCGAAGCCCTGGGCGTAGGCGCAGACCTTGGCCGCGTACAGCGCCGAGCGGATCCGTGTGAGATACTCGCGCCCCAGTGGCTCGGGCATCTCGGCGCGGACGTACACCCCGGCCGCGCGCGTCCGCTCCTCCTTGAGCCCGCTCAGGAAGCGGGTGTCGACCGCGACCGAGAGGGTGGGCGCCGGCACGCCGAAGTCCATCGCCGACTGCGAGGTCCAGCGGCCGGTCCCCTTCTCGCCCGCCACATCGAGGATCTGGTCGAGCAGCACGCCGTCCTGGCCCCGGTCATCGGCGAAGCCGACGATCCGTGCCGTGATCTCGATCAGGTACGACTGCAGCTCGCCGGTGTTCCAGCCGGCGAAGACCTCCGCCAGCTCGTCGGGCGGCAGGTGCATCCCGCGGCGGAGCAGGTCGTAGGCCTCGCAGATGAGCTGCATGTCGGCATACTCGATGCCGTTGTGGACCATCTTCGCGAAGTGGCCCGCGCCGCCCGGCCCCACGTGCGTGACGCAAGGCCCGGAATCGGCTGTCGCCGCGATCGACTCGAGAATGGGCCGGAGCCGCCCGTAGGCGCGGGCGCTGCCGCCCGGCATGAGGCTGGGGCCGTTGAGCGCCCCCTCCTCGCCTCCGCTGACTCCCATCCCGACGAACTCGATCGCCCGGGCCGCGAGCCGCTCCGTGCGCCGCTCGGTGTCGCGGTAGTGGCTGTTGCCGCCGTCGATGACGATGTCGCCCGCGCTGAGCAGGGGCGAGAGTTCGGTCAGAACGCTGTCGATCACCGACCCCGCGACGACCATGAGGAGGATGGTTCGCGGCGGCTGGAGGTGGCGGAGCAGCTCGGTGTAGGTCTTGGCTCCCTCGAACTCGTGGCCCGGACCGAACTCGGCGAGGAAGCTGTCCACACGCTTCGGGTCGCGGTTGTAGGCGACGACCCGGCAGCCGTTGCGCTCGAGGTTCCGGGCCAGGCTCGTGCCCATGACACCGAGGCCGACGAGCCCCACGGAGGTCTTGTTCATGACACGACTCTCCCTACGTCGTCCGGCGTCCTCCCCAACCCGCTCACCACGAACTGGCCGTGATTCCGTTCGCCGCCAGCCGGTCGGCCACCTCCCGGTCTACCACCCATCGGACGTGCGGCCAGGGCGCGAGCCGCGAAGCCGGAAGCCCCGGCTCGCCGGCCCCGAGCACGCGCGCGAGCATCTCCGCCTTGGCCGCGCCGGTCACGAGCACCCAGACGGCGCGCGCGGCCCGTAGCGCGGGGTAGGTCAGCGTGAGTCGCGCCGCGCCAAGCGCCGGCACGTGATTCGCCGTGAACCAGCGGTCCTCGACCGACAGCGCCGCCGTCCCCGGGAACAGCGACGCGGTGTGGCCGTCCGCGCCCATGCCGAGCAGCACCAGGTCAAGGACCGGCGCCCCATCCTCGCCGCACGGCAGCGTCGCGCGCAGCACCGCCTCGTACTCGGCCGCCGCGGCCGCGAGATCGCGCGCCTCGCCCCGCGGCCGGTGGCGCTGCGCGGGCGGGACCGGCATCGCGCCGATCAGCTCTCGCTCGAGCATCCCCCAGTTGCTGTCGGGGTGGTCGGGGGGGACGGCGCGCTCATCGCCGAGGTAGGCCTCGACGTACTGCCACGACTCCTCGGGGAGGGCGATCGCGCGGTACAGTGCGCGCGGCGTCGAGCCGCCGGCGAACGCGACGCGGAAGCGGCTCCGCCGCGCGATCGCCCGGTCGCGCGCTTCCCACCATCGCGCTGCCGTGGCCATCGGGTAGACCGGATCGACAACGACCGCCGCCATCGCTACGCCTCGTTCCGCCAGCCACAGGCCAGTCCGGCCATGAGGCGGTCGGCCTCGGGCGGGCCCCAGCTCCCGGCGGCGTAGTTCGGGAACGCCGGCGCCGGCTGCTCGGCCCAGTGGTCGAGCACCGGCGTGAGCAGGCGCCAGGCGCACTCGATCTCGTCGGAACGGGCGAAGAGCGTCTGGTCGCCACGGAGAACATCCATCAGGAGGCGCTCGTACGCCTCGGGGAGCGGCGTCGAGAACGACTCCCCGTAGTCGAACCGCATCCGCACGGGGTGGAGGTCCATGTTCATCCCCGGCCGCTTGACCGAGAGCACGAGATCGACCCCCTCGCGCGGCTGGATCCGGAAGACGAGGGCGTTCGGCTCCTCCGCACTGAGCCAGCAGACGTCCCCGACGCACTGGACCGTCCGGAACAGCTTGGTCGGGGGCCGCCGGAAGACCACGGCGATCTCGGTGTGCCGGGCGGCCAACCGCTTGCCCGTGCGGAGCACGAAGGGCACGCCGGCCCAGCGCCAGTTCTCGATGTGCAGCCGAAGCGCCGTGAAGGTCTCCGTCATCGAGGCGGGGTCGACGCGCTCCTCCGACCGGTAGCCGGGGACGGGCCGGCCGGCGGGCGCGCCGGGGCCGTACTGCCCGCGCACGGCCCAACTGTCGATCGCCGCCGGCGTGCGGATCGCCTCGAGGACCTTGAGTTTCTCGTCGCGGATCTCCCGTGCGCCCCCTACGGCCGGGGGCTCCATCGCGACCAGGCAGAGGAGCTGGAGAAGGTGGTTCTGGGCCACATCGCGCAGCGCGCCCGACTGGTCGTAGTAGGCGCCTCGGCCCCCCTCGATCCCCTGGTCCTCGGCAGCGGTGATCTGCACGTGGTCGACCTGGCTCCGGTTGAACAGCGGCTCGAAGATCCCGTTGCCCAGCCGGAAGGCGAGGAGGTTCTGGACGGTGTCCTTTCCGAGGTAGTGGTCGATCCGGAAGATCTGCTCCTCGCGCAGCAGCCGGGAGAGTGAGGTCGAGAGCGTGCGGGCGCTGGCGAGGTTGGTGCCGAACGGCTTCTCGAAGACCACGCGCGACCAGTGCTCGTGCCGCGGCGGCCGCACGAGACCCGCGTACTGCAGCATCGCGGCGATCTTGAGGCAGTGCTCCGGGGCCACGGCGAGGTAGAAGGCGCGGTCGCCCCGCAGACCGTGCTCCCGCTCGTGGCTCTCGAGGAAGGCCCGCAGGTCGACGTACTGCTCGGCATTGCCGAACTCGACCGGCACATAGTGCAGCCGCTCGGCGAAGCGCTCCCAGTCGGCAGCGGCGATCGGGCCGGAGCGGGCGAATCGCTCGAGCGACTGGCGGGCAGCCTCGCGGAAGGCCTCGGTGGTCATCGGCCGCCGCGCCACGCCCACCACCATCGTCTCGGGCGCCAGGTAGCCCGCGCGGCACAGGTGGAACAGGGCCGGCAGGAGCTTGCGGGCGGTGAGATCGCCCGTCGCGCCGAAGACCACGATCGTGGCGGCCGGCTCGGGCTGGATCGGCGGGATGTGGTCCGTCTCCGGGCTCGCCTGCGGCTCGTCGACGGGCTCGCTGGGCTCCATACGCGGCCTCCTCGAGATCACGCCGGCGGCGCCGGCGGCAGGTCGGGCAGGTGCGCGCCGCACCGACCGGGAAGCAACCTCCATGCAGGACCAGGCATCGGCCGACGGCGTCGCACGGCTCGGACCGCGGATCGCCCTCGCGAGCTTGCTGCTGGGCGGAGCCGCGTCCTTGGCGTGCGCCGTCCTGACCATCCGCTACGGCTGGCGCTGGCTGACGCCGATGCTCCTTTCCCTGTTGCTGGCCCTTGGGCCTGCCGCAACCCTCCTTGTCCGCTGCCGGGTGCGCGTCATGGGGATCCTCTCCGAGGCGCCGGCCCGCCGCTATCGCGCGCCCCGCTCGGCCGACGGCCTATTGGTCCCCTTCGCGCTCGCGTGCGATCTCGGCCGGGTCGAGGGCTTCGAGGTCCTCCCCGTGCGCGCCCTCGGCGGCCGCTGCGACCGCCTCGCGCTCACTCGTGGCGCCTCCTTCCTCCGCGGCGCCGTGCGCCTGCGCTGCCGCGATCTCCCCTTCAGCCCGTGCGTGCCGGCCGCGTTCGCGCGCTCCGGCGCCCGGGCGACCGCGCTCGCCTGGCACGGGCCGGAGCGGCTCCTCGTGGCCGACCTGGTCCTCGACCCCGATGCCGAGCCGGCCCGATGTGAGGACGCCTTCGAGGCGGCGCTGACCTGGGCCGCGCGGGCCGATGAGTCCCGCCGGCGGGACCTCGGCCTTCTCGGTGAGCTGGAGCCGTGCCCGGTCACGGCCGCCGCCGACCTTCTGCTCGAGGCCGGCTACCATCGCGAGTCCTCGATCCCGCTCATCGCCGCGAGCGACACCCTGACCCTGTGTGAGCTGGAGTTCGCCTGGCCGCCGGGCGCTCGCTTCGAGACCGAGGCCGTCGAGGTCGTGGACTCGCTCCGCCAGCGCGGCTTTGAGGGACTCCACGCGGCGGGAGTCCACGCCGAGGACGGCCCCCGAGCCGGCGATTCGCTCGACCTGGTCCTGGTGCGCGAGACCGAGACCTCGCTCGCCGTCTTCCTGCGGCGCACCGTCGCGGGCGACTCCGACGACGACCACGGCCCGCTCGCGGGCTGACGGACGCACGCGCGGAGCCAGGGAAACGGCCCCCGCGCGCGGAATGTGCTCCTGGCAAGCGTAAGGGAGAGAACTACGGATGCGGATCTGCGCTTTCTCGACCGTCGATGAGGCCGCCGCGGCGATCGCCCACCTGGGCGCCGACCCGTGGTCGGTCCATGTCATGGCTCGCAAGGGCGTTCACCTGTCCCTCTTGATCGAGGGCGTGCCGCTGCGCACCGCCCTGCTCGTGAAGCACGAGGCACTCGCCAAGGGCGCCGAGGTTGCGCTCTCGGCCGCGGCGCTCGAGCTGACGGTCGAGCGCGTCTCACTGCTGCTGATGGGCACCCACCGCCAGCTCGGGGAGCTGTGCGCAACACTCGAGGCGTACTCGACCGAGCTGCGGGTTCTCGGCCGGCGGATCGAGCGCGTGCTCAAGAGCCTCCACGGCCAGGACCTGCCGAGCCTCGAGCTGGGCGACCGGCTGTTCGAGTGGGGCTCCCGGACCTACGTCATGGGCATCCTGAACGTGACGCCGGACTCGTTCACGGGCGACGGCCTCGCCGGGCGGCCCGACAAGGCCCTCGCGCGCGGCCGAGCGCTGATCGAGGCCGGCGCCGACATCCTCGACATCGGCGGGGAGTCCTCCCGCCCCGGGGCCCAACCCGTTGCCGAGGAGGAGGAGCTGGCCCGCGTACTGCCCGTGATCGAGGGCCTCGTCGGGCTCGGCGTGCCGCTCTCGATCGACACCGGCAAGCCCTCCGTCGCCCAGAGAGCGATGGAGGCCGGCGCCGAGATCATCAACGACGTCACCGGCCTCGGCGACCGCGAGATGATGCGCGTCGCGGCCGAGACCTCAGCCGTCGTCTGCATCATGCACATGCGCGGCACGCCCCAGACCATGCAGGAGGAGCCGACCTACCGCGACGTCGTCGCCGAGGTCGCCCAGTACCTCAACCGGCGCGCGAGCATCGCGGTCGGCCAGGGGATCCTCCGCGAGCGCCTGCTGGTCGATCCGGGCATCGGCTTCGGCAAGACCGTCGAGCACAACCTCGACCTGCTCAACGCCGTCGACCAGATCCGCGCCCTGTGCGGCGCTCCGGTGCTCGTCGGCCCCTCCCGCAAGTCGTTCCTCGGCCGGCTGCTCGATCTCCCCGTCGAGGAGCGCCTCTGCGCGACCGGCGGGGCGGTCGCCGTCGCGATCGCCCGGGGCGCCGATGTCGTCCGCGTGCATGATGTCGCCGAGATGCGCGAGGTCGCGCAGATCGCGGACGCGATTGCGAGGAGGCCGAGGTGGCGGATCCCGACCGAGGAGTAGGCGACCCTCCCTCCGCCCTGGCCTACATCGGTCTCGGCTCCAACCTGGGCGACCGTCTCGCCCTGCTGGGCTGTGCCGCGCGGCGCCTCGCCGCGTCGGGCGGCGTCTCCTCCGTGCGTCTCTCGCCGGTCTACGAGACCGATCCGGTCGGCCGCACCGAGCAGCCGCCGTTCCTCAACGCGGTCGCGGAGCTGCGCACGACGCTCGCCCCGCGCGACTTGCTCACCATGGCCCTCGCGATCGAGCGGGAACTCGGCCGCGTCCGCAACCTCCGCTGGGGCCCGCGGACGATCGACCTCGATCTCCTGACCGTCGGCGATCGGGCGATCGACGAGCCCGACCTCCAGCTCCCGCACCCCCGGCTCGCCGAGCGGGCCTTCGTGCTCCGCCCCCTGGCCGACCTTGCCCCGGACCTTGTGCCGCCCGGAAGCCCGGCCTCGGTGCGCGCGCTGCTCGCCCGCGTCGGCGAGACCGGCGTACGGCCGCGGCGCCTGCCGGCCGACTGGTGGCGCGCCCAGACGCCCGGAGAGGAGGCGGGCGATGGAGGCTGACGCGCGGGTCCATCTCCGCACCGCGACTACGGTCGAGGACGAGTGCCTGCGTGTCGTCCTCGAGGTCCGCTGCGGCCGAGCCGACGGGCCCCACCGACCGAGTCACACCCACGTGCTGCTCGACGCCAGTGGCTCGATGTACTACTCCGCCCTGCCGGAGGCCGAGCTGCTGCGCTTCACCGAGCTGGCGCGCGCGCGGGGGGAACTGGCCCAGGTCGTGAGCGACGGCCGGCCGATGTGGACGGTGTCGGGGCACACCAAGGAGGAGATGGCGCGGGCCAACCGCACGCCCATGCAGTGGGTCGCGCGGGCCCTCGGCCACTACGCGCGCGCGATGCCACGGGAGAGCGATCTCTCGCTGCTCGCGTTCGCGACCGAGTGCCGGCCCCTGCTCGCCTCCGAGCGGGCCGAGGGGGCGCTGGACGCCACGCTCACCGGCCTGGTCGCTGGGGCGTGGGCGGCCGAGCTGGGTGACGGGAGCCGCCCCGGCGCCGCGTTGCGGTGCTGCGCCGAGGCCGTCGAGCGGGCGACCCCGGGCGTACGGCCCCGCGCGCTGCTGCTGAGCGACGGGGGCGCCGAGGACCCGGACGAGGTCGGCCCGGCGATGGCTCGGCTCATCGCGGCCGGCGTGCCCGTCTCCACCGTCGGGCTCGGCCGCGAGTGCGACATGGCGCTCCTCGGCCGGCTGGCCTCGGCCTCGGGCGGGCGCTCCCACCATGTCCCGCGTCTCGAGGATCTGCACGGCGCGCTGCTCGAGGAGCTGGCGGCCGCGTCGCGCACGCTCTCCGACCGCATGGAGCTACTGCTCGCGCCCGAGCCCTCGCTGCGGCTCGTGAGCGCGGTGCAGGTCCGGCCCGAGGCCCGCGGTCTGCCCACCCGGCAGCTCTCGGGCTCCGCCGTGCTGCTCTCGCTCGGCCCGGCCGAGCAGGGGCAGGAGCGCCTGGTCGTCCTGGAGCTGGCGCGCGAGCCGGGAGGGGCGCTCGACCCACGCGCGAGCTTCGGCAGCGTGGCGATCCGCCTGGGCCCCGACAGCGGGCTGCGCGGCGAGGCATGGTCGGAGCTGCGCGGCGAGGCGCCCGAGGACGATCTCGCCGCCACGGCCGCCCGCGCGCTCCGCGAGGAGCAGTTCCTCCGCTTCCGACTGGCCGCGCAGACCGCGTGGTCGGAAGGACGCCGCGACGAGGCCGGCCAGCACACCGAGCAGGCGGCGGAGATCGCCGCGGCGCTCGGTTGGGACGATGCCGCGCGGCAGCTCCGCTGGGAGGCGGAGACGATCCGGGGACGGTAGAGAGGCAGGGGCGAGATGGCGTTCTACCGACTGCAGGGGGAGTCCGGCGGGGTCGTGGTCGACCTCCCGCTCGCGGGGGAGATCCTCCGGCTCCGCCGCGCCGAGAGTGGCGGCCTCGAGCCCGACCCCGAGGCTCTCGGCCTGCCGGATTCCGGCGTCTCGACGCCCCACGCCGAACTGCGCCTCGACGGCGACGGGTGGCGCGTCGTTGACCTCGACTCCGAAGGCGGCACCTGGATCGGCGCGACCCGCGTCGCGGCCGGGCAGTCGGCCCCGGTTCCCCCCGGCGCGACGATCCGCCTCGGCCAGTTCTCCGCCCTCCGGATCGTCGCGGAGGAACCGGCGGCCGCCGAGGGCCCCCGCGACCCACAGGCGCCCGTCTTCGCCCTGCCGGACACGGTGGTCGGGGCGGCGCTCGCCCACCCGATCCTGCCCGCGACCTCGCCCGGCCCGCCGCCGCGGCCCGCGCAGCCGCCGGCCTTCGACCGGGGCCTCGCCGTGACGATGATCGCGGTGGCGATCGTCGCGGTCGGCATAGCGGCCTACTGGGTCTGGACGGTCATGCGCTAGGCCCTCCCTCCCCGCCCGTGGAGGCCTGCCCCCCGCTCTCCCCGAAGTAGAGGGTGCAATGGGCGGGCCGAGGAGGGGGCACCTCTCCTCGGGGGAGGCATCGGAGGCTCCTCGATGAAGGTGGTCATCCTCTGCGGCGGCCGCGGGCTGCGGCTCACAGGCCGGGAGGCGACGCTCCCGAAGCCGCTCGTCGAGATCGGCGGCAGGCCGATCCTGTGGCACGTCATGATGTGCTACGCCGCATACGGCTACCGCGAGTTCGTCCTGTGCCTCGGCCATCTCGGCGAGTCGATCAAGGAGTACTTCCTCGGCCGTGAGGCATGGCGCGACTGTGATGTGCGACTGCGCGTCGGCGGCGCCGGCGAGCGCAGCGCCGAGCTGCTCTCCACCCACCACATCCAGGACTTCGAGATCACCTTCGTCGAGACCGGCGATGAGACGAACAGCGGCGAGCGGATCCTCCGGGTGGCCGAGCATCTCGACGGCGACCACTTCTTCGCGACCTACTGCGACGGCCTGTGGGACGGCGACCCGCGCGCGCTCCTCGCCGCCCATCGCGAGAGCGGCCGGCTCGCGACGCTGACCGCCGTTCGGGCCCCCTCCGCCTTCGGGATGCTCCGGCTCGGCGACGACAACGCGGTCGAGGAGTTCCGCGAGAAGCCGCCGATGGACGAGTGGATCAACGGCGGTTTCCTCGTGCTCTCACGCGCCGCGCTCGACCGGTTCCGCGAGGGCGACGAGCTGGAGCGTATGACCCTCGCCCGCATGGCCGAGGCCGGCGAGCTGGGCGCCTTCCGCCACACCGGGTTCTGGATGTGCATGGACACCTACAAGGAGACAGAGATGCTCGACCGGATGTGGCGCCGCCACGAGGCGCCCTGGGCGAAGTGGCGGGGAGGCCGATGAGGGGCTCCGTGCTCGTCACCGGCGCCGGCGGCTTCATCGCCGCGCACCTCGCCCGCTCGCTGGTCGACGACGGCCACGCCGTCGTCGTCCTCGAGCGCGACGCCCCCCGGCTCTCGGGCCTCGACCTGTGGGATCTCCGCCGCCGGGCGAGCGTCGTTCGGGGCGATGTCCGCGATGGCGAGACCGTCCGCCGCCTCCTGGCCGAGTACGACGTCCGCCGGGTCTACCACCTCGCCGCACAGGTCCTCGTGGGCGTCGCCAGCCGCTCGCCCGAATCGACCCTCGACACCAACATCCGCGGGACCTGGACCCTGCTCGAGGCCTGCCGCACTGTCGAGGGGATCGAGGCCGTCGTCGTCGCCTCGAGCGACAAGGCGTACGGCGCGCAGGCCGCGCTGCCGTACACCGAGGGCGCCCCGCTCGACGCCCTGTTCCCGTACGACGCCTCCAAGGCGTGCGCCGACATCCTCGCCCGCAGCTTCGCGAAGACCTTCGAGATGCCGATCGTCGTCACCCGCTGCGCGAACGTCTACGGACCGGGCGACACCAACCTCTCCCGCCTGGTGCCCGAGGTCGCGCTCGCGGCGGCGCGGGGCGAGGCGCCGGTCATCCGCAGCGACGGCTCTCCGGAGCGCGACTACCTCTACGTCGCCGACTGCGTCCGAGGCTACCGCCTCCTGGCCGGCCACGCCGCCAAGGCCTGCATCCGGGGCGAGGCGTTCAACATCGGCACCGGCGTCCCGGTCTCCGTTCGCGCGCTGGTGCGGGCGGCGCTCGAGGCGGCCGGCCACCCGGAGATCGAGCCGGTGGTCGAGGGCACCGCGCGCCACGAGATCGATCGCCAGTACCTCGACTCGACCAAGATCCGCGAGCGGCTCGGCTACACCCCCGCGTGGAGCCTCGCCGACGGCCTCCGCGAGACGGTCGCGTGGTACCGCGACAACCTCGCGCTCTTCCCCCGGCCCGACGAGGCCGCCCGATGAGCGCGCCCCGGCTGACCGTGATCGTCCCCGTCTTCAACGAGCGCGGGACGATCCTCACCGTCCTGACCCGCGTGCGCGAGCTGCCGGTCGACAAGGAGATCGTCGTCGTCGACAACTGCTCGACCGACGGCACCCGCGAGCTGCTCCGCGGCCTCGCCGAGGGTGAGCGCCTACCCGGCCAGGGCGCGATCCGGATCGTCCTCCAGCCCCGCAACCTGGGCAAGGGCACCTCGGTGCGGACGGGCTTCGCCCACGCCCGTGGCGAGTGGGTCGTCATCCAGGATGCCGACCTCGAGTACGACCCGAGCGATATCCTCCGCCTGCTCGCCAAGGCCGAGGAGGGCCACGAGGTGGTCTTCGGCTCGCGCGTCGCCAGCCCGGGCTTCCGCGAGGGGGCAGGGGGCGCGTTCTCCTTCGGCCGCCGGCTCGTGACCCTGTGGTTCAACCTGCTCTTCGGGGTCCGCGTGACCGACATCGCCACCTGCTACAAGTTCGCACGGCGGGAGCTGGTGGCGGCCATCCCCTGGGTCTCCTCCGGTTTCGACCTCGACTTCGAGATCCCGGCCCGGCTCGCGCGCCGCGGGGCGCGGATCGAGGAGATCCCGATCTCCTACGACCCGCGCAGCTTCGCGGAGGGCAAGAAGATCACCTGGCGCGACGGCCTCGCCGCGCTCTGGACCCTCCTCAAGTTCCGCTTCTCCCGGCCGTAGCGGGCCCGGCCCCTACCGCTCGTGCTTCACCCGCTCGATGATGTGGTCTTGCATCTCGCGGCTGAGGCTTGCGAACCGCTGGCTGAAGCCCGAGACCCGGACGACGAGGTTGCCGTACCGCTCCGGGTCGGCCTGCGCCTGCCGGAGCCGGTCGGCCGAGACCACGTTGAACTGCAGCTGGCCGATGCCCATCGCGATCGCGAGCGCGACGAGGCCGATGAAGACGATCGATCCCTCGGTCGAGAAGAAGGCGGGGTTCAGCTCGAGGATCGCGCTGCTCGAGGCGGCCGCGAGGTGGTGGGGGATCTGGGCGAGGCTCCGCAGCGCGGCCGTGATCCCCTCCTGGTCCCGCCCCTGCATCGGCGAGAGGCTGTAGGCGAGCGGCTCCCCTGCGCGGCGGCCGTCCGGCAGCGCCCCCGTCGTCTTGCCGAAGGGGTCGATGTGCCACAGGAAGCTGAAGAGGTGGACGTGGAAGCTCCCGCCGTACAGCGTCCGGTGGCCCGCCATCGTGGTGCAGTAGTGGCCTGCGACGCGCGCGGCCCAGCGATCGGCCTCGGCCCGGTCGTTGCCGTACTTTGGGCTCCGGTGGAGCAGCATCCGGCGCAGCGGCTCGGCCTCGTCGAAGTTGCCGAGCAGCGCCTCCCGTAGCTCGCGGGGCGTGACCCGCCCCTCCCCGTAGACGACGCGATCGAGCGCGGCGAGCGAATCGGCGATGTTCGGGATCCCGGCCGCGGCGCAGGAGTGGTAGTTGTACCGCGCTCCGCCCTCGGTGATGTCCCGCCCGCGCGCGAGGCAGTCGTCGGTGAGCAGCGACTCGTAGGGCAGCGGGAAGCTGTGGGTCTGCTGCATCTCGCCGGCGTTCGAGACGAACACTCCGAGGCGCGCGAAGTGCTCGATCTGCTGCTCGTAGGCCCGGCAGACCTCCTCGGCCGAGGAGAAGCTCTCGAAGGCGCCCGTGTGCGGCCCGATCTGCTTCCCCGTCCGGGGGTCGAAGCCGTCGTGGAGCGCCAGCTCGAAGGCCTTCGCGAGGTTGGTGTTGTGGCTCACCGCATGGGGGTTGGTCTTGCCGGGAATCGTCAGCTCCACGCAGCCGATCGCCGCGTAGTCGCGCGCGTCCTCGAGCGCGATCCCCTTGTCGGTGAGCGCGTCGAGCACCACGTCGTCGTTGAAGAAGAACGGGATGCCCCCGCCCTGCATCAACAGCTCGGAGGAGGCCTCCAGCAGGCGTCGCGGGCTCCGCGCGTGCAGCCGCACCGAGAGGCACCGCACGAGCCGGAACCGGCGGGTCGCCTCGAGGCACAGGTAGGTCAGGTCGTTCGTGGCGTCGCCGCCGTCCGGGGTGAGCCCGCCGAGCCCCGCCTGCTGCACGTCGTAGTCGCGGTACAGCTTGAGCCACAGGTCGAGCAACAGCTCGATCGCGTCTTCCTCGGTCAGCAGCCCCGCCTCGCGGTCGGCCAGGTAGTAGGGGTGGAGAATCTGGTCGAGCCGGCCGAGCGAGTTCGCGTTGATGTGGTCCTCGCAGCACGTGACCATGTGCGCGAACCACAGCGACTGCAGCGCCTCGCGGAAGCTCCGCGCCGGACCGGCCGGAACCCGCTCGCACACCGCGGCCATCGCCCGCAGCTCGGCCGCCCACTCCGGGTCGGCGGCGCTCTCGGCCTCACGCCGGGCCGCCTCGGCGTACCGCCGCCCGAGCCCCGCCGCCGCATGCGCGATCCGGCTGCCGGCCCGGAGGAAATCCCAGGCTCGGAGGTCCTCCGGCGACTCCGGCCGGAGTGCCGCCAATCGCTCGTCGACCGCGCGCGCGATCGCCTCGAAACCCTCCCGGAGCACCTTGGCGTAGTCGCGAACACTGTGGTTCACGCACCAGCCGCCGCCGAAGAAGACCGAGGCCTCCTCGGCGAGCCGCACCGCCTCCGGTCGCCCGGGCATCCAGGGCTCGCCCTGGAACAGGTGACTGCGGCCGACCAGGCTCAGGATCCGCTCCTGCTGCTCCCCGGTGAGGTCGGTCTTCGCAAGCGCCGCGCGGAGCCGATCGCCGGGCGCGTCCCAGTAGCCGGGGGAGAACTCCGGGAAATCGAAGCCGCTCTCCTGCCCCGCCCTCTCACCGAACAGGTGCGTCCCCGCCAACCGCTCCTCCGGCGCGAACACCGTCGGGAACGTCTCCAGGGTGCGCGCGAGGCCCTCGGCCCGGCGCAGGATCAGCGGCTCGCCGGCGCGGGCGAGCACGGCCTCGCAGTGGGCGAGGCAGCGGTAGCCGATCGGCGTGTCCGGCCCGGCGAGCGCGCGGTCGCGCAGGCGCTCGATCCGGGGCGGTAAGGGGCTCGGCTCGTCGGTGGCAGGGACTGCGTGGGCCATGGTCTCGGTGTTCCCCTTCGATCGGTGCGGCCTTCCTCGCCCGGGCCGCACCTCCGTACCGGAGTGGGCGCCGGGAGCCGCTCTCGCGGTAGGCTACTCCGTCGGGCCGAGCAACTCCTCCGCCACGGCGGAGAGGAATGCCCGGGGCTCGACGGGGCCGAGCGCGTTCCAGAAGGGTTCTTCCACGATCGCCCGCAGCGCGACGCTCGTCGCGCGCGCTCGCAGCGCCTCGGCGAGACCCTCGAGCACGGCCGTCGGCTTCTCCTTCGCACAGAGGTCGAGGCACAGGACCCGCGCGGGGATTCTGCCCGTCCGAGCGGCGAGGTCGTGGGCCTCCAGCTCGGCCACGGCCGCAGCCGAGAGGATGTGGCCGTCGTAGTCGAACCCACCCTCCCCCTCGGGACGGGGCCCTTCGTCCTCGGGGCCGGTGAGCGCCCCCCGGATCCGGCTCCGCAGCCGCGCCTGCCCGACGTACCGGGCGCCCTTGCCGAGGGGGGCGACGAGCACCAGGCGCTCGATCGCCGGGTTCTCCTCCGCGACGATCGCCGCCGCGTCGGCCCCGAGCCGCAGCCCCACGAGCGCGAAGCGCGTCGTGCCGCAGACGGCGATCGCCTCGGCCATCGCCGAGCGCAGGTCCTCGCACATGGCCGAGAGGGTCAGCCGGGCGGGATCGCCCGTGCTGTCTCCGCTGCCCCGGTAGTCGAAGCGAATGCAGGGCACCCCCCGGGCCGCGAGCGCCCGCGCGAGATCGACCAGCGGCCGATGGGTCGCCTTCTTCTCCTCGTGGATCGGGCTGACCAGGATCGCGCAGGCCCCCCCCCAGCCTCTCCCCCTCTCCTCGCGAGCCGAGGACTGCGGGGAGAGGGGAGCGGGGGGTGAGACGGAAGCGACCTCGGGCCAATCGGCCGGCAGGTGCCAGCCCACAAACAGCCGCTCGCCCTGGCGCTCGATGAACGCGTACCGTTCCGTGGTTGCGGGGGCTTGGCCGGGGACCATGGCGCCTGCCCTTCGGGATCGGAGGTGGAGTCCCGGCCGGGACCGCCCTTCGGGGCCTCTCGCTACTCGGGGCGGGAGGCGAGGAACTGCGCGATGGTCTCGACGCGGCTGAAGGTCTCGAGGTCGAACTCGTCCTCGCCGATCTGCACCCCGAACTCCTCGTCGAGTCCCACGAGCATCCAGAAGAGGCCGACCGAGTCGACGCCGTGGTCGTTCATGAGGTGGTCGGAGTCGGCCAGCGCGTCGGGGCCGATGGGGAGCGAGAGCCGCTCGACGACCATCTCCCTGAGCCGCGCGCGGAGTTCGGGTGTGTCCTGCATCCGGGTTACCGGTTCCTCTCGGTCGTGCGCCCCCCGCCGCCACCGGTCGAAGGGGTTCGTGGCGCCGAGGAGCTTCCCCTTCCCGTCGCCGCGCCGGCCGCGCTCGGCTTGCTCCCGCTGCCGCCCGAGGGCTTGGCGCTGCCGGGCGAGACATCGATCTTGACCGGCGTCTCTCCGAGCTGGACCGACTGGCCGGGCCGCAGGACCCGGGTCCGGGCGGGCGACGACCAAACCTTCAGCTTGTACCGCGCGGGCGTCGGGAGCTTGTAGAACACGAACGAGCCCTGCCCGGGCCGCACCTCGCCGCTCCACGTGCGCCCGCCGGCCTTGTCCTCCGTCAGCTCGGCGGTCGTGCCGGGCGGGCCAACGATCTTGATCTGGCCCTTGCCGTCCGGCGTGGCGGGCGGGGGCTTCGGAACCGGCTGGCTCTCGGTCGCGCTCGACTCGCCCGGAGCCGCTCCCGACTCCCCGGACTTGGCGGGGGCGGGCCGCGGCTCGGCCGCCGAGGCGTACAGGCTGGCTGGTGGCGGCTGCGGCGCCTCGCGGGCCGCGGGCGGGATGATCGGGTGGGTCGGCCCCGAGCGCATCGCGAGGTACCCCAGCACCGCGGCCAGGACGAGCAGCGCGGCCGCCGCCGCGACGGCGGTCCGGAGGAAGCCGGAGCGCGCGGGGCGATCGGGCAGCCGGATCGCGGCGAGCGCCGCCGACCGAACCCCCTCGCCGAGCAGGCGGTCGACCACGGCCCGGCAGCCGTCCGCAAGGTGCGGGGCGGCGTGGAGGGCCTCCGCGACCGGCCGGAGCGGGATCTCCCGCACGAGCGATTCCGAGGCCAGGAGCAGCAGGTCGCCCGGCTGCGCCCGGAAGGTCAGCGCCCGCGGCGAGGCCTCCCCACTGCCGATCGGCAGGGTGTCGGCCGGCGCGGGGAAGATCGGTCCGAACGAGCGTCCGCGCAGCAGCAGCGCCTGGCAGGTCCCGACCTCGAGAACGCTCCAGTACCCGCCGCGGAAGGCCGCCACCGAGCCATGGGCCCGGAGCTGGTGGGGGTCCCAGGCGCACAGCGAGCGCGTCCGCAGCGCGTGCTCGGCCGTCTGAACGCCCTGGGTCAGCGCCTGCGCGACCGTGGCGGCGTGGGGGTCCTCGAGTCCCGCTTCGAGCCCGTCGAGCACGAGCGAGCTGGCCAGCTCGGGCCGGTCGCTCGAGGGGCAGCCGTCGGCGAGCGCGATCAGGCCGTGGATCTCGCCCCCGGCGCAGGCGGGCGGCGTCTGCCGGACGAGCAGCGCCTGGTGGGTCTCGCGGCCTTCGGCCGCACGCGCGGCCCCTCCGACCGCGATCCCCGTGGGCAGCGTCACGCTCAGTGCCTGCGTTCGCATGGTCTCGGCCCCGTCGTCCCGTGCGCTCATGGCTGCGCCACCGGCTGCGGCGGGGCGGCCTCGCGGCTCACGACCAGTTCGGTCATCCCGACGCGGATCACGTCGCCGTCGGCGACCAGCGCCTCGTTGATCGGGTGGCCGTTCACGCTCACCAGGGTGTGCGGGCTCTCGGCCCGCAGGATCGCGCGCCCCTCGCGGAAGACCATCGTCGCCTCGAACCGTGCGACCGAGCGGTCGGTCAGCGCGATGTCGCGGTCGGGGCGGCGGCCGATCGAGATCGACTCCTTCGCGGCCACGAATCGGCGGCCCTCGTCGGGACCGGCGCGCACGGTGAAGACCAGCGCCTGCTCGGTCGCCGCCGGCCGCGCGACCGTCTCCCCCTCGGCCGGCGCCGCCGGATGAGCCGCGGGGATCTCCCGCAGCCGTCTCTCGAACAGCTCGGGCGAGGGCGGTCTCGGCTGCCCGCGGCGGAGCCCGATCGCGGTGAGCACCAGCAGGACCGCGGTCGGCGGGAGCAGGATCGCCAGCACCGCCATCAGCGTCTGCCGGTCGAAGGGCCGCTCCCACATCGGCAGCTCGTGCAGCTCCTCGACCGTCACGTTCGCGAGGTAGGGGATGTCGTCGAAGCGGTCGAGCCGGACCTCGCCGCGCACCTCGACGTAGGTTCCGAGGCCTGGGTCGTCGGCATCGACGACGGCGATCCCCGGGCCTCCACCGGGCGGCACGAGCGCCCAGCTCGCTTGCAGGCCCTTCGGCACCCGCGCCCAGCCGGTCTGCCCCCCGACGCCCCGCACGGCGATCACGGCGCCCTGATAGCCCTGGACGTCGCCCAGCAGTTGGTCGACCCCGAGCGTCGCGGGACCGATCGCCGACTCCTGGCCCCGGCAGGTAGGCGCCCAGGCCGCCGCGAGGAGCAGCGCGGCGGGGAGCCAAGCCAGCCGCGCGCACAGCGCGGGACGGCGCCAGGTTTTCGACCTTCTTCGCATCGGTGTCATCCGGTGCGCGCCCCCGCGCGCAGGCTAGGTAGTACCCTACGCGGGGTCTTTCGTCCACCCCCGGCGCCTCGCGCGGCGCGCGTACCGGCATGTGTCTTCACGCAAACGGCCGTGCAACCCTCTCGCATGCCGACCGTCGAAACGGAGGGGAGGCGGAGCGCCCGCCCGAAACTAGTGGAGCGGCGTCCGCCACGGGCGCCGACCGGACGAGGTGTTGTGGATGCGTCGACCTTCGAGCCAGGCGGCACGGGCCCTTGCGGCCGGGGCGCTCGCGCTCACCTTGGTGGCGTGCGGTGGCTGCCGACCCAAGGCCGCACCCTCGGCCCCCTCCGGCCCGACGCCTTCGCCCGCGTCGCGGGCCCCGAGCGCGCCGGCAGCCGTCGAAGGCGGTCCCTCCGTCCAGGCCGGCCCCGTCGAGGGCTGGAGCCTCCAGGAGCGGCCGCGGCCGGGAATCGCCTACCGGTACATCCGCGACCAGTCCGAGGGCGACTTCCGGCCCACCGTCACCGTCGTCGCGCGCGGCGCCGAGGCGGCCGGCCCCACGGCCGTCTACGAGCGCGCTCGCCAGGAGCTGCGCGGCCGCTACCCGAACCTCGAGATCCTCGCCGACCGCGAACTCGCCGACTGGCGGCCGCCGCTCCACCAGACCGAGTACCGCCTGAGCGAGGCCGGCGTCACCTATCGCATCCTCCAGCTCCACTTCGTCCGGGGCTCGGGCGAGGTGGTCGTCGTCACCTTCACCGCGGCCGCGAGCCAGTGGGAGTTCCTCCAGCGGGAGTTCCAGAGCATCCTGAGCGCGATCGCCGTCGAGCCCTGAGCCCGGGCGCCCGAGAGAGCGGAGCCGGATCGCCCATGCAGCGCGTGTACGCCGACCTCCATATCCACATCGGCCGCTCGGGGTCCGGCCGGCCCATCAAGATCACCGCCTCGCGCGACCTCACCTTCGCCAACATCTGTCGTGAGTGTACCGAGCGCAAGGGGATCACCGTCGCCGGGATCATCGACTGCGCCTCGCCCCCCGTTCTCGCCGACATCGATGCCCTCGTGGAGGCGGGCGAGATGCGCGAGCTGCCCGGCGGTGGGCTGCGGTACCGCGAGCGGCTGCTCGTACTCCCGGGCGCCGAGCTGGAGACCCGCGAGCCCGAGGGCGGCATCTCGCACCACCTGTGCTTCCTCCCGGACCTGCCCGCCCTGCGGAGCTTCTCCGACGAGGTCGGCCGCTTCGTGACCAATCGCGAACTCAGCTCACAGCAGTGCCGGATGCCTGCCGAGCGCCTGCTGCACATCGCCGCGGAGCGAGAGGGCGTGCTGATCCCGGCCCACGCCTTCACGCCCCACAAGAGCCTCTACGGCTCCTGCGTCGACTCGCTCTCCCGGATGTTCTCCGACGAGGCGCGGGAGCGCCTCGTCGCCCTCGAGCTGGGCCTCTCCGCCGACACCGCGCTCGCCGACCGCATCGCCGAGCTGGCGCCGCTGACGTTCCTCTCCAACTCCGATGCACACTCGCTGCCCAAGATCGGCCGCGAGCACAATGCGCTGCTGGTCCCGGAGGAGAGCTACCGCGGCGTCCTCGCGGCCCTCCGCCGCGCTGCCGGCGCTTCGGTGCGGGCGAACTACGGCCTCGACCCGCGCCTCGGCAAGTACCACCGCACCTACTGCGAGGCCTGCCTCACGGTGACCCATGCCCCCCCGCCGGTGCGCCTGTGCCCGGCCTGCGGGAGCGACGGGATCACCTTCGGCGTGCTCGATCGCATCGCGGAGATCGCCGACCGCCGCGAGCCCTCCTCCCCCGCCCACCGCCCGCCGTACGTCCACCAGGTGCCGCTCGAGTTCGTGCCGGGGCTCGGCTCGGTGAAGGTCAACGCGCTGCTCAACCGCTTCGCGAGCGAGATGGCCATCCTCCACGAGACCGAGGAGGAGCAGATCGCGCAGGTGGTCGGCCAGGCGCGCGCGGGCACGCTGGCCCTCCGCCCGGGAGGCGGCGGCCACTTCGGCAAGGCGATCACCAAGGCCGCCGAGGCCCAGCTCGACCTCGGGCTCTAGCTCCCGCGCAAGAGGTGTAGTGCGCGCCGCGCGACCGCAGCGGCGGTTGTCCACAGCCGGCCGCTCCCGGCTCCGAGCGCGCGGAATCGGGCGATTCCGGGCAGCCTTTTTGGGTGGCGCGAATGTCAATGGACCCTTCGGAGGCCCTCTGCTACAGTGAGCGGCCCTTGCGGTGTCCACCCGAAGGGCGTGGGATTCGCTTCGCCTTATGCGTGGGGATTGCCGCTTCGGCGAGAGGGGATGCGGGACTTGGCAGACAGCGCGTTCCTCGGCCACAAAAAGCTGCGAAGAATCTTTTCCACAGTTGTGCATAACTCTGTGGATAACATTCGCGCACACCCCGCAAGCCCATTCCGCGCGCCTTCTCGCCGGAGCCTTGGCAACCGCGCTTCGGACCGGGTATGCCCCCAGGGGCTTCGTACCGCGCCCACCGGCCGCTTGGCGGTTATCAACACGGGGCTGGAGTCTTCCACGCTTTCCATTCCGTTCGGCATGCTTTTTTCCAGCTTCCCCTGGGTCGTGCGCCGAGGGGGCGATCCTCGGTGAGGGTGCGTTGGAAGAGGCCATCGGAGCAGGAGGCCGCGGAGGAGGGCGTTTCGCTGTCTTCCAGACGGTTCCGTGTGAGAAAGGAAAGCTTCCAGGAGCCCGAAGACGACACGGACGAGGGCGCGAAGGAATGTTCGCAGGTGGGGCCCTTCTCGCTCCGAATTGCGGTCTACGAAGTCCCAGGGCTCGCACCGCGGACGACCGATCTCACGGGGTCGGATGCGGGCCATCTGATCGAAGAGGCGGTTCGCGTGACCTTCGGCGAGGTGCAGGCACAGGGAGGGCTCGTCCCGCTCCTGGCGATCCGCGAGGTCGTCGAGAACCTGGTCCATGCCGACTTCGAGGGCGCCTCGATCAGCGTGCTCGACAGCGGCAGGGAGGTCATCGTCGCCGACCGCGGCCGCGGCATCGCCGACCCGGAGAGCGCGGTGCGGCCGGGCTTCTCAACGGCCGCGGGTACGGCCCGGGAAGTCCTGCGCGGCGTGGGCAGCGGGCTCAGCCTCGCGTCCAGTCTGATGGCGACCGTCGGCGGTCGTCTGGTGGTCGAGAGCAATCTCGGCGGCGGTACCGTCGTGAGCCTCAAGCTCTCGCCGACGCAGGGAGCGCGCGAGACGCGACCCCGTCCGACGGAGTCGGCGAGCATCGAGAGCCTCGGCGAGAGACAGAAGCAAGTGCTGCTCGTGTTGGCGGACGGCCGTGAGAGCGGCCCATCGCTCGTGGCGCAGCAGGTCGGCTGTTCGCTGGCGACAGCGTTCCGCGACCTCGCGCAGCTCGAGCAGATGGGATTGGTGTTCTACGTAGGTCGTGGGAAACGCGTCGTGAGCCCGGAGGGCCTCCGACTCGTCTCCCGGCTGCTCCAGGGCCCCGCATGGCCCGAAGGCGGCAGAGGTCCGCGCGGCGGGAAGTGAAGCCCGTGAGGGCTCGGGGCTTCACCGCCGGAACGGCAAGCCGGCATGGCACGTGCATCGAGGGGATGAGAGAGTCGCATGGAGTTCGCCCAACGGGAGGCCCCGGACAGGGCAATGCAGGAAGCATGGACGCGCGCGCTCACCGAGCTGCAGCGCCGGGTGTTGCACGACAGCCCCGCGGGGATCTGGCTCCCGAGCCTGACTCCGCTCGAGGTGCGTGACGACCGCTTTGTCGTTCGTGCGCCGAACGCCTACCAGGCGCGGTACCTGGAACTCAACCTGGGCGAGATGCTCGGGGAGTGCGTCTCGCACGCGCTCCAGCGCAACGTCCGTGTGAGCTTCGTCGTGCCCGACTCGGCCGAGGGCGTGCCGCAGATCGTCGCGCCGCCGGTGCAGCCCGTGCGCCCGGTCCCGCCCCGCGCGGGCTCGGAGTTCACCACCACGCCCCTCAACCCGCGGTACACCTTCGCCCACTTCGTGGTCGGCGCGAGCAACCGGATCGCCCACGCGGCGGCCCAGAGCGTCGTCGCACACCCGGGCGAGGCGTACAACCCGCTGTTCCTCTACGGCGGCGTGGGCCTCGGCAAAACCCATCTCATGCAGGCGATCGGCCATGCCGTGCGTCAGCACAACCCCTCGGCCGAGGTGGTCTACATCAGCGGCGAGGTCTTCCTCCAGCACGTGGTGCAGGCGATCCGCGAGGGCAAGACCGACCTCTTCCGCGAGCGCTACCGCAGGGTCGACGTCTGGCTGGTCGATGACATCCAGTTCATCGCCAGCAAGGAGCAGACCCGGACCGAGGCCGAGTTCTTCTTCACCTTCAACGCGCTCTACGAGAGCGGACGCCAGATCGTGATCTCCTCCGATCGGCCGCCCAAGGAGCTGCAGCTCATGGACGACCGCCTCCGCAGCCGGTTCGAGATGGGCCTCATGACCGACATCGGCACCCCGGACAAGGAGACGCGCGTCGCGATCCTCATGGAGCAGGCCGCCCGCTCGGGCCACCATGTCCCGCCCGACGTGCTCGACTACATCGCCGACCTCGTCCAATCGAACATTCGCGCTCTCGAAGGCGCCTTTCGTCGCGTGCTGTACACCGCTTCGGTCGACAAGCGCGTGGTCGATATCGATCTGGCCCGCGAGTGCCTCGTGGACTTCTCGATCGGCGACGGCCCCCGCGAGGCCTCCGTCGCCGCAGTGCAACAGATGGTCGCCGAGCGCTTCGGGATCTCCACGCGCGAGCTGACCGGGAAATCGCGGACCAAGGGGATCGTCATGCCCCGTCAAGTCGCGATCTACCTCTGCCGCAAGCTCACCTCACGGCCGCTCCAGGCGATCGGCGCCGAGTTCGGGGGCCGCGATCACTCGACCGTGCTCCATGCCTGCGGCAAGATCGAGAAGGCCATCGCGGATGACCCCTCCCTCGCGCGCGTCGTCGAGGAGATCACCGAGCGAATCCAGCGTGGAGCCACGCGCTAACCGGCAGTGGACGGAGCTGTGGAGAACCTGTGGGAACCGTGCGCACAACCAGGCCTTGTGGAGAACCGCCGGCCGCGACCGATTCCTCCCACAACGTTACCCACAGCCCGGAACCCGCGCCATACGGGCCTCCAGGCGAGATATGAACCCGATCCACAAAGTAACAGTAGTAAGGTTCTGGAAGTACAACCTTGAAGAACACAAACACTCTTGTGGGTGTGGACACCTTGTCCGCCCGGGAGGAGCTTAGGGCATGAAAGCCTCTTGTGACCGCGCCGCTCTCCTTGAGGGGATCCAGACCGTCCTGAAGGCGGTCAGTCCTCGCAGCACGCTCCCGATTCTCGGGAACCTGCTCGTGGAGACCGTCGAGGGCGGCCGTCTCGGCCTGCTGGCGTACGACCTCGAGATCGGCATCCAGACCACCGTTCCGGCGCAGGTCGATCAGGCGGGAGCGCTCACGATCCCGGCACGCGTGCTCGGCGACGTCATGAGCATCCTGCCCGAGGCGCAGGTCGGCATCACCGTTGATGACCGCCATGTTGCCGAGCTGGCCTGCGAGCGCTCGAAGTACGAGCTGAAGGGCCTCCCGGCCGACGAGTTCCCGCGTCTCCCGCAGATGGAGCAGGGCTTCTCGCTCGAAGTCCCGGGCGACATGTTCGCGAAGATGGTGAAGCTGACCCGGTTCGCCAGTTCGAGCGACGATGCGCGGCCGATCCTCGCGGGAGTCCTGACCATCCTCGATGGCAACGAGCTGCAGCTTGTCGCGACCGACGGTCCGCGTCTCGCGTGGAGCCGCTGCACCGTCGAGGGCGCCGCGCCGCGGCGGGCCGAGGTCATCGTGCCGGCCCGGGCCTACGGCGAGGTCGTCCGTCTGGTCGGCTCGAGCACCGACCCGATCACGATCACCGTGGCGACGAACCAGATCGCGTTCAAGATCGGCAACGCCTCGGTCCAGTCGCGTCTCGTCGACGGCCGTTACCCGAACTGGGAGCGTGTGATCCCCGCCACCCACGAGCGCACCGCCACGATCGAGCTGGAGGCCCTGCGCCGCGCCGTGCGGCGTGTCGCGATCGTGGCGCGCGAGGACGGCAACAAGATCGTCTTCGATATCCGTTCCGACGGAGTCGCTCTCTCGGCTGAGAGCCAGGAGATCGGCCGCGCCGAGGAAGAGGTTCCGTCGGTGCTCGAGGGCGAGCCGGTGCGGATCGCGTTCAACTCGCGCTACCTGATGCAGGTGCTCGAGGTGCTCGATTGCGCCGAGGTGCGCTTCGAACTGCGCGAGCCGGAGAGCGCCGGTGTCGTGAAGCCGGCGGGGGACGATGGCTACACCTACCTGCTGATGCCGATGGTGCTGCCCTAAGGGTTGGCGCGAGCCTTCTCGAACGCCGCCCAGGCGCGGTCGAGGAAGGCGTCGGGACCTGACGCGAAGATCTCCGTGCTACGGCGGTTGGCAACTGCGGTCGGATGCGAATCCGAGGTTGCCCCGCCGTAGTCGCGTTTCAGGCGGTTGGGGAACTCGGCCGCGTCGTCCGGGTTGGCGAGGATGTCGAACCAGTCGAACACGGCCACATTCGCGAGGCCCGGGTTCCGCCGGTTGTAGTCGTCCAGCCACTCGCCCTTGAGCCAGTTGACGAACACGCGCGCCCGATGGGCCGAAGCATCGTCGTTGCGCTCGTTCGACAGCGGCGGCGCGGTGATCACGACGAACAGCACGTCGGGGTTGCCGGCGAAGACCTCCTCCAACGGCCGGTACGAGACCCCCTCGCGCTCGTAGGTCCGGCCCGGCCCGTCCGGGTGACGGAAGACGGCCCGGTAGTTGGCGAGCGTCTTCTCCGGGCTGAACGGGTCTCCCGGCTCGCTCCCCTCCCCCGTCACCTGGCTCATCGGGTAGCAGCTCTTGAACAGGATGATCCGATTGGTGATCTCCCCCCCGCCGCGGCGGAAGGTGCGGAGCGAGCCGAGGTAGTCGTTGAACCACAGGATCCAGTGGTTCATGTCGGTCCGGTCGCCGGCCGGCTCCCCGAGCGAGGCGGGGCGGCCCGCGTCGGGCGCGACGCTGACCTTGTAGTCGACGTCGGAGAAGGCCTCGACGTACGGCTTGGCCCGGAGCGCGTCGAGCAGCCCCTGGTTCAGCCAGTTCATCCCGCACGAGTGGTGGAGGAACAGCAGGCCGTTCGTGCCCTGGCGGGCAGCCGGTGACCCGTAGTAGCGAGCGATCGGGCCGACCGAGTCTTTGTAGCGCCGCAGTGCCTTGCGGCCGTACTTGTGGGTGACGGCGGCGAGGCCGAGCAGCACCACGGCCGCGACCGCGATCCACAGCCAGCGCCCATGCATGGAGCGACGTCCTCTCGTGTGTGACTACAAGAGAGCGTACAACGGGGTGGGTGCACACGGTCAAGGGAGGCGTCGGTCCTCAGGGCCCGCCGCGCCTGTCGTATACTCCCCCCCATGAGCGACCTGCCGCAACCCGCAGCGCCCGGCCGCGCGACGCGACGTGCCCGGGCCGAGGCCAACCGTCAACGCGACCTCCACGTCGTCGTCGAGGATGTCCTCAAGGAACAGAACGCCAGCAGCATCCTCCGCACCGCCGAGGCGGTCGGCGCCGGCACGCTCCACGCCGTGCGGACCGACGACCTCAGCCTCGAGTACACCACACGGATCACCCGCGGGGCGGAGCAGTGGATCGAGACCGAGTTCTACCGCGAGCCGGGAAGCTGCATCGCTCGGCTGACCGAGGCCGGCCTCCGGATCTACTGCACCGCCCTGAGCGCCCGCTCCATCGACTTCCGCACCGTCGACTACACGATCCCGTGCGCAGTGGTCTTCGGCAACGAGGCGGAGGGCGCGTCGGCCTCCTTCCGCGCCCTGGCCGACGCCGAGATCATGATCCCCATGATGGGGCTCAGCCAAAGCCTGAACGCCGCGGCGGCGGCCGCTGTCGTGCTCTACGAGGCCCAGCGGCAGCGCGCCGCCGCCGGGATGTACGGCGACGCCGGCGTCGGCGCGCTGGCCTTGGCGCCCGAGACCCGGACAACGCGAGGGCCGTAGCTTGCGGTGGCTCCCGCTCCGGTGTCGTGCCGTGCCACCGAGCGTGAGGTCGCTGCAGTCTGGTGCTTCCGAGCGGTTGGGGACAGGGACGTGGGTCTTGCCCCCGTCGGCAACCGTCGAGGGTGTCCGGAGGGCCTCGCCCTCTGGCGGGGTGTCGGGGCAGCGCCCCGACGAGGGAGGCAACGCATGGTCGTCTTCGGTTCGCTCCTTCTCCTGATGGTGGCTCCTGAGGCGCCGGTCGCGTTGTTCGAGGAGGCGACCTTCGCTGCCGCGTGGGTGCAGACGCCGCCGGAGTCGATCCGGCGCGCGCTGGGGGCGCAGGGGATCGCGGTGGAGACCCTCGACGCGGCGGCCGTGGCCGATCCGGCGCGGCTTAGCGCGACGCGCGTGGGCGTGCTGGTGGCCCCCTATGGGGCCCGGTACCCGGCTGAGGCGTGGCCAGCGCTGCAGGCGTTCCTGCGGGGGGGCGGCAAGCTGCTGGCGCTCGGCGGCTACTGCTTCCGAGAGCCGGTCGAGCGCGCGGACGGGGGCTGGCGCGAGCAGAACCCCCGGGTCGAGGCGGCGCGACGGCCCGAGGCCCTCGCGAGGCGGAACGCGCTGCCGGCGCTGCGGGAGCTGACGTTGCCGCCGACACCGGGCCTCACGAGTGAGTGGTCCCCCGCCGGGGAGGGCCTCCCCACGCGCCTGCGGATCACCACGGCGCCTCCGGCGGGCGCGGGGGTGAGCCTCCCGCTCACGCTCGATCCGGCGCAGTCATATGCCCTCTACGTCCGCGGCCGCGGGATCGATGTGACGGCCCCGGGGTTCGGTTTCGCGGCGATCTACGAGTACGCGGCCGACGGCGCGATCCTCCAGTGGTTCGACGCCACGCAGTACCGCGGAGCGGGCGAATGGCAGGAGACGATTCGGCCCTTCCGGCCGCACCCCGACGCGGCGCGGCGCGAGCTGCACCTCGGCGCCTACCTGGGCAGCGGGAGCTACGAGATCTCCCACCTTGTCCTCGCGACCTGGCCCGAGAAGACGTTGATAACGACGGCCGACGGCGAGCCCCGGGACGGGCTGGTCTGCCGGCCGGAGCAGCTTGGGATGTTCGACGCCGACTTCCCGCTCCGACGGGCGGTGGGCCTCCGGCCAAGCGCCCCGGCGCCGGGTCCGACGCTCCCGCCGGGCGCTCCGCTCGCGGGATGGGGCGCGACGGGGATCACGGGCGGCGACGCGGCCCGCTGGGTCCCGGTGCTGGAGGCGACCGACGCGTACGGCCGGCCCGCGGGGCCCGCGATGTCGCTGCTGTGCCACTACGGCGGCCACTACGCGGGCTCGATGTGGGCCTACTGCGGCCTCGAGGGGGACCTGGGCGCGCTCCTCGGCGAGGAGCGGCTCGGCGCGCTGCTCGGCTGGACGCTGGGGTTCCTCGGCCGCGGCCTGTTCCTGGAGGCCCCGCGCCTCGCCCCGGACGTGGCGCTGCCCGGCGAGGCGCTCACGCTGCCCGTGCGCGTCCACAACGCCTCCGACGAGTCTCGGACGGTGCGCGTGACCTCGGAGGGCCTGGGGCCGACGGAGGCGCGGGATCTGGTCGTGCCGCCGAAGGGCGCCGCGGAGGTCTCGTTCCCGGGGATCGCCGCAGCGGAGGTGGGCCTGCACCGCGTGGCCGTCACCCTCACCGAGGGCGATCGGGCGGTGGACGGGGCGGAGACGGGGTACGTGGTGGCCCCGGTCGGGGCTGCGGGCGAAGGGCCGCGGCTCACCTGGGCCGAGAACGGCTTCCGCGTGGACGGCACGCCGAGGGTGCTGTTCGGCAGCGACACCGGCGCGAACGTCTTCTGGAGTCCCGCGGAGGGACCCCGGGGCTGGGCGGAGGACCTGGCGCTGTGTAGAGACTTCGGGCTGGATGTCTACGAGAACCTGCAGTTCGCCTGGCGGCCGGGTGGCTACAACGAGGTCGAGTTGCGATGGGTCGACGGCATCACGCAGCTTGCCGGAGAGCGCGGCCGCCTCTACATGGCCGGCTGGCTGATCGGAGCCGACACCTGGGTCACGCCCGAGATGCAGAACGACGAGGCGGGTTTCCTGACAAGGGTTGCGCAGCGCTACCGCGAGACGCCGTGGCTGTTCCACTACATCAACGGCGACCTGCGGGGAACGCTGGATGTTGACGACGGCATGGTCGAGCGTTTCCGCACCGGGGCGTTGGCCCGCTACGGCTCCGAGGAGGCCCTGCGCGAAGCGTGGGCGCCCACTCCGCCGGAGACGCCCTTCACCGACCGGTGGGAGGCCGCGTGGTCGTGCGGCTTCACGCGCGATGCCGCCGAGTTCGGCATCGGCGAGACCCGGCGGTGGGTCACGCGCCACGCGGAGGCCCTGCGAGCCGGCGGGGCGACCCAGCCGATCACGGCCGAGTACTACCAACTCCCGCTGGGCGGGGTGGATCTGCCGGAGACGGTCGACGCGCTCGACAGCGCGAACATCGGCTTCTTCGGCCATGTGCCGGGCCGCGATCTGCTCGACCTGACGCGCGCGCTGTGCTTCGCGGACTCGCGCATCCGCGGGAAGGGCCTGGCGCTGGGTGAGTTCGGCGTGAAGACCCACCCTGCCTGGGGCTCGCCCCTCGAGCCGGCCTCGTACCACACCCAGCGCGGTCTCGAGCAACAGCGGAGCCTGTTCGTGGGGCTCGTTCACATCGGCCTCGGCATGGGCGCGTCGAAGTTCCAGAACTGGTGCCTGCGGGACTTCGACGAGTACTGCTTCCCGTGGGGGCTCTTCTACCCGAACAACAAGCAGCCCCGGCCCGTCGCCTACACCTACCGGAGCCTGACCATGCTCGGCCACCACGTGACGCCGCGATGGGAGAGCCCGCGCGTCGTTGTGCTGCTGCCGGACTTCCACCGGACGGGGGCAGGAGCCACACGCGCCTACAACGCCACGCTCGCCGCCTTCGACACGCTCCTCCGGGCGCATGTGCCGTTCCAGACGTTGCCCGACACGCGGCTCACGGAGCTGCCCGCCAGCGCGGAGGTGGTCTGGTGGCCCGTGCCTTTCTGCTGCTCCGAGGAGGCCCGTGCCTCTCTCGAGGGGTTCGTCGCGCGGGGCGGCAGGCTCTACCTCTCGGGGGACCTCTCCTGGGACGCCGCGCGGCGGCGCACGCGTCTGGCCGAGTTCGAGCGGCTGGTCGGCGCACGGGTCACGGAGGCCGGGCCCGATCCCGACGGCCTCGCCGCGCGCTCGCCGGTGGGAAGCACGCTCGGCGCCTGGACCCCCGTCCACGGCCTCGAGCCGGTCGGGTCCGAGGTGCTCGCCGCCTACGGCGACGGCTCGCCCCTCCTGCTCCTCCACCGGCTCGGGGAGGGCCGCGTGGTCTACGCGAACACCGCGGGCGAGCTGCTCGCCGGCGCCGACCGCCTCGCGCCCCTCTATGCGCGGGCCCTCGAGGCGCTCGC
>CAZRDB010000011.1:0-1209 GCA_964598695.1 uncultured Armatimonadia bacterium
CGTCTCGCCGCCCTCGTGGCCCCCGACCGCAGTCCCGTTCACCCAGACGTCGGCCTTGTAGTCGACTGCCTCGAACCGCAGGAGCAGCCGCCCTCCCGGAGCGGCCGGAGTCTCGAACCGCCTCCAGTACCAGGCCAACCCGTGGTAACCGGGGAACGGTCCCTGGATGATCCACGGCACCCGCGTCGTGACGGCCTCCGTCGTCGGGCCCCGGAACCAGCCCGCCGCGATCCCCGCGTTGCTCGGGTCGGTCGCGATCTGCCACGTGCCGTCGAGCGAGACGACAGGGCTCGAGGCGGCCGCGGGCGGCGCCGACGCCCCGCCGGAGAGGACGAGGTAGCTCAGCGTGCGCTCCGGGAGTCGCGTCTCTCCGTCCGTCGTGACGGTCGCCGGGCGAAGTGCGAGCCGGTGGAGACCGGGCGCCGCGACGAGCGTCACGGTCGCCGCGAACCCCTGAGGACGCGTGAGCGCGATCGGCTCGGGCGCGGCCGGGGTCCGGCCCGCCGCGTCGGTCGACAGGAGGGTGACGCGCACCTCCGAGACAGCCTCGGGGACGCTCTCCGGGTCGATCCACAGCCGCAGGCTGCCCGGCGCGTCGGGCCGGAAGATCCTCCAGCGACTGGAGGCCTCCAGCTCGAGCTGGGCGTTGGCCGCGAAGAGTGCAAGCTGTCGCTCGGGCGTGCCCGTGCGCTCCGGCCGCCGCCCGTGATCCCAGATCCGCACCTCGTCGACGAGGCCGGCGAACCACCGCTCCGGTCCCTCGATCCCGAGGCCCACCATGAAGGGCGTCGCGCTCGGGGCCATCGGTTTGTCGGCCGAGACACCGCCCACGAGCACCCCGTCGACGAAGACGCGCAGCCGGTCGGGCGACTTGACCACCGACACGTGCTGCCAGACGCCGGGCGTGAGCGCGATCGTCGGCCCGTAGACCCACGAGGAGCCCGTCCCGTAGGTGAAGTAGTAGTGGTTGGTCCGCTCGCCGTCCTGCTGCAGCGCGAAGCCCACGAACTGGTGCGAGTGGTTGCCGTAGACGTCGGCGTAGGGCCGCTGCGTCTCCGCCGGGTTCACCCGGCACTCGATCGTGAACTCCCCGCCCAGATCGAGCGGCTGGCCGGTGGCCGCGACCCACGTGCCCTGCCCGTCCAGCGCGAGACAGCGGCCGTCCGGGGCCTCGGCGAACGCGGGGCTCCCGTGGGCGAGTCCGTCGTG
>CAZRDB010000011.1:1219-46692 GCA_964598695.1 uncultured Armatimonadia bacterium
CGTGGCCGTGGCCCGAGCCGTCGCGCAGGTCGCCCTCGAACGACCACGCGAGCACCGGAGCGGGCAGGGGGCCGGCGGTCTGCGCCACGGCCGCCCGGCCGAGTAGGAGAAGAGCGCTGCAACCCGTTGCGAACGTCGCGAGTGTCATGCGAGCGCTGTTCCCCGCGCCGCGCGATCAACCTGCGACCTCGTGCTCAGGCCGCCTGGCCCTCGAAGAGAAGCCGCAGGCTGCGGCCCGAGCTTCCCGCGAGCAACATCCGGCGGGCGCGGTGCAGGCGGACCTTGACCGTGCCCAAGGGCAGCTCGAGGCGGGCCGCGATCGCCTGGTACGAGCACCCTTCGCACAGGAGCAGCTCCAGGGGCCGGGCGTACAGCGCGGGCAGGGCCGAGACGAGCCTCCGGGTCTCGCGGATCGACTCGGCGGCGAGGATGCGCTCGGTCACGGCGTCGCGCTCACGGCTGCCGCCAGCGGGCTCGGCCTCGACGTCGAAGGGGACCAGGGGCAGGCGCGAGCGCTCGCGCCTCCGGAGGTTGAGGCAGACGCTGCGGGTGATCTCCCGGAGCCAGGCTCGGAGCGCGGCGGGCGACTTGAGTTGCTCCCGGTAGATGTAGGCGCGGAGGATGGTCTCCTGCACCGCGTCCTCGACATCGTCGGAGGCGGAGAGATAGCCGCGCGCGACGGAGCGGACGAACGGGCGGGCCTCCTCGAGAAGGTCCAGGTCGACGGCGGGCGCCGGGTGAAGGGATCCGATGCACATGGCGTTTCTCCTCAAGCAGGTGTTTGGTTGCGAAGAGGCATTCGGCAAACAGGCGTGTGCATCCTCCTCCATCGAGAAAGGAATCTCGACCGGGCCGGCCGGTGCTTTACCTCCCGCGCCTCTTGCGGGTAGGATACGAGCGGTACTGGTGCGGGGGGGCACGGCGTGTGTGAGGAGTGATTGGGGGTGGTCCGTGCGGTCATCGCGGACGACGACGACCACTTCGCGCGCCTCCTGGAGGGCATCCTCCGAGAGACAGGGCGCGTAGAGGTTGTCGCGATCGCCTCATCAGGCGTCGACTGCCTGCGGCTGTGTGAGAACACGCAGCCCGATGTCGTCTTCCTCGACATCGAGATGCCCGGCCTGAGCGGCCTCGACGTCGCCGAGGCGGTGCTCTCCGAGGAGGGTGGCCCCCTCGTCGTGTTCGTGACGGGCCACGAGGAGCACGCGCTCCGGGCCTTCGAGCTGGCCGCCTTCGACTACGTCCCCAAGCACCTGCGCGCCGCCGCGTTCACCGATCGGATCCAGCGCACCGTCGACCGGGTCGAGCGCGAGCGCCAGCACAACCCGCAGCCCGTCGAGGAGCTGCAGGCCCGGCTCGACCAACTGGCCGGATCGCTCGACAAGCTCCAGGTCCTCCCCCGCAGCCGGCGGCCGAGCCGGCTTCCGGTCAAGGACTACGAGGAGGGCGCAGTCCGCCTGCTCGACCCCGACGAGATCATCTGCGCCGAGCGCGTGGGGCGGCGGACGGTGATCCGCACGGCCGAGAGCGAGTACCCGACCTACTACACCATCGAGCGCCTGGAACAGCGGCTGGTCTCGGAGGGGTTCGTCCGCGTCAATCCGGGCGCCCTCGTCAACCAGCGGTACGTACATTTCCTGGTGCCGAACGGCGATGGGTCGTATGATGTGATCCTTCGAGACACGCGCGGGAGCGTCTTCACGGCCTCACGGGCCCGCTCCAAGGCGCTGCTCGAGTCTCTGGAGTCCTGATCGGCGGTAGTCCGGCACGTTCCCACTCGTTCCGCGCACCGCCACGGCAAACGCGCTGCCCCGCGGCGGGCATGTGCGTGTTTTTTGCTGTACGGATCTTGCGCGGCTTGTGCCCGGTGTGCTATAAGCAACGTGAGGATCTCTCATCTGCCAACACCAGCCGTCCCCCCAATGGCCCAACCACCCTACAGATGAGAGGTCCTCTTTCCATTTGCGCCGGCCCCCTCTCGTCCGCTACTGTCTCGGCCGGGTGAGGACGGCCGGCGACGGAGGCAGCACGTGCCGGACCGGCAGCCCATCGCGGAACGCGCTCCGCGACCCAGCCCGCCCGAGGACGACGGGGCGCTGCGCTGGACCGCGCACCCTGCGGCCCGACAGCCGACCCTCGTCGCGGTCGTCGTCCTCATCGCCATCGCCGCCGGCGTGCTCGCGATCTCCTGGGTCGAGTCGCTGCTGTTCGGTCTCCTGGCGACGGCGCTCGTGCTCGGAGCCCTGCTCCCCTTCCTGCTCCCGACCCACTACACCCTCGCCGGTACGCGGGTCGCGATCCGCACCGCCGCCTACCGCTTCGAGCGCGACCTGACGGCCTTCCGCGCCTTCGAGCGCTCGCCGCGCACCGTCTGGCTCTGCACCCTCTCCCGCCGTTCCGTTCTCGACAACTACCGCGGCATGCCGCTCTACCTCTCCGGCAACGCCGAGACCGTGTGCGACGCCCTCCGGGCCGCCGGGCTGGAGGAGCGCCGGTGAGCCGCGGTCGCCCCGACGAGATCCCCCCCCACCTGCGGACGCCGGCCGACTGGGAGGCGATTGAGGAGATCGACCCCGCCGCGCTCGACGACCTCGAGCGCCGGATCGCCCGCAAGGTCTCGCGGTGGGAGATCGGCGGCCCGGCCGTGCTCGTGCTGGAGTCGATGAAGCCGGTCACCTACATCGCCTCGCAGGCGCTGGTCGTCGGCGGGCCCCTTGTGCAGTCCCTGGTCGAGATCCGCGACTACTACACCTTCCGCAAGCTGCTCGAGAACCGCGACCGCGTCGAGGAGCTGGTGCAGGCGATCGAGGCCGAGGAGGAGACCCGGCTCGGCCGGGCGGCGGCCCGGCGCGCCCGTCGCGGCGATTCGCGGGCGCTGTGCCGCCGCTATCGCGCCTGGCTCGCCGGGCGCGGACGCCGCGAGAGAGGTGTGCGGCCGGGCGTGGCGAAACAACCTCGCGCGTGATTCCGCGGCTCTCCCCGCTTCGAACGGACCGGGGAACGCGTGTGCGTGGCTGGGATCACCCGGCAACGATCTCCCGAACGAGGGACGAGTGGAGGCACAGATGAGCGAGCCCCGATCGATTCTCGCCACCGACTGCGGCTCGACGACCACCAAGGCGATCCTCATCGAGAAGGACGAGAAGGAGGGCGGCTACCGACTCGTCGTGCGGGGCGAAGCGCCGACCACCGTCGAGAAGCCCTTCGAGGACGTCACGCGCGGCGTCGTCAACGCGGTCCAGGAGGTGGAGGAACTCTCCGGACGCAAGCTGCTCGACGGCGACGAGCTGCTCATCAAGCCGGAGCACAGCGCGACCGAGGGCATCGACCTCTACGTCTCGACCTCGAGCGCCGGCGGCGGACTCCAGCTCATGGTCTCCGGCGTCATCAAGCAGATGACCGCCGAGTCGGCCCAGCGCGCCGCCCTCGGCGCCGGCGCGATCGTCATGGACGTCCTCGCCCACAACGACCGCCGCCTGCCCCACGAGCGGATCGGCCGGATCCGCTCGCTGCGCCCCGACATGATCCTCATGGCCGGTGGGACCGATGGCGGCCAGGTCAACCACGTCATCGAGATGGCGGAGATCGTCGCCGCGGCCGACCCCAAGCCCCGGCTGGGCGGCAACTACCGCCTGCCGATCATCTACTGCGGCAACAGGGACGCTCGGGAGCAGATCCGGGACGAGCTGGCCGAGAAGTCCGAGCTGCACGTCGTCGACAACATCCGTCCCACGATGGACGAGGAGAACCTCGGCCCCGCCCGCGACATGGTCCACGAGCTGTTCATGGAGCACGTCATGCAGCAGGCGCCGGGCTACAACAAGCTCACGACCTGGACCGACGCGCCGATCATGCCGACCCCCGCCGCCGTCGGCGCCATGTGCGAGACCGTCGCCCACCGCGAGGGGATCCAGCTCGTCGGCGTCGACATCGGCGGCGCCACGACCGACGTCTTCTCCGTCTTCGAGGGCGAGACCGAGGACGAGGACGAGCAGCGGCCGCTGGTCTTCAACCGCACCGTCAGCGCCAACCTCGGCATGAGCTACTCCATCTCGAACGTGCTCGTGGAGGCCGGCGTCGAGAACGTGCTCCGCTGGTGCCCGATCCCGATCGACGCGGCCGGCCTCGGCAACCGGGTCAAGAACAAGATGATCCGCCCGACGACGATCCCTCAGACGCAGGAGAGCCTGATCATCGAGCAGGCGATCGCCCGCGAGGCCCTGCGGCTCGCCTTCGAGCAGCACAAGCAGCTCGCCACCGGCCTCAAGGGCGTCCAGCAGCAGCGCACCATCGATCAGGCCTTCTCGCAGTCGGTCGCCGGCGCGACGCTCGTCGACCTGATGGCGCTCGACCTCATCATCGGCTCCGGCGGCGTGCTCTCCCATGCGCCGCGGCGCCAGCAGTCGATGCTGATGATGATCGACGCTTTCGTCCCCGAGGGTGTCACCCAGCTCGCGGTCGATTCGATCTTCATGATGCCGCAGCTCGGTGTGCTCGCCTCACTGTGCCCCGAGGCCGCGATGTCGGTCTTCTGGCGCGACTGCCTGATCCCGCTCGGGCCCTGCATCGCGCCGGTGGCGACGGGCCGGGTCAAGCCGGGCCAGACGCTCGCGACCGTCGCCTTTGACGGGAAGAGCTACGAGGTGCAAGCCGGCGAGATGCAGCTCGTCCCGCTCGGCGAAGGGCAGGAGGCCGAGGCCGTCATCAGCCCGGCGCGCGGGGTCGATGTCGGCGCCGGCCGCGGCCAGACGCTCGAGGTGACGCTCAAGGGCGGCGTGGTCGGGCTCGTGCTCGACGGCCGCGGCCGCCCGCTCGTGCTGCCGACCGTCCCCGAGGAGCGCATGGCGCTCCTGCGCCGCTGGAACGCTGCGCTCGACATCTACCCCACCAAGGACTAACGGCGAGGAGGCCGCCCAGATGGGACATGCCTACACCCCGGGACTGCGCGTCGCCAGCAAGTGCCTGGTTCGGCGCGAGCGGATCCTGCCGCTCAAGGGCTCCGTCCTGACGACGGTCGGCGCCCGGGTCTCGGCCACGGAGGTCGTCGCCCGGACCGAGCTGCCCGGCGACATCGAGATCATCAACATGGCCTTCGACCTCGGCTGTGAGGCGAAGGACATCCCCGCCAAGCTCTCCAAGCAGGAGGGCGACCCGGTCGAGGCCGGCGAGGTGCTCGCGCGGACGAAGGGCTTCCTCGGCATGGGCCGCAGCGAGGTCGTCGCGCCGTGCTCCGGCACGATCGAGACCGTCTCGCCCGTCACCGGGAAGGTGCTGATCCGCAAGGCGCCGCTCCCCGTCGAGGTCAAGGGCTACATCGACGGCGCCGTGGTCGAGGTCCGCGAGGCCGAGGGCGTGGTCGTCGAGGCCCCGGCCGCCTTCGTCCAGGGCATCATCGGCGTCGGCGGTGAGACCCACGGACCGCTCGCGATGGCCGTCGGGTCGCCTGACGACGTCCTCGAGGCCGGGCACATCGCCCCCGAGCACAAGGGCAAACTGGTCGTGGGCGGCTCGCTCGTGACCCTCGAGGCGATCCACCGGGCCGGCGAGGTCGGGGTCCACGCGCTGATCGCCGGCGGGGTCCACGATGTCGACCTCGAGGCCTACCTCGGCTACCCGCTCGGGGTCGCGATCACCGGCCATGAGGATGTCCCCGTCACCCTGGTCATCACGGAGGGCTTCGGCGAGATCACGATGGCCCGGCGGACCTTCGACCTGCTTGCCTCGCTCGAGGGCAAGGGCGCCTCGGCCAATGGCGCGACACAGATCCGCGCGGGCGTCATCCGCCCCGAGATCGTGATCCCGGTCGAGACCGACACGGCGGCCGAGGAGGACGCCGGCGGCGAGATGCACGTCGGCGACACCATCCGAATCATCCGGGAGCCGTTCTTCGGCGTTCTGGCCGAGGTCGTCAGCCTCCGGTCGGAGCTGATCGCGATCGAGACCGAGGCGAAGGTCCGGTCGCTGGACGTCAAGCTGCCCGACGGGCGCACGGAGACGCTCCCCCGGGCCAACGTAGAGGTGATCCAATCCTAGTGCGGAACGACGCCGCCAAGGCGATCGCGGGAGCGGAGGGCGAGAGTGTGAGACGAGTGTGGTTCCCCAGCACGACACCGTGGCTCGCGGCGCTGTTGGCGGGCCTCCTGGTGGTCGCGGCAGCCGTGAGCGCCGCCCCGGCGGGGACGGAGAGCACGACGGAGTCGACGGAGAGCGCTGCGGGAGAGCCGTCGCCCCCCGCGCTGGCGCCCGAGTCCGCCCCCGCGGCGGAGAGCGGGCCGGCCGCCGCGACCGAGCCGCCGACGCTGCCCTACCCGGAGGACCCCAACCTCCGGCCGCCGGTCGATGTGCGGTTCGAGGACTACCCCAACGATGCCGGCACCAAGCTGCGCATCCTCTGGGAGCCCTCGCCCGACGACCCCGGCCTGCGCCAGGTGCGCGAGCAGGAGATGAAGACCGACTGGGACTACCGGTGGCTGACCAAGGCGTCCCGCAGGAAGATCACCGCGGACTGGCGGGCCCACGCCGAGAAGCGCGCGGGCGTCGGCTACGTCATCCGCCGCAAGCCCTCGAGCATGGGCGACTTCTACTGGACGGTGCCCCAGGTGCCCTCCGTGCGCGAGGGTGAGGGCGAGGTCGACAACGAAGGCCTCCCGGCCAACGCCGAGATGCCCTCCGGCTCGCGCGAGTACCTCGACAGCGAGTTCGTCTACCTCGAGCCGGTCGGCGAGGACGCGGAGCTGAAGTCCGACCCGCCCGCCCCCTTCAGCGAGGTCAAGGGGCTCCGCGAGCGGCGCGCGCTGCGCGATCCCTCGAAGAACACGTTCGACTACGAGATCCGCTTCTACAAGGACGGCAAGATGTCGCCGCCGGTGGTGCTGACGGCGGTCAAGCCGCTCAACAACCCGTACAACCGCGAGTGGAACAACGTGCTGGTCGTGGTGCTCGTCGCCGGCTCGCTGATCCTGGGGTTCATCTACTCGGCCCGCAGCGGTCGCAAGCTCTACGTCCGCCCGATCGCCGGTCTCCAGGCCGTCGACGACGCCGTGGGCCGCGCGACCGAGATGGGCCGGCCGGTGCTGTTCTGCGCCGGGTTCGGCGGCGTGGGCGACATCCCCACGATCGCCGCGATGGTGCTCCTCGGCCGAATCGCGCGGATCGCCGCCGAGCACGGGACCGACCTGATCGTCCCCTGCAAGGACCCGGTCGTCATGACCGCGCTGCGTGAGGTCGTCAAGGAGGCCTACCTGGCGGCCGGCAAGCCCGAGGACTTCCGCGAGGACCGCATCTACTTCCTCACCGACGCCCAGTTCGCGTACGCGGCCGGCATGGCGGGGATCATGGTGCGCGAGAAGACCGCGACCAACTTCTACTTCGGCTCCTACTTCGCCGAGTCTCTGATCCTCACGGAGGCGGGCTTCATCGCCGGGTCGATCCAGATCGTCGGCACCGACTCGTTCACCCAGCTCCCGTTCTTCGTGACCACCTGTGACTTCACGCTCATGGGCGAGGAGTTCTACGGCGCGAGCGCCTACCTCTCCCGCGAGCCGAAGCTGCTCGGCAGCCTCAAGGGCCAGGACTACTCGAAGCTGCTGATCGCCGCCTCGATGGTCTGTGGGCTGCTTCTCGCGACCGGCTTCGTCCTCGTGGGCGCGCCCGGAGTCGCCGAGTGGATCAAGGATCTGTTCCACTTCCAAACGGGAGGGTAGGGAGCCAGCCGCAATGCGAAAGCAGCTACCACTGCTCATCGCCGCCGTTTTCGGGTTCCTCATGCTCGTCCGCTTCTTCGTCCCGACGCGGGGCATGGAGCGACTCGAGAACGTGATGGTGATGTACTTCCGGATCATCGGCGGCTTCGCGATGATCCTCGGGATCGCGAGCCTCGTGCGCGTGAACCTCGTGCGGATCCAGCGCCGCCAGGAGAACTGGCCGTACGGCCTGGTCACCGTGTGCGGCTTCGCCGTCATGTTCCTCGTCGGCACGTTCGGGGGCCTCTTCCTCCAGAAGCCCGTCACCCTCAAGCTCGCGGCGGCCGACGGCGCCAAGGCCAACTGCTCGATGACCGACGACCGAGCCACCGTCATGCTCACCCGTCCCTCGGGCAAGACCGCCCTGCTGCGCGTCGGCGAACCCGAGGGCAAGGGCGAGGCGGCCTACCCCGGCGAGTGGCGGTTCGAGCCCCCGAAGCCCGAGGCCGGCGAGAGCGCGCCCGCCCCCGCGGCGGAGGCGCCCGCGGCGCCGCCCGCGACGCTCACGATCGACGCCTCGGGCGCCGCCGTGCTCCGGGAGGGCGAGGGCGCCGAGGCGTCGGAGACCCGCTACACCTGGACCGCCGAGGGCGGCGGGCAGTTCTTCCGCGCCGGGATCAACCGCGAGCGCAACAAGGCCTTCGACTGGATCTACCAGTGGGTCCTGGTTCCGATGGACTCCACGATCTTCTCGTTGCTCGCCTTCTACATCGCCAGCGCCGCCTTCCGGTCGATGCGCGCCCGCGACATCACCTCGGCCCTGCTCCTCGGAGCCGCCGTGATCGTGATGCTCGGACGGGCCCCCCTGACCGCCTACGCGTGGGAGCTGATGATCAAGCCGCTCAACGAGGGCGTGCCGTTCCTCTCGGCCCACCACATCCCGACACTCGGGCAGGTCACCGAGTGGCTGATGTCCTTCCCGAACACGGCCGCCAAGCGAGCGGTTCTGTTCGGCGCCGGCCTTGCCGCGTTGGCCCAGTCACTTCGGATTCTCGTCGGCATCGAGCGGCCCTACATGGCCGGCACCGGGGACTAGGGGAGGGGAGACAGAGATGGCCACATTGGATCGCAAGCCGGACTTCTGGACCCGAGCCCTCCGCATCGACCGTCGCGTGGTCTATGCCCTGGTGTTCGTCTCGCTCACGGTCCCGTTCTTCTTCCCGAGGTTGGCCGTGCCCGTCGAGGTGCAGGCGCCGGCCCGGGCGCTCTACGACTACATCGACAACCTGGAGGAGGGCGACTGCGTCCTCATCAGCTTCGACTACGGGCCCTCGACCATCCCGGAGAACGCCCCGATGGCGGTGGCCGTCGCGAAGCACTGCTTCGCGAAGGGGATCAAGGTCTACGGGACCGCCCTCGACCTCAACGGCCCGATGATGGGCTCGCGGATCCTCAGCCAGGCCGCCGAAGCCTTCGGCAAGAAGCAGTACGAGGACTGGGTGATGCTCGGCTTCAAGCCCGGCGGGGCCCAGGCGATCATCCTCGGCATGGGCGCCGATGTCAGCACGGTCTACCCGACCGACTACACCGGCAAGTCGCTCGCCGACATCCCCGCCATGGCCAGCTTCCGCAAGCTGACCGACCTCAAGCTCTGCCTCAGCCTCGCCGGCTCGACCGTGCCCGAGTCGTGGATGGCCTTCGCCGGCAACCGCTACAGCGTGCCGTGCGCCGCCGGCGTCACCGGCGTCATGGTCGCCGACTACTACGCCTTCCTCGACACCAAGCAGATCGTGGGACTCCTCGGCGGGATGAAGGGCGCGGCCGAGTACGAGCGGCTCGTGGCCGACAACATCGACAAGGAGAAGGGCCTGGGCACCGCTACCCGCGGCATGGTCGGCCAGTCGGCCGCCCACATCGCGATCGTCGTGTTCGTGCTCTTCGGCAACGTGGCGATGGCCGTGACGGGCCGCAACCCACGCGGGCGCAAGCGAGGGGGGAGGCGGTAGGCGATGGAGAGCTTCCTTAACGCGCAGACCATCGGGATCTGGGTCGCCGCGTTCCTGACCTTCTGCGCGCTCAGCTTCCTCTACAAGGACAACCCGTTCTACAAGTTCGCCGAGTCGCTGTTCATCGGGATCAGCGTGGGTTTCGGCGCGGCCTCGGTCGTCCACTACACGCTGTGGGATGACGTCTGGGTCCCGGTCTCCTCGGCCTGGGCCGCGGCCGGCAGCGACCCCGGCGCGTGGTGGGTCATCATCCACCGCGCCGTCCCCTGTGTGCTCGGGCTCCTCATGCTCGCCCGCTTCCTCCCGAAGCAGGCCTGGCTGTCGCGGATCCCGCTGGCCTTCATCGTCGGCTCCTACGCCGGCATCGGCATCACCGTCACCGTAACCGTCTACATCCTGCCCCAGATCCAGACCAGCGTGGAGCCACTCGTGGCCTTCCTCTCGCCGGGCAAGATCAACTGGTTCGTGACGGTCTCGCGCGCCCTGCTCGTCACGGGCATGCTCTGCGTCCTCGGCTACTTCTTTTTCTCGAAGGAGCACAAGGGCGCGTATGGAAGGTTCACCCGTGTCGGTGTCTACTTCCTGATGGTCGGTTTCGGGGCATCGTTCGGGAACACGGTCATGGCCCGCATGTCCCTCCTGATCGGCCGAATCCAGTTCCTGCTCGACGAGTGGCTGGGGACGCTGGGAGTCCACATCGGCTAGGCTCTATGCGGGGAGTCAGAGTACGACGGACGGGGCCGCTCCCGGTGAGACCGGGGGCGGCCCCGTCCGCATGAATCGGCTCCGGCGCTACAGGCTCCGCCCTCGGGCCGCGAGCGCCGCGCCGAGCAGGCGCACATCCTCCGCCAGCATGTCGGACTTGTCGGCCGGGAAGATCCCCACGCAGCACGCATCCTGCGGGCGGAGCGCATCGGCGACCACCCCGAACGCCTCGGCCGGGTCGTTGCGGCCGGCCGCAAGTACCTTGTAGTGGATCGCCGGCTTGCTGAGCGAGCCGATCAGCTCGGTCATCGTGGCCCGGTCCTTCTCCCAGAACCACTCCTTGGCGCCGTGGACGTGCTCGGGTCGCTCGTCGCGCCGCATCGAGTTGTAGTAGGAGCACATGTAGTAGTCGACCGGGAGTCCGACTTCCTCGGCCCAGCGGATCACGTTCGGATCGTGGGCCGCGATCCCCGCCGCCATGCCGCACTCGTGGATCCGGTCCACGAGCGGCGGCACCTCGTCGATCTTGCCATTCGCGTAGAGCCAGTCCATGTGGCCGCCGTGGAGGTGGCAGGCCTTCGCGCCGTAGTCGCGCGCGTAGCCGATGCACAGCTCCTGCGGGCCCACGCCCGGGCAGGTCTGGGCAAGCCACTGGAGTGTGCCGCCCTCGTTCCCGTACTCGTACAGCAGCCGCATGACGTGGAGGTCGGTTCGCCCGAGGACCGCCGTGATCCCGAGCCCCTCGGCATCGTGCAGCACGGCCTTGATGTTCGCCGCCGTGAAGTAGGTCCGCATTCGCGTGTCGACCTCGGCGCTCTGGTGGGAGAACCCGCTGAACGGGTTGCTGCCCACGATGAACCGGCTCACCTCGACCGTGCCCAGCCGCACCGACTCCATGGCTCCGCGCCCTCTCAGTCCGAGACCTCCACCACGATCTTGCCGAACTGCTCGCCGCGCTCCATTCGCTCGGTCGCCGCGCGGACCTCGCCCAGCGGAACGGCCGAGTCGATCACGGGGCTGAACTGGTTCGCCTCGACCGCCCGCAGGAGCTGCCGCATCTCCGCGTCGGAACCCAGCGTCGAGCCGAGGATCGTGAGCTGGTTCCAGTAGATCGCCTGCAGGTTGGCGGCCACCTCGGCGCCGGTCGTGACCCCGCAGAGCACGATCCGCCCCGCCTTCCGCACCGCCGCGAGGTCGATCGGCCAGGTCGCCGCGCCCACCGCGTCGAGCGCCACGTCGACCCCGTGGCCGTCGGTCAGCTCTCGCACGGCCGCCGCGATGTCCGCGGTCCGCGCGTAGTTGAGCACATGGTCGGCGCCCAACTCCACGGCATGGGCCAGTTTGGTGTCGGAGGACGAGGTCGCGATGACGTGCGCCCCGAGCAGCTTCGCGATCTGCAGCGCCGCGAGACCCACGCCGCCGCCGATCCCATGGATCAGCACACTCTCGCCGGCCTGGGCCCGGGCGCGGGTGCAGAGCATCCGCCACGCGGTGAGGTAGGCGACCGGCAGTGCCGCGGCCTCGTCGAAGCCCAGCGTCAGGGGCTTGCGGTGGAGGCTGACCGCGGGGACGCACACCCGCTCGGCGTAGGTGCCCCACCGTTGCGCGCCGAGCACGCCGAACTCCACGCACTCGCTCGGCTGGCCCCGCAGGCAGGCATCGCACCGACGACAGCTCAGCCCGGGGTAGAGCACGACCTCGTCGCCCTCGTCGACCCCGAAGACGCCGCTGCCCAGCTCGATCACCACGCCCGCGCCGTCCGAGCCGAGCACGTGCGGCCTCGGGAGACCGCCACCCCGCCGGCCCTCCCGGACCCAGATGTCGAGATGGTTGAGTGCCGCCGCTCGCAGCGCGACGGTGACCTCCCCCGGGCCCGGCCTCGGGTCCGGCACCTCCTCGATGGTGATCCGGTCGGCCCCCCCGTGGTCGTGGATGACGGCTGCGCGCATGGCTCGTGGCTCCCTCCGGTATGCGGGCCGGCCGGCAAGGGATGCCTGCCGGCCGGCCCACACCATAGACGCAACGCGCGCGTGAGGGTTTCACCGTCCCACGCGCTAGGGCGCGGTGGGCCAGTCCTCCGGCATCCACGCGGGGAGATCGGCGATCGAATCGCGGGCGGCTTGGCTCGTCGGGACGCCCCACGCCTCGAAGAACGGGCCCAGGTTGCGGCCGATCGTCCGCGAGAACCGCACCATCCACTGGTCCCGCTTCTCATCGTCATTCCGGGGCCGCTCGTTCGCGGGCAAGGCGAGGTACTCGGCGAACAACTGCTTGTACGGCTCCCAGCCGAAGGCCTGCCGCAGCTCGTAGTACATCGTGAGCGCGAGGAACGGGTCGGACTTCCACGTCTCGAACCGGGCGCCGTCGGCGAGGTACTTCGCCCGCCGCTGCGAGGTCCCCGGCTCGGCCATCGCGCCGTGGCCCTGGCCGGGATCGAGCCCGCAGACCGTCTCGCAGACGTACAGGCTGAACAGGTTGACCGTCACTTCGACCGTGCCATCGAAGGTCCAGTCGCCCTGCTGGTGGTTGTGGCCCATCTCATGGAAGGCGCCCCAGTTGCCCTCGGTGCGCATCTCCTCGAGGTTCACGAACGACTTCGGCACATCGAGCCACGTCATGATCGGGTAGCCCGAGTGCATGTAGCCGGCGCTGATCTGGACATCGCTCACGTATCGCTCCGGCCGTTCGCGCTCGCGCGGGATGGCGGCCAGGTCGGCGCAAGCGTCCATCATCTCGTCCCAGAAGGCGAGCAGCGACTCGGGGTCGTCCAGCGTCCGCAGCACCTCCGAAGGAAGCGAGAGGATCACGCTGTTCGCCTGCAGCTCGCCCCACGGCGCCGGCGCGTTGCGGATCGTCGTCCGCCACTCCTCGAGGTCGGTCTCGCCGCGGACGAAGTAGGGGGCCTCGACCGCGCCGTCGACGCTCACCGAGATGAGACCCAGCTTCACGCCGCGCGGGACCTGGATGTAGATCAGCCCGCCGAACGGGCTCGCAACGGCCGTCGTCACATCGCGGAGCGGGAACGTGCGGCTGATCTCCGGGAACCGCTTCCACTCGTCCAGGTGCCAGATGCCGTCGGTGTGGCAGCCGATCCGCGCCGACAGCCCCAGCTCCGTCGCCGCCGAGGGGATCAGCACGTACACGAGCCCCCCGGGCGGGGCGTACAGCCCCGTCGAGTGCCAGTCCGGCACGGCCGTGTCGACACGGACATCGCGCAGGACACGGGGCGCGTCGGCCGCCACGGGCCCGGGGAACCCCTCGGCTGCCGGGCACGCCGTGACTTCCTCGGCGGGCAGGCGGCGGGTTTCGGTGAGGGTCAGCGTTGCGCGGATCCGGGCGAACGGGTTGGCCGACTTCACCGGCGTGGCCGGCGTCGGCCACTCGTCGCCGGCCAGCCGGCTGCAGGCGTCGCGAAGCTGGGGGAGGAACGAGGCGTCGTCGGGCGGGATCGAGCGGATTGCCGTCGTGAGCGTCGCGCCGACCTGCTTGAGGTCGCCGCCCGAGAGCTGGGCTCCCCCGCCGACATGGTCGGCCAGCGCTGCCAGCGCGCGCCCGGCGTGTGCGAGCGTGAGCCCCGAGCCGTCGGCCCGGAAGCCTCCGCCCTCCGACTCCTCGACGGTGCCATCGGCGAAGACCAGGCCCATCGGGGCGAGCAGCCGGTTGCCGTCCAGGGCGGTCGCCAGCTCCTCGTTCGGCGTGCCCGAGACCTGCAGCCAACCCCACGGGCAGACCCCGACCAGCACGCCGCCGCCGCCCTCGACGAAGCCGCGGAGCACCTGCGCGCCCTCGGGCCCGCCAAGGTCGTAGCCGCCGGTGATGAGGACGTCGATCTCCGCCAGGCGGGAGCGGTAGTCGGCGTCGGAGAGCGCGACGACGGTGAAGCCGGCGTCCTCGAGCCGCTGCGCGATCGTGGCGTGGCCGCGGAGGCCAACCGTGACGCCGTCTCGGTCGCCCGCGGCCCACCGCACGGCGTTGGCGAGGAAGCGCGCATTGCCGGGCTCGGAGTCGGGCCCGCCGAGCAGGCCGTCGTGGGCCAAGGCGACGACCCGGCCCTCGCCGTAGGAGGCGGCCGCGACCAGTGCCTCGCGGGCGCCGCCGGAGTCGGCCGTCAAGACGACCTCGGCCTCGGCGCCGTAGACGGAGAGGGTCCCGACGAGGCAGCCGGGCGCGGTGATCCGCCCGACGCCGTCGAGCAGCGCCGCGGCTGGCCCGGAGGGCGTCTCCTGGGCCAGCGCGAGCGCGGGGATACAGAGCAGAGAAAGGAGGACGGCTCTTGCCATGCGATCGGTTCTCCTGTCGCGAGTGCCCATCCCGTCGAGCACGCTCCGCAGTTCACCGTGGCGTGCCGGGTTTCCTCGCGGGCCCCGCCCGACGCGCTCGCCCTCCCCCCCCCGTGGGGGCCCTACCTCCCCCATGCCGGCTCAGCGGAGATGCCGTCCGTCGTGAGCTGCTTGGGATCCGAGCCATCGGCCCCGATCGACCAGATGTCGGCCGTGATCTGCAAGGTGATGAGCTGCTCGATCATCAGGGGGTTCGACTTGCCCGTCACCAGCGTAAAGGCGATCCGCTGGCCGTCGGGCGAGAAGCACGGCTGCGAGGCGATCTGGTTCTGCGCCACCTTCGTGAGCTGCCGCAGTCCACTGCCGTCCGCGTTCACGATCCACAGGTCGCCCATCACGTTCTCGCCCATCGCGAAGCGGCAGAAGGCGAGCCGCGTGCCGTCCGGCGACCACGCGGGCGCGGTGCAGCCGAGGTTCCAGGTCCTGAAGAAGGTCTGCTCCGACGGCCACAGCCGCTCGCCCTTCACCAGCACCCGGGGCTGCGGCCGCCCGGCCAGCACGTCCTGGAGATCGAGGATCGTCAGGTTCTCGAGCGAGGGCTCCCCCGCGGCGCACGCGATGCTGCGGCCGTCGGGGCCGAGCGCCGGGTCCTTTGCCGAGAGCATCCCCATCTTCAGGGCGTCAACCGAGGCCAGCAGCATCCCGCTCGCCGCGTCGATCACGCAGATCCCCTCGGCTCCGCCGACCTGCCCCAGCGTCGTCTCGACGCCGGCGACGTTGCTCTTGGCGTTGGGGTCGACTGAGAGAATCTGACCCATCCCGACCACGTAGCGGCCGTCGGGCGTCAGGCTCGGCTTCGAGGCCGCGTAGTTGCACTCGTTGACCCCCACGTTGCCGATGTCGGTGACCTCGCCCGGGCGGACCTGGCAGAAGGTCAGGTGGCCCATGGTGTTGCTCACCCAGATCTTCACCCAGACCTGGTCGCCGGCCGCGACGTGCGGGATGTAGAACCGCCGCATCGACTCCTGGCGCAGCTTCTCCTGGGTGTCCGGGTTCACGATGTCGATGTCCTGCAGCTCGCCGGGATGGACGACGACGCCGGCGCCCTGGGCCGTGATGTTGATCACCGAGGAGGGCTTGTCGATCTGCCACTGCCGGCTCTTGGTGTTGTCCTGGATCAGCCCCGTGATCGCGCCGTAGCCCCGGGGCGCGGGGCCGCGCAACTCGTTGCCCGTGATCCGCACCGCCGGCGTGCCATCGGCCGCGCAGCCGAAGATGTCGCCTACGAGCGCCGAGCGCTCGCTGCGGAAGTCCGAGCCGAACACCAGGCGGGAGTAGTCCCACGCCCAGCGCGCCTCGCGGACTCCCGTCGTCGCCTCGCCGACGATCAGCGGCCGACTCTCGCCGCCCGCTCCATGCATCACGAAGAGCTTCTGCACCGGAACGGTCTCGTCGATCCCCGCCGCCACCAGCCGGGTCGGGATCGCGCGCGTGAAGACGATATGGCCGTTCGGGCTCGGGGGCAGGGGGAACGCGGTCGCGAGGTCGCCCGGTCCGGCGGCGGGCAGGGCCCCGCCCCCCGTGGCGGGGCCGCCGGGCGCCGCCTCGGCCGGCGCGTCCTGCCGGACCATGCGGATGCCGGTCCCGTCCGGCCCGACCACGGTCAGCTCGCCGGCCGGCGTGAAGCTGCACTGGAACGCGGTCGTCTCGCCGTCCGAGGTCACGGTCAAGACGCCGCCCTCGAGCGTGTACGAGCCCGCGGTGCGCTCCTCACCCTGGGCGGTGCGCATCAGGCGGGTGAAGCTCCCATCCGCCCTCGCCTCGAAGCGGATCTCGACCTCGGGCGTGCGGAACAGCCAGTTGCCGACGATGCGTGCGGCGTCCTCCTGCAGGGCGGCGGACGCGGCGGCGAGCGCGGCGGCACAGCAGAGCGCGAGGGCGATCCCGGTACGAAGCATGGCGGACCTCCATTCCGAAGCTGCGTATTCCCGACTCGCCTCGGCCTCCCCTGCCGCGCTCGCCCGGGGCCGATCCGCGTTCCCGTGATTGGGGGAGCGGGCCTTCGTGGTAAGGAGAGAAGGACAGACGGAACCTCGAAGCCCTTACAGGCGTCATGCTCCATACCGGTACTACTCGTAGGAGACCACGTGGTGACCCGATCGATCGGAAGGAGGGTGTGCGATGGCTTACTGGTTCCAACTTGCGACACTCGCGATGCTTCTCGGCTTCGCGCTGTCGGCCTACTTCGCGTCGACCCTCTCCGGGCTCGGGCGCACTGCCCAAAGCCTCCGGGGTCGTAGCCGCCGCGGCGAGCGCGCGGTGCTCCCGAGTGACGCCGTCCCCGCCGCCGGGCCGAAGTAGCTCGCCGGCCGCAGCCGATGATCCCCCGCCCTTCGCGGAGCCCGCGAGGGGCGGTTCCCTGTACGGGGCAGGCGCATTGGGGAGCGGCGGGGCCGTACACGAAAGTGGAGGGCTGCTCGCGGTGGGCTCTTGGGGGATGGGGGGGACGGCTGGTGTCTGGCCGCGAGCAACCCTCCGAACACGATCATACCCGGCCGAGCCGGCCGGTCGCCGGGGCTGCCGCCAGGATCGAGGATTCGCGCCCTATTCGCTGGCTTCGGCCTCTGAAGCCCCGGGCGGCCCGCGCCGCGCCGATCCGTCCTCGGCCACAAGGCGACCGGCGATGGCGACCGCCTCGCGCGCATCGGCCGCGTAGCCATCGGCCCCGAGCAGGCGCCACAGCTCGGGCACCGTGTTGATCGCGAAGCCGCCGACGAGCACCGCCGCCTGCGAGCCCGTCGCCCGGACCTGCCGGATCGCCTCGCGCAGGCTGTGGAGGTGGGCCGCCAGCGCGACGGAGAGGAGCACCAAGCGTGGCCGTCGCAGCCGCACCGCCTCGGCAAGCTGCCCGCCCGGCACGCATCCCCCCAAGTGGTGCACGTACCAGCCGTCCATCTCGAGGAAGTCGGCGACCATCCGGAGCCCGAGGTCGTGCTGTTCGGGCGCGACGCAGGCCGCGACGACACTCCCGCGCGGCCTCTGGCCGCCGCAGGTCTGGGGGTAGAGCTGGGCCATGAGCTGCGCCGTCGCCCCCGTGGCGTAGCTCTCCTCGGGGGGGGTAAGCCGGCCCATCTGCCAGCGTCGCCCCAGCTCGAGTTGCGCGGGCTGCAGGACCTCCAGATACGCGCGGGCGACCGGCAGTCCCTCTCCAACCGCTCCCAGCACGAGGGCGCTCGCCCGAGGGCGGTCTTGCTCGAGCAGGGCGTCGATGTAGCGCCGGGCGAGGAGCTGGGTCTCCGAGGCGCCCGCGACCGGGCTCGGCGGCTCGCCGAGAGGCCGCTCGAGCAACTGCAGAGCCGGGCGGACGTACTCCGCCGCCACGGCGAGCGCGGGCTGCCCGGCCTCGCGGAGGGCTTGCTCGAGGGCCTCGAGGTGGCTCGCAAGCGCCGCGGCGGGGATGCCGCGGGCCTCCAGGACCTGCGCCAGCCACTCGATGTAGCACGCGAGGACGGCAGGCGCGCCCAGCTCGACCGCGGCCGCCAGGCACAGGAGATTGCTAGTCGCGTCACTGCGGTAGCGGCCACTGGGCTCCTCGGGAGCCTCCCCCTCGGGAATGCCCCTGCGGGCGATCGCGAACGTTGCGTCGACGAGCGCGTCGATGTGGTCACGGATGGCCTCGGCGGCTACCTCCTGGGGGCCGTGCACCGTACCTCCCTCATGGCCATGGCCGTGCGGGCTCCCGCACGCCAAGCGCCGGCCCCCCTTCACAGCGCATCCCGTTCGGTGCTTCGTTCCCGAGACCTGCCTGCGGCAGGCGCTCCGCCCCGTCGTGGCGAACCACGCACCGGCCCGGCACCGGCGCCTCCTCCCCCGTACCCAGACGGGATCCGGCCGGCGCCCGCCGTGCCGTGGAGGGAGGACCCATGGAACCAACAGCGCCGAGGCAGGCCCGGAGGACGCCGGGGGGTGCGGGACGCTCGCCCTGGCACGTGGCCGCTCTCCTCGCGTGCGCCGCGGCGCTGCTCGTCGGACTGGGCGATGCCCCGCTGATGGACCCGGACGAGAGCCGGTGTGGCGAGATCGCGCGGGAGATGCTCGCGCGCTGCGACGGCGTCTCGATGACCCTGAACGACATCCCCTACTACGAGAAGCCGCCACTGATGTACTGGCTCGTGGCGGGCAGCATCTCGCTCCTCGGGCCGCGCGAGCAGGCCGTGCGCATCGTGCCGGCGCTGCTCGCGCTCCTCGGGATGGCCGTTGCGTGGTGGCTCGCGCTGTTGACGGGGGGCCGCTCCGTCGCGCGGTGGGCGCCCGCGATCCTCGCAACGACCGCCTGCGTGTTCGCGGTGGCGCGCGTGCCCATCGTCGACATGCTCTTCTCGGTCACCCTTGCCGCCGCGCTCACCGCCTGGCTGGCGAGTGCCCGCGCAGCGCGGCCGGGCAGGCGGTTGGGGCTCGCCGCCCTCGCGGGCGCCGCGCTCGGGCTTGCGGTCCTCGCGAAGGGCCCCGTCGCCCTCGTGCTGGCCGTGGGGGCCCTCATCGCCGAGGCGCTTCTCCTCTGGGCCGGCCGGCGCGGTGGGCGTTCCTGGGCGGATGCCGCCGGGTCGCTCGGTGGCTGGCCGCTCCGCGCGGCCGTCGCGCTGCTCACCTGCGCCGCTGTCGCGCTCCCGTGGTTCCTGGCCGTGGCGGCGCGCGACCCGGAGTTCCTCCACTACTACTTCACCGTCGGCCACTTCGAGCGATACACCGGCGGAGGCAAAGCGGAGCACCAGCAGCCGCTGTGGTACTACGCGGCCGTCGTTCCCGCAGGCTTCCTGCCCTGGTCGGTGCTGTGGATCGGCGAGGCCTGGCGGCGCATCCGGCTCGATCGCCCGGAGGCCGCCGGAACCGGCGAGTCGGTCGCGGCCGGCCCGTTCCTCGCCGGCTGGGCGCTTGCCGTTCCCGCCTTCTTCTCGCTCTCGGCCTGCAAGCTGCCGCAGTACGCGCTGCCCGCGTTCTGGCCGCTCGCGGTGTGGACCGCGGCGCTGGCGGTCGCTCCTGGCCGACGCCCGCCCGCCCGGCTCGCCCTCTACGCAGCCGCGGCGGCGCTCCCGCTGATCGCCGTCGGGCTGTGGCGGCAGCTCGCCGCCCACCCGCCCGGGGGGATCGAGGGGCTGGATGGCGCTCTTGCGGCCCTCGCGGTGGCGTGGCTCGCGGCCGCGGCGCTGTGCGCGGCGGCCGCCCGGCTCGTGCCCGGGGAGGGCCGGCGGGCGGCCCTCGTCGCGGCGGCGTGCTGCGTGCTGGTCGGGCTCGTCCCCGGCTACCGCGCGGTCGTCGCGAGCAGCGATGTGGGCCCGGTGCTTCCTCCGGCGCTCCGCCCGGCCGATCCCGCCGTGGGCTGGACGATCGCCCAGTACCGCTGCACGAGTCCCGCGCTCAACTTCTACACGCGGGCCCGGGCCGTCTCGATCGACACGGCCGACCTGCGCGGGATCGGCTACACGCGACCCGACGCGGAGGAGTGGTTCCCGCGGGGCGAGGAGACGATCGACCGGCTCTCGGCGCGGGGGCCGCTTGCGCTGATCACGCCGGCGCGCATCGCCCGGGAGGTCGCCGACCGCCACGGGTTGACCGTGCGCGCCGCGTCGCGGGACAACGCGCTGCTCCTGAACGCCGCCGGGCTGCGGGCGTGCGGCTACACGAGGACCGAGCCGCCGGGTGGGGCGGGGTAGGGGGCCGAGCCCTCCCACATCGTACGCCAGCCGGCCGAGGCAATCTCCTCGCGGACGTAGCCGGGGCCCCGCCCGGCGATCCGCGCGTAGGCACGGGCGGTGATCGCCGCCTGCACCCCGAAACCGAGCGCCATCAGGCCGGAGAGCAGCATCGAGCAGATGAGCCCCGTGATGACCGCCCCGTGCGCGCAGCCCGCCAGCGCGATGGCCAGCGTCACGAGCGCGGCGCCGAGCCACAGCAGGGCCCACCAGCCATACATCCGGGTCGGGTTGCCCCGGTGGCGCGTGCTGGCGCTCAGCGCGAACAGGTCGAGCGCGACGCGCGCGACGCGGCGGAGACCCGTCTTGCCGTACTTGGGGACCCCGCTGACGCGGGGCCGGTGGTGGACCTCCAGCTCGCCGATGCGGGCGCCGACCGCGTGGCACAGGGCCGGGATGAACCGGTGCATGTCGCCCCACAGGTCCAGGTCCCGGGCGATCTCCGCCCGGTAGACCCGGAGGGTGCAGCCGAAGTCGTGGATCCGCACCCCGGTGAGCCAGCCGATCACGCGCGCGGCAAGACGGCTCTGCGACTGCCGGAGGGGCCCCTCAGCGCGCGCGCGCCGCCAGCCGCAGACCACGTCGTAGCCCTCGTCGAGGGCGGACAGCAGGCGTGGGAGGTCGGCCGGGTCGTTCTGGAGGTCGCCATCGAGCGAGGCGACGGTGTTGCCCAGAGCGCGCGCGAAGCCGGTCGCCATCGCGGCGGTCTGGCCGAAGTTGCGGCGGAGCCGGATCAGGCGGATCGGCTGCTCGGGGTGGGCCTCGAGATAGTCGGCCGCGCGGGCGGCCGTCGCGTCGGTGCTGCCGTCATCGACCAGGAGCACCTCGTGGCGGCCGGAGACCCCGGGCAAGACGGAGGCCAGCTCCGCGAGCAGCGGAGCCACGTTGTGCTCCTCGTTGTGCAGCGGCACGACCGCCGAGATCGTGCGCTCGCTCGGGGGGATTGCTCCTGGCAACCCGATTCCCTCCCCGTCCGGCCTTCACGCGACAGGACAACTGCCGCCGAGACGTGCTCCGGCGGCAGTTGTCCTCTCACTCGATCGGGAGTCTCAGGCCTTGCCGCCGGCCGCTTCCTTGTGGGGGGCGGGCTCGGTCTCCTTCGCCGTTGCCTCGGGGGCAGCGGGCTTCTCGGTCTCGGACTGCGCCGCTCCGGCCTCGCCCTGGGCCGGCTCCGCGGGGGTGGCGCCCTCCGGCTCCGCCTTCTTCTCCTCGGGTGCCGGCGCGGTCTCGGGGAAGAGCGCGGCCAGCTCGCTCTCGGCGGACGCGTACCCCTCGATGGTGCGCGCGTTCATCTTCTCGAGGATCCCCTTGGCGTCGGGCGCGGCCTTGCCCTCGGCCGGCGGAACGTTGAGCTTGGAGGCGATGGCCGTCAGCTTCTCGGCCCGCTCCACCGCCAGCCGCGCGTTGCGGTAGTCGCCCTCGCGGCACAGGCCGAGTGCGGCCTCCAGCTCGGCGCCGGCTCCGGCGAGCAGGTCCTTGCTCGCCTCGACCACGCCGGGCGCCGGCCCCGCGGGCTTGCGGGAGAACATCCGGCCGACGGGTCCCGTCGCCTCGTCCTCGGCGCCGCCTCCCGCCATCTTGTCCTTGATGAAGTACGCGTTGGCGGCGAGCGACACCACGAAGAACACGATGAACCAGGCCAGCACGTGGCGCTTCGGCTTCGGCTTGGGTGCGGTGTCGATCTCGACCTTCTTCGGCTCGGTCGGCGTGCTCGTGGCGTCCTTGTCGAGTTCCTCGCTCACTGCTGACCCGCTCCTCTCGTGTCGGTCGCCATCCCACCGCCCCCTGGCGTTCGCCCCCTCGTGGCGCGCCACCTGCGGCACGGCCCCCCGAGCTACTCGGTCGCGGCGCGGACAATGTCGCCCACGCCGGGCAGGATGTGGCTCGGCCGGTAGGCGAAGTCGTCGATCTCGTCCTCCGAGGTCACGCCGCTCATCACCAGGATCGTCTCCATGCCGGCCTCGACGCCCGAGACGATGTCGGTGTCCATCCGGTCACCCACGATCGCCGCCTCCTCACGCCGACAGCCGAGTCGCATCAGCGCGTGGCGCATGATCAACGGGTTGGGCTTGCCGACGAAGTAGGCCTTCCTGCCCGTCGCAAGCTCGATCGGGGCGACCAGCGACCCGGTCGCGGGCACGATGCCCTCCTCGACCGGGCCGGTGAGGTCGGGGTTCGTGCCGATCAGGCGGGCGCCCTCGCGCACCAGCTTCACGGCCCTGTTGATCCGGTCGTAGGTGTAGGAGTGGGTCTCGCCGACGACGACGTAGTCCGGGTCGATCTCGTTCTGGGTGAGCCCCGCGTCGTAGAGCGCATTGGTGAGGCCGGGCTCGCCGATGACGTAGCAGCTTCCGCCCGGCTGCTGGCTGGCGAGGAAGCTCGCGGTCGCCAGGGCCGAGGTGTAGAAGTGGGCCTCGTCGACCTCCATCCCCATGCGGGCCAGCTTCTGACTCAACTCGCGCGGGGTCCTCTGGCTGGAGTTGGTCAGAAAGAGGAACGGGCGATCGGTGGCCTGCAGCCACTCGACGAACTCCCTCGCGCCCGGCAGCAGGATGTCCCCATGGTAGATGACGCCGTCCATGTCGGACAGGAATGCGCGGATCTCCCGGATCTCGGCGATCGCTGCCCCTCCTTTCGGTTCCGGACCGGAGTATAGCACTCCCGCCCGGGGCGAGCCCGTTAGCGCCTGGCGAAGGGCCGGCCCGGGCGGAGGCGAACCCTCCCCGATCAGGAGGTGTCGTCGTGTTGGGTCGGACTCTCGCTTGTGCCGCACTGGGCATGCTCGCCTCGACCGCGGTTGGGGCGCCCTTCGCCATCGTGCGCGAGGGCGTGCCCGCCGCCCGAATCGTGCTCGCCGAGCAGCCCACGCCCGCCGCCCGGTTCGCCGCCCGCGAGCTGCAGCTCCACATCGGCCGGATCACAGGCGCGACCGTTCCCATCGTCTCCGAGAGTCGTGCCCGGCGCGGCCCGGACCTCCTCGTCGGCGAGAGCGGTCGGACGCGCGCCCTCGGCCTGCGCTCCGACGAGTTCGAGAGCCAGGAGTACGCGATTCGCTTCGCCGACGACGCCCTGGTCCTGATCGGATGCGACCGCCCAGCCGACGAGGGCGCCGGCTGCATCGCCCGTGGCGACGGCCGCTTCGGCAGCGGCCTGGAGTTCGGCGGGACCGGCTGCCTCTCGCTCGCCGATCACGGCTTCCGCGACGAGGCGGGTAGCCTCGAGTGCTGGGTCTACCTCCCCGCAGAGCCACAGCCGGGCGAGGCAACGATCCTCCGCCTCGACGGTCAGGGCCCCTGGACCTACCACATCCTGCGCCGCTGGCCCGGGACGCGGAGCCTCGGCTACACCACCTACGACGGCGAGACCGTCCGCGGCATCAGCTCGGCGGAGCTGGCCGAGGGCTGGCACCACGTGTTGGCGACCTACGACGCCGCGGCGGGTCGGGCCGAGTTGTTCGTCGACGGGGTCTCGCAGGGGACCGCCGAGTACGTCCGGACCACCTGCGCCGGCTCGGCGCTGCAGATCGGCGGGATCCCCGGCCCCGAGGGCGCGACCGAGCCCGCCGGCAACCCCTTCGTCGGCCGGATCGACGAGGTACGCGTCTCCTCCGCGGTCCGCGCCCCGCGCTTCGACCGGGCGCCCGAGCCCGACGCGGAGACCGAGCTGCTGCTCCACTGCGACGAGCCCGGTGGCCCGCCGCTCGACGCCGGGGGCAAGGGCCGGGCCACAACGCCCCTGCCCGGCTGGTACGACGACCGGGGTACGCTGGACGCCGTCTACGACTTCCTCGAGCGGTTCTGCGGCGTCCGCTGGTACATGCCGACCGACCTCGGGACCACGTACACGGAGAGCAAGAGCCTCATCGTGGACGGCCGCGACGTGCGCCGCAAGCCCGACATGGCCTACCGGTGGATCACCCCGACGCCGCTGATGCTGCCCACCAAGCACGACCGGATCCCCCAGGCCGAGACGGACCTGTGGCGCCTGCGGATGCGCCTCGGCGGGGAGCCCTACTGGGTCTGTCACTCGTTCGGCGGCTACCCGCAGCGGTTTGGTGCCGACCACCCGGACTGGTTCGCGCAGGGCCACGAGGCTGCGAGCCAGCTCTGCTACACCAACGACGACGTGGTCCGGCAGCTCGCGCGGGATGCCCGGGACTTCTTCGACGGCAAGGGCCGCCAGCCGGGCGACTCCGCGCTGGGCGAGGTCTTCGGGATCGTCCCCATGGACGACAACCGCTGGTGCGGCTGCCCCCGGTGCCAAGCCGAGCTGGATGCCGCAGAGGCCGGTAACCCGCAGTTCTCGAACGGCAGGGCCAGCCGCTACGTCTGGGGCTTCGTCAACCGGGTCGCGGCCGAGGTCCGGACCACACACCCGCACAAGCGCGTGGGAGCGCTCGCCTACTGGGAGTACGCCTACCCCCCCGAGGGGATCGAGCTGGAGCCGAACGTCTCCGTGCAGATGTGCCTGCACACGCGCAACTGGTGGTGTCCCTCGATGGAGGCGAACGACCGGCGGGTCTTCGATTCCTGGGTGGCCCGAGAGGGGGGCAAGCGCCCCCTCTACGTGTGGATCTACTACTGCTTCCCCGCGCTCCAGGCGCAGGGGGGCCAATGGAACGCCTTCCCGAGCTACAACGCCGGCCGGACGATCGAGCAGGCCGAGATGTACCGACGGGCCGGGATCCGTGGCATCTTCTTGGAGCACTCCTCCGAGTTCGGGGAGTCGCACCTGATGGACGTTCCCGACCTGTACCTCGCGATTCGGCTGGCCGCCGACGCCGGTCTCGACGGCCGGCAGGAGTTCGCGGAGTTCTTCACGCGATTCTACGGCGCCGCCGCCGAGCCCATGGAGGCCGCCTACCGGCTGATCGAGCAGACCTACTCGAGCCCGGAGAGCTACCCCGCCGAGGTGCGGGAGAGCCCCGCCCACCAGCACCAGACCGAGGAGCTGGCGTGGCGCTGGCTGGGCGCCGCGGAGCGGCTCGACCGGCTCGAGGCGCTGGTCGCCGAGGCCCGCGACCGAGCGGGGACCGAACTGGAGCGGCGGAGGGTGGCGTTGTTCGAGCGTGGAATCGTGGAGTACATGCGCGAGGGCAAGCGCGCCTACGAGGCCAAGCAGGCGGCGCCCGCCGCTCTGTGAGGGGCCGCGAGGCCGCTCCGTGCCGCCCCGGCTCCCCGGCGAAACGTCCGGCGTCGGCGGGAGCACTTCCTTCGGGCGTCGGCGCCAGGGGTATAATGGCGTAGCGCAGGAGATTCACCTCGGGAGGCGAACCTGTCACCGGGGACCTCGTGTCCGTCCCCAATGCGTGTACGCCGGCATCGAGTAGTTGGAGGTAGATGATGGCCAGCCCGCCACGGCAGAAGCGGTCGTTCAACCAACTCCTGATCGCGAAGGGTGTTGTCACGGAGGAGAAGCTCCGCGAGGCGCTCTCCGCGGAAGGCGCCGCCGGCAAGAGGGTGGAGGAAGTCCTGGTCGACATGGGGCTCGCCAACCCGGTCGAGGTCTTCCGCACCAAGGCGGAGTACCTGGAGATGCCCTTCGCCGACCTCGAGAAGACCGAGATCGACGACGAGGTCGTCAACCTGATCCCCCTCGACGTGCTCGAGCGCTTGAACGTGATGCCGATCGCTCGCACGTCGGACGGCGAGGGCCTGGTCGTCGTCTTCCCCGACCCGGCCGACATCCTCGTGGTCGATGAGGTCAAGCAGGCCGCCAAGGTCAACGTCGAGACCTGCCAGGGCGTGCCGAAGCAGATCGAGGCCGCCCGCATGCGGACCTACGGCGCCCGCGACGCGGCCGAGACCGATCGGGCCGTCGCGGAGCTGAGCACCCAGCGCTTGACCGACTCGCACGTCGCCCGCGCCGGCATGGAGGTCGACGTCGCCGGCAAGCTCGGCGACTCCGACGACGCCATCGCGCAGTCGAAGCCGATCGTGCGCCTCGTCAACGGCATGTTGCGCGAGGCGATCCGCAAGGGCGCCTCCGACGTTCACATCGAGCCCCAGCGCGACGGCGTGCGGATCCGCTACCGCATCGACGGCGACCTCGAAGAGGCCATGCCGCTGCTGCCCAAGCACGTACACGCGCCGCTGATCTCCCGTATGAAGATCCTCGCCGACATGGACATCGCCGAGCGCCGCACCCCCCAGGACGGCCGCGTCGCGGTGCGGATGGAAGGCAAGATGTTCGACCTCCGCGTCTCGACGATCCCGTGTATCAACGGCGAGAAGTGCGTCTTCCGAATCCTGAACCAGAGCGACATCTTCATCGGCCTCGAGCGCCTGGGCTTCTTCCCCGACAACCTCGCCCGCCTCGAGCTGCTGATCCGGCAGCCGAACGGCATCCTGCTCTCGACGGGACCGACGGGCCACGGCAAGACGACGACCCAGTACTCCATCCTGCAGAAGATCTCGACGATCGACCGGAACGTCATGACGATCGAGGAGCCGGTCGAGTACCAGCTCCCCGGCATCAACCAGGTGGCCGTGAACCGCAAAGCCGGCCTCACGTTCGCCACGGCGCTTCGCAGCTTCCTCCGCCAGGACCCCGACATCATGATGGTCGGAGAGATCCGAGACATGGAGACCGCGGAGATCGCCATCGAGGCCTCGCTGACGGGTCACTTGGTGCTCTCGACGCTGCACACCAACAACGCGCCGACCGCCGTCACCCGACTCACCGACATGGGCGTCGAGCCCTTCCTCATCTCGGCCTCGGTCATCGGTGTGCTCGCCCAGCGTCTCACGAAGCGGGTCTGCACCAACTGCCGCGAGGAGTACATGCCCGACCGCGACGTGCTGCTCGGCTTCGGCTACGACCCCGACGCCCCGCTCGACCCGGGCCAGAAGTTCTACCGCGGCGTGGGCTGCGACATCTGCCGCCGCACCGGGTACAAGGGCCGCCTCGGGGTCTTCGAGCTGATGGAGATCAACGGCGAGATCCGCGAGCAGATCGTCCGACGCGCCCCGCTCGCCGACATCGAGGCCGCCGCGCGCGCCAACGGCATGCGCACGCTGCGCGAGGACGCATTCGCCAAGGTTCTGAACGGCTCGACCAACCTGGAGGAGATCATCCGCAAGGTCATGACGGCCGGCTGGGACTAGTCCCGGTCCGCGGAGCCCCCTCCGGGCGCTCGACCGATCCGTTGGCTCGGCGCCGGCACGCCCGGCGCCGAGAGTCATGCCGGGCACATCGGCCCTGGCGCCGTCCGTCTGTTCAGGGGAGGTTTGCTTGATGAGTGCTCCACAGCCGCCGGGCCAGGGCGGTCAGGTCCCCCCGCGGCCGCCTGCCGGCGCCGCGCGCCCGGTGAGTCGTCCCCGTCCCCTCGCGGGCGTCCACATCGACGAGCTGCTCGATTTCGTCGTCGACAAGAACGCCTCCGACCTTCACATCTGCGTCGATATCCCGCCGGTGGTCCGCATCGACGGCGAGATGCGCAAGATGAACTACGAGCCGTTCACGAACCGCACCGCGCAGGAGATGCTGTACAACATCCTGCATGACGAGCAGATCCAGCGGTTCGAGGAGTTCCTCGAGCTGGACTTCTCCTACCAGCTCCAAAAGAAGGCCCGCTTCCGCGTCAACTTCTACAAGGACCGGGGCAACATCGCCTCGGCCTTCCGGCAGATCCCCCAGAAGATCCCCACGATCGACGGCCTCGGCCTGCCGCCCATCCTGAAGGAACTCGCCCGCAAGCCTCGCGGCCTCATCCTCGTGACGGGACCGACCGGCAGCGGCAAGTCGACCAGCCTCGCGGCCGTCATCGACCTGATCAACGACGAGTTCTCGAAGCACATCCTCACCATCGAGGACCCGATCGAGTACCTCCACCAGCACAAGCGCTCGGTCATCAACCAGCGCGAGCTGGGCCAGGACACCCTCGCCTTCCAGAACGCGCTGCGCGCCTCGCTCCGCGAGGACCCGGACGTGATCCTGGTCGGTGAGATGCGCGACCACGAGACGATGGCCCTGGCGATCACCGCGGCCGAGACGGGCCACCTCGTGCTCTCGACCCTGCACACCAACACGGCGGCCGACTCGGTCGACCGCGTCATCGACGTCTTCCCGCCCGGCCAGCAGGAGCAGGTCCGCGTCCAGCTCTCGAACAACCTGGTCGCGATCGTCTCCCAGCAGCTGATCCAGCGCGCGAACCAGCCGGGCCGCGTCTGCGCGATGGAGGTCTGCATCGCCAACGCCGCCATCCGCAACCTGATCCGTGAGGCCAAGGCGCACCAGGTAACATCGATCATCCAGACTCACACGAGTATTGGAATGCAGACGATGGACCAGGCGCTGAAGGATCTCTACCAGCGTGGGCTCATCACCTACGAGGACGCGATGGAGCGCTGCGTCAACCCGCAGGAACTCCAGAAGATGCTCATGGTGGATGAGGGCCTGCCGGGCCGGTAGATCCCGTGCGCGGAGGGAGTGTGTCGGGATGCCGAGTTTCGCATTCGTCGTCAAGGAGGCCGGCGGGAAGGAGATCCACTCCTCCACCGAGGCCAAGAACGAGGAGAGTCTCCGGCGGGACCTCCAGTCGAAGGGCTACGTCGTCGTCTCGATCGCCCGGACCAAGGCGGTCGGCCCCAAGAAGGCCAAGATCCGCATGTGGAAGCGGGTCAAGCTGACCGACCTCTCCCAGTGGTGTCGGCAGTTCGCGACGATGATCAACGCCGGCGTCTCCCTCATCCGCTGCCTGACGGTTCTGCAGGAGCAGACGACCAACCCCAACCTCCGCATCATGACCGGTGACATCCGGGACGAGGTCGAAGCCGGAAACTCGCTCTCCGGCGCGATGCAGAAGTACGCCCGCACCTTCTCGAACCTGGCCGTCGGTCTCGTCCGCGCCGGCGAGGTTGGCGGCGTGCTCGACGAGTCGCTCCAGCGGCTCGCCGGCTTCCTCGAGAAGGACGTCGAACTCCGCCGCAAGATCAAGTCGGCCATGACCTATCCCACCCTGGTCATGATCTTCGCCTGCGGCATCGTCGGCTTCCTCGTCACCTTCATCCTCCCGAAGTTCATGGCGATGTATGAGGAGCTGGGAATCAGCGCCGACAAGATGCCGGCCATGACCCGCCTGCTCCGCGACATAGCCTACTGGATGCGCGACAACATCCTGGTCGTGTTCATCATCATCATCGCGGTGATCTTCGCGAACAAGATGATCGGCCGCACCAAGGTCGGCCGACGCTACCTCGACCTGATCAAGCTCAAGACCCCCGTCTTCGGCAAGCTGTGGCACAAGGTCGCCCTCGCCCGCTTCGCCTCGACGCTCTCCACGCTGCTCCAGAGCGGCGTCCCCATCCTGCAGGCGATGGAGACGGTGGCCGGCACCGTCGGCAACGCGATCATCGCCGACGCCCTGCTCGACGCCCGCGCCTCCATCCGCGAGGGCGAGGAGATCGGGCGGCCGCTGCGCGACTCGGGCTGGTTCCCCCCGATGGTCGTCCAGATGATCGCCATCGGCGAGGAGACCGGCTCTCTCGACTCGATGCTCATGAAGGTCTCCGAGTTCTACGAGTCGGAAGTCGATATGGCGCTGTCGCAGCTCACGGCCGCCCTGGAGCCGATGCTCATCGTCTTCCTGGGCGTCATCGTCGGCTTCATCGTCATCTCGATGTTCCTGCCGCTGGTCTCGCTGATCTCCGAGCTGTCCGGCTCGGGCGAGGAGGAGGGAGGCGGCGACGAGTAGGCTCTAGCCGCCGCCCGACCGATGTGAGAGAATCCGTCCGCCCCTTGCGCTCGGTGCGAGGGGCGGACCTGTTCCAGGGCTGCGCCGGAACGCGCGGCGCGCGGGAGGACTTCGTGCCGGAAGCGCTCCGGGTGATCTTCACGGTCTGGTTCGGGGCTCTCGGCCTGGCGGTCGGGAGCTTCCTGAACGTCTGCATCTACCGCCTGCCGCGCGGGCTGGCCGTCACCGGCCGCTCCCACTGCCCCAACTGCGGCGCCACGCTGCGGATCCTCGACCTGGTCCCCCTGTTCTCGCAGCTCTGCCTCCGCAGCCGGTGCCGCCACTGCTGGACCCCCTTCTCCTGGCGCTACTTCACCATCGAGGCGCTCGTCGGCGCTCTGTACGCCTGGCTGTTCGCCTACGCCGGGCGCCACGGCGCCGTCGACTGGGTCTGGCTCGGCACCCTCGTGGTCGCCGTTCCGTGCCTGATCGCCGTGATCGTCGTCGACCTCGAGACCTACACCATCCCCGACGGCATCCTGATCGCGCTGCTCGTGGCCGGTGTCGGGGCCGAGGCCGCGCGCTGGGCTCTCCAGCCCGGCTACGCGCCCCGATTCGCGCCCGCCGGCATCCCGATCCCGAACTCCCTGGCCGGCGCCGCGCTCGGCTTCGGCGGACTGTGGCTGCTCGGCTGGCTCTTCGCCCGCGTGCTGGGCGAGGAGGCGATGGGCTTCGGCGACATCAAGTTCCTCGGCGCGGCCGGGGCGCTGCTCGGGCCCGAGTGGCTCCTGCTGTGGTTCTTCATCGTCGCGGTCGCCCTCGGCGCCCTGGTGGGACTGGCCGCCGTCGCGGTTCGCCGTCTGGGCCGAATCGGCGATTCGGAGCACCGGGTGGCCCGAACGCGGCTGCCGTTCGGACCGTTCCTTGCCGTGGCGCTCGGGCTCGCGCTGCTCTGGCCGGAGGAGCTGGCGTGGACCTTCGCCGCCCTGTACGGCTTCGCGGCCTAGCGCCCCGGGCCACGGCGATCGGCAGGTTTAGGCGCGTTCCGCGCACGGGTAAGTAGGCAATGGAGGCCCGCCGCGGGCTGATCCGGCACGTGCTGCCGGGTTGCCGGACGCAGGCGGCGAGGTACGTTGGGCCGGACGCCGGCCCTCCAGGAGGGGTCTCAGATGCAGAGCAGGAACAGAGGTTTCACGCTCATTGAGCTGCTTGTCGTCATCGCGATCATCGCGGTGCTGGCGGGGATTCTCTTCCCGGTGTTCATGATGGTGAGAGCGAAGGCCCGCATCGCGCACGATACGGCGACCCTCCACCAGATCGGCGCCAACCTGGCCCAGTACATGCTCGACAACGCCAACCACGCGCCGCCCTTCCTGTACGGGCCGAAGCCCCTCCCGGCGACGGGCGACTACTGCCCGATCAACCCGACGGCGTCGTTCCTGTCGTCCAACGACCTGCAGGCGAAGCGCAACGCGGCGCGCAAGTGCAGCTTCCAGGACGACGGCTACGGCCACACCCTGTACAACTTCCGGGGGCTCGACGCCAACGGCTGGGCGACCGACTACTACACCGGCGTGATCCAGAACAGCGTCTGGCCCGCTCCGGGCGCCGCGGCGTGGCAGTCCTCGGCCGCGGGGATCCAGAAGTTCACGGACTTCCCGATTCTGCTCAACAAGTCGCGGCCGGCGTTCACCATCGTCACGTGGGCGCCGTACCACCGCAAGGACGCGAGCGACGGGGATCCGCCCTACGACAACGGCACGATCATCATCCTGCGCGTCGATGGCAGCGTGAAGGTCTACGCCAACGAGTCCGGCAATCGCTGGAGCGCGCCGAACAGCTCGGCCGGCAACCTGACGCCCTTCCAGTACCAGTCGGAACGGTAGGCGCCGCGCCTCGGTCTCGTGCCTTCGGGATGGCTTGAGGAAGGTGAACCGCGATGGGACGCTTCCCCACAACCTGTGCCGGACGACGGGGTATGTCGCTCGTCGAGATCCTGGTCACGATCTTCGTGCTCACGGTCGGCCTGCTGGCCGTGATCCGGATCCTGGTCCCCGGACTCCAGGCGATCCCCCGCTCGGACGCGATGGCCCGGGCGACGCAGATGGCCTCCCTGGTGGCCCGCCAGGCCGAGTCGGCGGCCGACCTGCGTCCCGACGCGATCCTGCGCGGCGTGCGGATCGACCCGGCCGATCCCCGTGCCGGCTGGCGGGTCTACCACGACGTGGGCACCGATGACGTCGACCAGATCTCCCTCGAGTTGTCGACCCCCGGCGCGCCGCCCGTGCTCCGCCCGCTCTACCCGAACCTGGTCTGCGGCGAGCTGTTCGAGGCCCCCGCGCCCCTGCAGATCAGCCTCGTGCAGACCGGGCCGTACGTGACCGGCTCGCTCCGCGTCTACTTCCCCGACGCCTGGAAGCAGGTCGCGCCCGGCGCCGAGGACGACGGCGACAACGGCCGCAACGCCAAGACCTTCAGCGAGGTCGGCGGCGTGCTCACGCTCGACCGCAGCGACGACCTGCTGAGCCTGCGCACGACCGACGTGCTCGTCTCCTACACACAGATGGGGGCGGGCGGCCTCGAGGACATCGTCGGGGTGACCGCCCCGGTGATCCTCGGCGCCGCGCCGACGGTGACGCTCAGCCCGACCGGCGCGATCGTGCCCTACTCGGTCTCGGTCTACTCGCTGGCGCCGGGCGTCTCGGATGAGTCGAGCGACCCGGAACTCGGGCGGGCCGGCGGGATCCGCTACCTCGATCCTAGCCTGCTGCTCCCCGGCCAGTCCGCGCCCCCGAACGCCGGATCGAAGCTGGCGTGCATGTATGAGGTCGTCCCGCACGTGCGGCCCGACTTCGACGCCGCCTCGGTCACGCGTCGGCCGGTCGAGCAGGACCTGCTCAACAACGCCGTGCCGGACATCATGGCCTTCGACACCTACACGCCGATCAACGACACCACGATCGACGTGGACGGGGCAGCGTGGACCGGCCGGATCGTGAAGCTCCCGGTGGATGCCGTCGACCTCGGCAGCCCGCTCGACGCGACCGGCGCCGAGTCGGTCCGGATCGTCAGCAAGCTCGACGGCTCGATCACGGTCCCGACTCCGGGCGCTCCGCCCGCGGGCGACGTGAACGGGGCCTACGTGCGGGTCCCCGCGGGCCTGCCCTCGGGCATGCCGATCCGGGTCTACTACCGGATCCCGGGCAACTGGTCGATCGAGCGCCACGTCGCGGCCAACAACTACGCCGTGGTCGATCTCACGGCTGGGACGCCCGTCTTCGTGCCGGAGTCCTCGAACGGGCTCAAGCAGTGCTGGTTCGCCCGCACGCTGCAGGGCGCGAACACGGTGCTCACCTACCGCGGCAGCCCGGTCGGGACCACGATGGACTTCTGGTCGACCGGCACGCTGGTCTACCCCGAGGCCGACGGCCATCGGATCTCCGTCGACTACCGGTACGACGCGGGCGGCGGTCTCGAGAAGCGGGTCTCGGGCGAGATGCACCTGGTCGACTTCTCGACCCACAGCTTCGTCCTCGACCATCCCAACGTTCTGCAGATCGACGCGGTGCGCGGCGCCTCCTACAAGAGCCGCGTCTGCTTCGACGGCTCCGACCGCAAGCGCGTGCGCGTCGATGTCGACACGATCGTGATGCGCTGACAGAGGGGGTGCGAGCACCATGTGCGTGAAGAGATCGATCCGCGGTTTCACCATCCTCGAGCTTCTGGTCGTGGTCGGCATCATGGTGCTGTTGGCGGCGATCCTGATCACCTTCTGGGGCAAGACCCGGCAGAGCCAGGCGCGGTACCAGACCATGAGCAACATGCGCCTGATCAGCAACGGACTGCGCCAGTACCAGCTCGACGAGAACGGGTTGCCGCCCTTTGACCCGCGCACGGCGGAGGCGCTCTACCTCCACCAGACCGCCGCGGCGCCGTGGCCGCCCGCCGGCCCGCCCGAGCCGTGGCACCAGTGGTTCGGGCTGTGGGCGCTGATCGAGACCGGCGCGCTGGAGTCGCCCGCCGCGCTGCACGACCCCTCGGCCAGGCGCGTCTCGGTCGAGTCGCTCGGCGCGGGAGAGTTCGCGAGTTCGGGCAAGCAGATGCCGGTCTCCGAGGCCTTCTTCTACTGCTCGTTCCAGACGTGGGACCCCGAGGCCAGCAACGGCACCGGCGCGTGGATGTACCTTCCCCATCGCGGCGTCGGGCCGGGCACGCTCGAGCACCGGCGCCAGCTCTGGCCCTACCCGAACGGCTCGGGCCAGTCGCGCTGGATGCCCCTCGACTCGACGGTGGTGCTGTGGTCGCGGTGGCACCGCGCGAGCCAGGACCCGGTGACGCCGGTCCTGTTCATGGACGGCAGCATTCGCTACATGGAGTCTTTCACGAGCGACCCCAACTCTCCGTTCATTGCGGAGGACGCGCCCTAGTGTGACGGCCCCACTTCGGCCCTTCCGACGGCGGGAAGGAGCGGGAGAATGATGATGCGACGAATCGGCGGACAAGTGAGAAGTAGAGGGTGGCAAGCCGGCTTCACGCTGGTCGAGATGCTCGTGGTCATCGTCATCTTGATGATCCTCCTCGGCCTCCTCTTCGTCCCGATGTACCAGAGCTTCCAGGCCACCAAGCGGGCCGAGACGGCGGCGGTGCTTCAGGACCGGGTCGGCACGGCCGTCCAGCAGCTCGTGAAGGACCTGGAAGAGGCTGTCTACGTCTACCCGCCGCCCGCTCCGGGGCTGTATCGGAGCCCGACGGTGCCGGACGCGGTGTACCTGTCGTTCCTGGACATCCGCAAGCCGGCGACCGAGGGCGAGATCGCGACCGACTACTCCGGCGGCGCCTACACCTACGGCAACCGCGACAAGGTCGCCTACCCGATCCGCCCCAGCGATCGGATCGTCCGCTACTTCGTCGCGCCCCTCCCCGGCCACCCCGTCGGCGCCGGCATGTGGGGCGACGCGCCCGTGCCGCCGGCGCGGGCCGGGTACGTCAACACCTTCCTCGATGCCTTCTCCGACGATGCCGACCGCAACCTCGTCGTCCTGTATCGCGCCGAGTTCTCCCTCGCCGAGATCGAGAACACGATCGGGGCGCCGGCCGGGACGGTCTCGCTCGCCTCGCTCCAGACCCCCTACTTCTACACCGGCGCCGTGCTCGGAGCCGGCGGCGCCCTCGACATGGCCAACGCGGCGGCGCTCGGCGCCTACTGGAAGGCCGTCTCGATGTCCCTGACCGACAAGCAGTCGATGGACTGCGCCCTCTACGAGTACGATGGCGCCGTCGACGACGAGGTCCCCGTGATGGTGGCCGGCGACGCGAGCGTGCTCGCCGGCGCCCTGCCCGGCCTCTTCCTCCAGCCGAAGGTCGTTCTCAACGAGACCCTCGACCCCAGCCAGATCCGGGAGGCCACGGCCTACCGCGGCACGGAGCCCTTCTGGGGCAACCTCGATCTCGACACCAACCCCGCGTGGAGCCCGGCGAGCCCCATGCCGCTGCGGCCGCTCTCGCAGGTCAACAGCACGCGGGGCGGCGGGCCGCTCGGCGCCATCGCGGCGAGCTACACCGCGCTGGCCGCCGCGGCGTGGACCGTGCCGACGGCCGACGACTCGTACATGGCGTCGGGCGGGGCGGTCCTCCGGCTCTACCCGAAGCTCGATCCCGTGACCGGGCAGTTGCGCTTCGCCCGGCGCTGGACCGACGTCTACCACGAGACGATCTCGGGCGCCACGGTGACGATCGACACGCCGCCCGACTACACGGGCTGCCTCCAGATCGCCCAGGCGCCCTCGGCGACGGCGGCCCCCTCGGTCTACCGTGTCGGCTACGGCCTGTTCCGGGGCGACGCCCTCGACGGGGGCGGCGTGGCGATCCCGGTGCCGAGCCCCGCGAGCCCGCCGCTCCCGACCGTGCGCACGCCGGCGACGCCCTTCAACGCGCGGGACCACTTCCGCATGGTCAAGGAGTCGGAGATCGTCCAGCTCCGCGATGTCCAGAGCGGCCAGACGATCCAGTGCGAGCGCGTCGAGACCGAGCCCGTCGGACCCTTCCAGTACCGGATCGACTACGACACCGGCGCCATCCGCTTCGACCGTCTCAACCCGCCCGATCCCTCGCTCTACTGGATCCGCGTCGACTACGACTTCCGCGACAACTTCGAGTGGTCGCCGGGCGACGTGCGCGGCTTCGTGGACGACACGATCGTGGCGACCTACGTCTCGCGACGCGAGATGACCGTCGGGCTCAACGTGACGGGGTACGACATCAGCTCGGGGGAGGCCATCCCGGTGCCGGTCTCCCGCGTGGTTCGTCTCCGCAACGCCATCCAGTAGGCGAACACGAACCCCGGCCCCGCCCCGTGCGGGCGAGCGCTTCGGAGGTGTGAGGGTATGCTGAAGCGACGACTCCATTCGCAGTCCGGTCAGGCGCTCGTGATCGCCGTCCTGCTGCTGATCCTCATGGCGATCCTTGCGGCGATCTTCGTCGCCTTCGTGGCCCACTCGGTCAGCCAGGCGGGCCGCCGCGTCGACGTCGAGGCCGCCGAGCGCATGTCGGTCGCCGGCGTGCTGTTCGCCCAGCGACAGCTCCAGACGTCACCGGCCCAGGCGAGCTGGCGGCCCGATCGCCCGGCCTACTACAACCCGCTCATCCCCGGGCAGTACTACAACGACGCCGAACTCGCCCGCGGCTTCCACCTCTCGTTTCCGCCCTTCGTGAAGATGGACGACCCGGTCGTCGCCGGCGACAACCCGTTCTCGATGGGCAGCGCGGGCGAGGAGCAGCGCGGCCGCTGCCTGCTGCAGGTCAGCTACGTCCCCAGCTACTACCAGTACACGGCCGCCCCGGTGTGGGGCACCTGGACCTACCCGACCGACAACACGACCGGCCTGTTCGATGAGCTGTCGCCCTTCATCAAGGTGACCGCCGTCGGGAGCGCCCGCGAAGCCCCCGAGCTGATGCGGACCAAGGTCGCCTTCATCCCCCTCGTCCTCCCCGACCGGCTCGAGACGATCGTCGATGCCGAGGAGACCTACCGTTGGGCCTCCTACGGCGCCCCGCCGTGGGTCGACATCAACGGCGACGGCCTGCTCGACGGCTGGAGCGACACCGACGGCGACGGGGTCTGCGATCCCCCCGACGGCCTCGTGGCCGACGGCGAGGAGCGCGAGTTCCCGGTCGCCCGCGCCCTCGGCGGCTTCCACTCGAACACCGCGACGGCGTTCTACGGCCGCACCTGGTTCGGCGAGCTGGCCGGCGATCGCTCGCGCGGGGTGGGCGGGTTCGGCCGCGGCGACCGGATCACGACCGCGGGCTGGATGGCGATCAACAACCCGCCGCTCGGCCAGACTCCTCCGGCCGACTGGGACTGCGGCGCGCGCTTCGGCTTCTACGACGCACTGACGGCCTCCCTGCTGATGGGCGCGGTCTACCCCAGCCGCGAGCCCCTCGGCGGCGGGTCGGCCGCGACGTGGGACCGGGGCGCCGCCCTGCCGAACACACCGAGCTGGCCGGGACCCGACTACTGGTTCCCCACCTTCGGTGGCTACGTGGCCGACAACGCGGGGTTGACGGAGCCCGCCGTCGATGACGCGGCGCGGATCGCCGGCATCGAGATCGACACCGCCCGCCGCGTCTCCCAGCGGGTCCGGGCGGGCCTGCTCGACGCCGCCGACGCCGCCGGCAACGTGCGGCTGCGCACCTTCGCCCGCGAGTCGGGGTACCGCTTCGAGATCCTCGCCGGCTCCGGCACCCCGACCTTCGGCCCCGGGGTCTACAACACGGCCCAGATGGGCCTCGGCAACACCGTCTACGTCGACAACGGCGAGGACGTGCAGGCGCTCGATCCGCAGGCCCTCCACGACAACTGGATCCGGGCCGGCGCGCAGGCCAACGCGTTCTGGTACGGGCCCGTCTACGTGCCGCCCGGCTGCGAGGTCATCCTCCACGAGACCGACCTCGCCAGCGACTGGATCGCGAGCCCGCCGACCTGGCCGGCCGCCGGCGCGCCACCCCAGGCCGAGTACGGCAACCTGCCCGAGTTGCCCGATATCGAGATCTACCGCAACCCGACGCCGTCGGGCGCGGCCCGGTTCTTCTCGCTGCCCGTCGTCGCCGACAGCAACGGCGACGGCCTCGCCTCGCCGGGCGAGCTGTGGAACCCGACGATGGCCGCGGCGACGATCACCGCGGTCCTGCCGCTCGATGTCGACCCGAACGACGGCATCCCGGACGATCACATCGTGGTCGACTACCCAGCCGACGGCTGCCTGTACTTCGAGGGCAACGTGCGGGTGCGCGGCAAGCTGCCGATCTCCCGGGTCGACGTGCTCGACGCCGCCGGCTACCCGCGGCGGTACGACCTGTCGCTCGTCTGCCGCGAGAGCATCTACGTCGATGGCAACCTGATGCGCGGCCTCGACTGGCTGCCGGTCTCGGCGGCATGGCTCGACGGCAGCGGCGTCCTCGTCAGCGGCCCCGCGGGGGCCTACCCCGAGTACGTCGTGCAGGACCGCTACTGCGCCCGCGTCGCGCTGCTTGCCGAGCACAACGTCGTCGTCAACGCCACCCGGGGCGAGTACCAGGGCCCGGGGATCCAGACCGACTGCGAGTACATCCCCGATGTCGCCGAGAGCGCGAACACCGGCGGCCACTGGCTGCTCGAGCCCGGCCGCAGCTTCCGCACCTACTTCGGCTTCGGCGGGATCGATATGTCGAACCCGGACTGGGGCACCGCGGGTCCGGCGCCGCCCGACAACCCGATGAGCGCGGATCGCCAGGCGATCACCGGCTGGAGCGACGACATGTTCCTCAAGGTTCGGGTGCGGGGCTCGCGCTTCACGCCCTTCAACCTGCTGATCAACGGGCGGCCCTACGACTTCGATACCCGGCCCGAGAACTGGAGCGACGGCGCCAACAACTACGTCTTCGCCGAGGCGCCGGGGATCTCGCCCTGTCGCCAGATGAGCGGCAACGTCGAGACGCTCTGCATCCCGCTGCTGATCGCCGGGCAGTCGGCCGATGCGGCGCTGAGCGGCGCGGGGGTCTGGGATGCACAGCCGATCGCGGTCGACGGCTTGGCGGGCGACCTCAACAGCGTCGAGATCCGCCCCGCCGCCGGGATGACCGCCCCGCTCGAGATCTACGGGATCTCACTGGAGCGCCGCGAGGGAACCGGGATCGCGCCGGCCGCCCTGCCCGGCGGCTCGCCCACCCCGCCCGGGACGGCGAGCGGCATCCCGCTGCTCGCGAGCGATGTGGCCCACCCGTGGTTCGCCTGGTCGCCCGAGCAGGGGCCGCCGCCGCTGGTGCGTGGCGGCGGGGATGTGCTCCACTCGCGCGTCATGACCGTCGCCGCGTGCTGCTACGCCCAGAAGGGCAGCTTCGCGTTGGTCGGTGGCGACTACTTCGACCGCGACGCCTCGCAGACCGATCGCGACGGCGACAATCGGATCATCGCCGACTCGCTCGGGGTCGTCGACAACGGCGTGTGGCGTCCCTCCGACGTCGACCTCGATCGCAGCGGTACGCCCGATTGGGCCGAGAGCCGGCGCCACAACCTGCAGGTCCAGATCCTCGGCGCCGTCGTCGAGAACCTGCCGCCCGACATGACCTGCGTGGCCGACTGGACCGACAAGCTCAGCTTCCCGGTCCCCGACATGGACACGACCGCTGACCAGGACGCGACCGGCTACGCCCCGACCTTCGGCTTCTGGACCAACGCACGGGTCCCCACCGGCTGGTGCGGGCCGGTACGGGCCTACGACCCGGGCCTGCGCGCGTGCAACCCGGTCGACCTGGCTGCCGGCCCGCTCGCGCCCGGCATCGACACCACGCAGACCGTGTGCCGCTTCTCGCGCCTGCCGGTCAGCCCCGACCTGATCTACTTCGGCGACCTGACGCAGTGACGAGGCGCCGCCTGGGGGGCGACGCAAGCCGCCCCGTACCGATGAGGAGAGTGATCCTCAGATGACATCAAGACGCCGCGACCCGAGGATGCTGATCGGCGCGCTGACGGCCCTGCTGGTAACCGCCCTGGCCGCCGAGACCGTCTGCGCCTCGAGCTTCGAGTACTCGAGCGAGAAGCGACTGATCAAGGTCGCCAACCTGCTGGTGCAGTCGGCCCGCGCGAAGTCCGGCGCCGGCAACCCGCCCAGCCGACTCAACCTCGAGAACCCGGATCCCCACATCTTCTGGGCGCTCGAGCGCTCGCCGTGGAAGCCCCCGAACTGGGAGTTCGTCAATCCCCTCGCGCCGGCCGTCGTGACCGAGGAGGTCCAGGCCCGCTGGGACTTCCGATACGCGCCCGGCTTCGGGGATCCCAACTACGGCAGCCCCGGCAGCCGTGTCGTCGAGCTGGGCGACCCGCTGCCGAAGTGGTCGGGCGCCTACTGGGAGGTCCTGCTCGCCGAGGAGAACTTCAACGCCCTGCTCGGCTACGATCTCCTGCTGATCACCAACCACTCGCTCACCGCCTTCTCGGCCGCCGACCGTGAGCTGTTGCGCCGCCTGGTCGACGCGGGCGCGACGGTCATGATCGACGACTGCGGCGGCATGAGGATCGTACACGCCACCGACGACGGTCAGGTCCCCCAGAGCGATTTCGACATGGCGAATGCCTCGTCCGCCGAGTTCACCAACAACCTGCTCGAGACCGACAGCGGCTACTTCGGCGTCTCGTTCTTCTCGCGCTGGGGTGGGGGAAGGGACAACTTCTTCGACCTGCCCGTCTCGGCCCAGGGCTTCTTCACCGATCTGCAGTTCTTCAGCGACGGCAACCCGTCGGGCCACGCGCGCGCCTCGGAACGGTACAGCCCTCTCGTCACCACGCCCTACTGGCTCTCGCAGACCGAGCTGAACGAGTTGGGCGACAAGAGCGTCACGCAGTACCGCATCGCCTGCTACGACCGAAACACGCTGTTCCCCGTCGTCATGAACTCGGCGTACGCGGCCGAGACGACCGAGGCGCCGTACGGCGAGCCCTACGTCGCGATGGGCTACTACGGCGAGGGCATCATCATCGCCACGGCGGGCGACGTGGGCTGTGCCGTCAACGACGGCATCTCGAGCGGCTACGTCTACCGGATCAACAACCAGAACAACTCGGGCTACTGGTGCGGCTCCGACTTCAGCTCGATCGACGACGACCCGCGCGGGATCGGCAACGTCAAGTTCATGATCAACGCCGTCAACCTCGCGGCGAAGTACCGCGCGGGCTTCGGCGGACCCCGCCAGCAGGCCTCGCTCGCGACCCAGACGCCCAACGCGCTCAACCCCGCGGCCTCCGCGGCCCTGGCGGCCTCGGACCCCGGCGACTACTGGTCGGCCTATGCCGGCCATGCCGCCGGCCACAGCTACGCCACCTCGGCCAATAACGTCGTCTACGTCGTCGTGCCGCTTCCCGGCGAGCGGATGTACCTCGTGGCGCTCGACGGGGTGACCGGCCGCGACTTCGACGCCGACGGCAACCCCGACGACGGCCTGCAGGGCTCGCACGCCGATCCCGATCTCGCGCTCTTCGGCTACCCCGAGTGGGACCTGCTGTGGGCCGAGGAGCTGCAGGCGCCGGGCGGCGATCCCACCGCGACCGCCCCCGTGGTCGGCAAGGCGGCCTACTCGACCGGCTCGCCCGCCCGCTGGTACGCGGCCGACGTCGTCTACGTGGCCGCCAACAACCGGCTCTACGCCTACGAGGCGCTCCCCATGAACGCCGGCCTCGTGGCCGACGCCGCAGTCCTGTTCGACGGCTGGTCGGCGGGGAGCAACCCCGTCACGCTCAGCGAGCGCGCCACCGGCCTCACCTACTGCCGCAACCGGCTCTACGTGGAGACCGCCGACGGCGCCACGCCGGTCGAGGTCGAGATCATCGATGCCAACGACGGCGACTCGATGGGGACGATCGAGGTTCCCGGCGTTCTCGGCACGCTGGCCGATGCCGGAGCCGGTCCGGCGATCGCCGTCGTGGCCGACACGTACAACGGGGCGCAGGACGAGATGCTCTACCTGCCCGTCTCGCCCGACGGCGCCACGATGCGGGCCCAGGTGCTCGCGATCGCGCTCCAGACCTGGAACGAGCGGATGCGTCCCGTCGGACGGACCTCCCGCGGGACCGACGCGGGGAGCGTGGCGATCGATGCCTGCTACCGGAACTGGCGGATCCGCGAGTTCGCCCGCTTCGACAACACCGCCGCGGCGCCCAAGTACCCCACGCTGTACGTCAACGGCGTGCTGGTGCCCCGGGAGGATGGCGGCACGGAGGTCTGGCGGCTCGTCGACGACACCGGCGGCGCCGATCCCGACATTCCCGGCGGCGACGTGGGCGATTGCCAGCAGATCCGCTTCATGGCGAGCCTCGTGAACCGCTGCCCGGGCGGCACGACCGAAGGGGTGCCGGCCGACGCGCAGGTGCTGGTCTCGTACGAGCACAAGCTGCCGAGCCACACGAGCTTCCCGATCCCGGCCAACGAGGCCGGCTCGATCAAGTGGCGGTACATCCTCGCCAAGCGCACGGCGGCCGCCGGCCCGGGCGATGTGCCAACCTACACCGTCGACAGCACCGTGACCCAGTACACCCACGCCCGCGTGGCCGTGGACGCCCAGGGCACCGTCGCGATCGCCGTCCCGCTGAACGACGCCGCGGGCTGGTCCGACACCTTCCACGTGATCCACGACATCGGCTACCCGACCGATCTTCTCGATATCCCTGAAGCGGGCGGCGGCTACGGGGTCGAGCCCGAGCCCACGACCGGGACGGCCAGCCAGTGGGACGGCGACGAGGTCGACCAGGTCGGCTCCTTCGTCTTCTGGCAGGAGTCGCCCCGCCCGCTCATGGGCTACGTCCTGCAGTTCGCCGATCGCACCTGGACCGGGGGCTACCCCTGGGATCGCGCCCCCTCGTTCGCGATCAACGAGGGCAAGGCCGTCATCCGGACGAGCCAGCAGATCGCCGACGCGCCGGCCGACTGGTACTCGAGCTACACCACCGCCGACCTCGAGGCCGTTCTCAGCGTCACGCTGGGCCGCGGCGACGGTGGCGGCGTCGACACCGACGGCAACCTGCTGAGCCCCGCCCGCCCGATGCCCGCCCTGCGCGCCGAGTGGAGCACCGCCGACCCGCCGATCGCCCCCGGCGATCCCCCCGCGCTCGCGGTGCCCTACGGCGTCCGGATCTTCGACGCCTGGACCGGCGCCCGGATCCCGTGCTACCTGCTGGCCAACGGCGCCCCCGCGACATGGTGGGTCGAGCCCAAGACCGGCACCATTCACTTCGTCAACGCCAACCTCGCCGGCCGCCGGATCCTCGTGCAGGTCTGCGACAACAACGGAACCCCGGCCGATCCGGCCGAGCCCGACTCCACCGATGACGACGTCTACTACCACGAGTACCACCAGGTGCCGCCGATCGTCATCGGCCAGTTCCCCTCGATGGCGATCGCGCCGACCAGCGGCGCGGCCCTCGACCGGCCGGTCTACACCGGCGATGCGCCCTTCCCCGCCGACGGCGCACCGGCCGGCGACATGAACGACATCCTGACGATCGCCCGCGGCGCGGCCGTCGGTGTGCTCGCCGAGGATGCCATCACGCCGCTCGCCGTCGACTGGGACAACGGGCTGATCAGCTTCTGGCCGTGCCAGTCCATCCAGTCGGTCGATGTCAACGGGACCACCGCCGGCGTGGAGGCCACCTTCGGGAGCGACCCGCTCGTGCGGAGCGCGGCGCCGCCCGTCATCGCCGGCTCCAAGGTCCTCGCCCACGGCTGGCTCGGCACCCAGGGCAGCGCCCAGGCCCCATCGCACGGGATCGTGACCCTTCAGCTGGACCCGCGCGACAGCTCCGAGCAGTCGCCCGAGCAGGAGCCCTGGCCGGCCTCCGCGGGCGTGCCGCCGCCCTGGTGGGGCGGCGACCGTCCCGGCGCGCCGTGGCCGACCTACAACTTCCGCGACGAGGGCGCCGGCGACGGCTACAACCTCTACTGGGCGGGCGAGCCGATCCCCTCGCCGGGCTCGCTCGAGAACCCGTGCTACGACCTTCTCGGCATCAGCCGCGGGGCGACCGCCGTCACCACCGACATCGCGGTCCCGCGCGCCGCGCCGGTCGTCACCTCCGACGGCAAGGGCGTGCTGACCGCGGTGCTCGACGACGACGGCGCCTCCTACCAGTGGTGGAACACGGTGGAGACCGTCATCGCCTGCCAGAACCGCCTGCTCGTGGTCGACAGCGGCCGCGGCGTGGTCCGCGACATCCCGTCGACGGGGATCTCCGAGGTCCTGGGCAACCTGACCCTTCCCTCCGCCGACCTGGAGGCCTCGCAGTCAAGCTTCCGGGGCATCTCGCGTCCCAGCTCGATCCGCGACCTGTCGTACGTCGGCAAGCGTGGGGTCTACTACCTGTGCGACAGCGGCAACGACCAAGTGCTCGAGATCGACAAGACCGGCGGGATCGCGGTCCGCATCTCGAACCGGCTGCGTGAGCCCTGGGGCGGCGGGACGCCGTGGGTCAACGCGGCCTTCTACGACGTGCCCGGCTGGTACGCCGAGCTGCCGGTCGGCTCGCCCGCGACGATCTCGGCGCCGCATGACGCCTACCGCTGGGAGTGCACCTCGACGATCACCTACCCGAGCGCGGGCCCCGGGGGCTCCGTGACCTCCGACTGGCGCTTCGAGTTCGACTGGATCGCCGATACCGGCAACAACCGTCTGCTCGGCCTGATGCGGCAGATCCCGGACGACCCGTCGATCGTCTCCAGCCGGGCCGACCAGCACCACCTCGTCTACGTCTCCGACGCATTCCAGGCCGTCCTCGACGGCAAGGGGCAGCGGATCGAGCGTGGCCCGGCGCTCCAGTACACGAGCTGCTGGCCGCTGCGGGCGCCGGCCCCGCTCTCGGAGACCGAGTTCATCGTCTCCGATGCCGACCCGTCGAGCCCGCCCCTCCAGTTCGCCGGCGGCGCCTTCGCCGGCATCGTGGCCGCCGTCAACAACGTGGCGCTGAGCACGGTTCCGGGCGACCCGGAGAACATGCCCGACCTCGTCAACGCCGACGGAGGCCCCCGCACCGATCCCTACCCGCGCAACCTGGGGCCCGGCTCCTCCGTCGTGCAGGTCGGCCGGCTCTACGACAGCGACGGCGACAACACCCTCGACCGCATCGACGACCAGATCCAGTGGGCCTTCTCCGAGATCTACACCGTCGGGCTCGCGCCGAACGGCCAGCCCTCGCTGGTTCCGTTCCGCAAGCTGAAGCGGATCAACTACATCGACGTGGAACTCCGGACGGGTCCCGACGTCCCCACCGGCGACCCGGCGGTCTAATACCTGACATACGCCTATCACGCCGGGTAATCCCCGTTAACATAAAACCGGCCGCGGGGCCGTGGGCCGCCCAC
>CAZRDB010000011.1:46702-51578 GCA_964598695.1 uncultured Armatimonadia bacterium
CCCACCGGCGACCCGGCGGTCTACTACCTGACCATCGCCGATGACGACGGCGTCTACCCGGTGACCTTCTACCCGGCGACGGGGCCGTGGGCCGCGACCAACGCCCGCTACCCCGGCCGGGCCGTCCTCGCCCTTCCGCCGAGCAGTCGCGTGGGCTTCGGCCCCGATCTCGCCGCCGCCAGCCTGACCTATGGCTACGGCGCGACCTGGTGGTTCGACGCGCAGGAGTACGCGACCGCGATGGGCGCGCTCGCCCGCGGCGTCAACCCCGATCCCGGAAGCCCCGGGCCCGAGCGCACGCCGACCTGGTCGAACCCGGCGGCGACGCGGGTCTACCCGGCCGAGTACACCGGCGCCTGCGCCGACGACCTCGGGGCGCCGACTCCAACCAACCTCCTGCAGGACGGCACCTTCTCCTGGTTCCGGCCGGTCCACGTCGAGCGGCAGACCGACGGCCGCTACCTGGTCACCAACGGCCACGAGCGCAAGGGCGAGGTGCTCCTGCTCGACCCGTTCGCCTGTATCGCCCCGCCCGCGACGCTGGGCGCGCAGTACGACATCGACTACCTGACCGAACTGGCGTGGATCCTGCCCGATCCGGTCGAGTACGCGGCCGACGAGAGCCAGAACACGCCCGAGGTCGGACGGGAGACGTACGCGCTTGGCCAGCCCTGGGCCGCGAGCCGGCGCACCATCTTCTAGGGTGTGCGGCGAGCGAACACGGTGGGAAGCGGGCCGGGAGCGCCTGGAAGGCGCCCCCGGCTCGCGCCGCGCCCGGGCGATGGCGCCCGGCGCGAATCAGGGGGCCGCGCGGAATCGCGGAGGCGAAAGATTCCGGTGCGAGCCGGGCGCCGAAGCAGGTTCCTCGGGGACTGCGTCCGAATAACCAAGGGTCATGTTCGGTTAGGCAGACCCTTGGGCGAAGGCCGGGTAGCGGATCGGAGTGTCACGCCTGTCGTTGACAGTCCGGCCGGCGCGACCTAGATTCGTCTTTCGCCGAGTGAGCCAGTGGATTGCGATCACCGGCTCGGGTGAAGACTCCCCGGGTCGCGGCGAGCAGAGGGGAGGAGTCCCCGTTGGCGGGCTCCCTGATCGGGATCGAAGTCGGGTCCAGCACAATCAAGGCCGCCGAGGCGACGGGCGGGCCCGGAGCGCTGCACGTCCACCGCCTTGCGTGGTGCCGCACCCCCGACGACGCCTATGTGGACGGCGTCATCATCGATCCGGCGCGGCTCGGTCAGGTCATCGGCGAGCTGGTGCGCTCTAACGGATTCAGTTCGCACCGTGCGGGTGTCGCGCTCAGCGGAACGAAGAACTGCGCCCTGCGCGTGCATCCCTTCCCGCGGATGAACGACAAGGAGCTGAAGGCCAACCTCAAGCTCGAGGCCGACAGACTCCTGCCCTTCCCGCCCAACGAGGATGTCCAGTGGGCCCACCAGGTCCTGGATCCCGGCGCCACCACGGAGACCATGGATGTGCTCGTCGCCGGCGCCCGCAAGGACCACATCCGCGGCTGGTGCGAGGCCCTGCGCCACGCCAAACTCCAGCCCTCCGCCTTCGACATGGAAGCCGTCGCACAACTGATCTCGCTCGTCGAGGCCCCCCGGGAGTACCGACGCGAGCGCTGCCTGCTGCTGATCGACATCGGACAGGCCGCCACCAACGTCTCGATCGTCGAGGATGGTCTGGTGCGGTTCGTCCGCTCCGTCGATATCGCCGGCGACAAGCTCACCCAGGCCGTCCACCTCGAACTCAAGCCCGACACGCGCGATGAGGCCGAGCAGCTCAAGCTCCAGTACGGCAACGTCTCGCTCATCGTGCACGAGGAAGTCGTGATGGGCGATGAGGGAGACTTCCTCGCCGACCAGCTTCTCTCCAGCTCGATGCAGGTCGGCCAGCGCCCCGAGGACGACGAGATGGTCATCTCGATCGGTGGGCCGAGCGATCGGCCGGCCGCCGGCGGCAGCGACGACACGCTCCTGCTCGACTCGGGCGGCGCCGCGCTGTTCGGGGACCTCGGGCTCGGCGATCCCGCCGCAAGCGACGATTTCGTGGCCCACGGCGACGAGGACGGCCCGGAGGCCGCCCCCGCCGCGATGCCGGAGATCGGTCCCGTCCCGATGCTCGAGGTCGATGATGCGCCCCTCGGCGGCGCGAGCTTCGACTTCGTCCCGGAGGACACCCCGGACTTCGCCGACGACGGCTTCGCGCCCTCGGGCGGGGCCGTGATGGACGACGAGACCTACGCGGTCAACGCGGTTGGCGCCGCGCTCATCGAGCCCCTCGCCAACCTCGTCAGCGAGGTCCGTCGGTCGCTGGAGTACTACCGGAGCCGCCACCAGGACACCGCGGTGGAGCGGATCCTGCTCTTCGGGGGCTCGTCCCGCATCCGCAATGTGGCCGAGTTCTTCGAGCGCGAGCTGGACATCCCCACCGAGGTCGCGGACCCCTTCGCGACCCTCGGCGTCGATGCCAACCTCTACCCTGCCGCGACGCTGCAGGACATGCGCGTGTGCTTCGCGGGCGCGTTGGGCATGGCACTCCGCGATCTGATCTAGGGATAGGTGACAGGCTGTGGCAAGTGCGTCGGCTCATGCAAAGCTGCGACTGAACCTCCTGCCCCCGGAGATTCCGGCTGCCAGGAGAGCGAAGCGTCTCTTCCCGCTCTGCATCATCCTGATCCTCGCCTCCGTCGGCGGGAGCCTCTTCTGGATGCTCGCCTGGAGCAACGCGGCGAAGACGCGCCAGGACGAGCTGAGCAAGGCGCAGGCCGCGGCCCAGAAGGTGACGGAACTCGAGCAGGAGATCACCGCCGAGCAGGCGAAGCGCGCGCCGCTTCAGGCCATCGTCCAGTTCCTCGATGACTTCGAGACCCACTCCGCCAAGTACGCCGATGTGGTGGAGGCCCTCGCGCACTACGTCCCCGACACCTGCACCCTCGACCGAATCAGCATCACCGGCAGTAGCGTGTCCTTCAGCACCGTCGTGGAGGATACCGAGTCCCTCATCCGGCTCGTCATCAACCTCAACCGCGCCGGCATGCCGGCCGAGGGGGGCGGCACCGAGCCGCTGTGGAGCGATGACGCCGTCTCGCGCGGCAAGCTCAAGCCGCTCTTCGCGGGGCCGATCAGCGTCTCCGGGGTCAACGTGAGCGGCGGCACGTTCGAGACCGACGTCTATCCGGAGGGTGACCTCCGCGCCCAGCTCATGAGCTTCGGGCCCACGCCCACCGGGGTTCCGTCGGTCAGCCCGGGCGGTTCCGTCTACCGTCACGGCGTCGTGTGGCAGGCGCCCATCCCGGTGACCATCACCGCGACCCTTGCCGAGCCGGTCGGCCTCGAGCTGCCGGCCGCCGCGGCCGGCGGGCAGGCAGCCCCCGCGGGGGCGTCGCCCATGGGCGGAATGCCTTCGCCGGGCGGCGCCGGTCCCGCGGGCTCCGGTGGCGCCGGCCCGGCCAGTACCGGCGGTGGCGCGGCCGGTTCGGGCGGCGGAGCCAAGTGATTCTGTGTGCGGCAACCCGGTCGTGGAACGGCCCCACGGGGCGCTCTGGTAAGCGGAACCGGCTTGGGGAGGCAAGATGTCCAAGTTGAAGGCATGGCACATTCTAGTACCGACGGTGATCCTCGTCATCGCGGCGCCCGCAGGCATCGGCTTCGGGAAGGTCAAGAAGACGATGGAGGAGGTCAAAGCCGCCGACGAGCAGATCAAGCAGGCCTACGAGGCGGCGGCCGAACTCCACGTCAAGGAGGCCGAGCTGCAGAAGGCGCAGTTCGAGACCGCGGTCGTCACCAAGGAACTGAGCCAGGTGAAGGACGCCAAGCTCCCGGTCTGGTCCGGGAACGGCTGGTGGAGAGACATCCGCCAAGGCATGGCCCTCCGCCCCGGCCCCGCGTCGATCCGCGTCGGCGAGCAAGGCGTCCCCGTCAGCCTCCCGGACGGCATGGCGACGATGTTCGATGTCTGGTTCCTTCTCCGTGAGGATCTCGCCCTCCAGCTCCGCGACTACTTCGACAGCGCTGGCGTCGACGTGCAGTACGACCTCATCCTTCCCACGCCGGAGGTCAAGCTCTACACCGCGGCCGATCTGGTGATGCAGATCCCGATCAACAATGTCCGGGTACGCGGCCCCTACGAGGATGTCCTCCGCTTCTTCCGGCGGCTCGGGTACGCCCCGCTCCTGATCTCGGTCCAGGGCCCGGTGAGCTTCGCGCCCGTCGACGGCACCAACGGCGCCGAGATCACCGCGACCACGAACATGGTCGTCACCATCGTCCCGAACCTGCCGCCCGATCAGATGGCCGACCTCCTCCCGATGTTCGCCGGGGGAGGCGGCGGGGCCGCTGCGGCTCCGGCCGCGGGGGGCGGAATGACGCCGTCGCCGATGGGCTCGCCCGGCGTTCCCGGAGCGGCAATGGCGGCTGGCACCGGCGCCCCCGGCGCCCCGTCGGGCTCGGGTGGAGGCGGTGGTCCCGCCGGCTCCGGTGGCGGCGGGCCCGCGAAGCGCTAGTCGCGTGCTGTAGCGCCTGAACTGCGCTGCGCCACCGGCCGTATAGCCGGTGGAGGAGCGCGTTGGCCGTAAGGAGTGTGCAGGGATGACGAAGCTGTCGGTGCCACAACTTACCGCGGCCCTGAGCGGCGGCGCGCTGCTGCTGGCGGGGCTCACGATCAGTGGCATCGTCTGGGCATCGCGCGCCGACGGACCGGCTGCGGCCCCCGCGATCGCCACCGCGCAGATGGGCGCACCGGGAACGGGCGCCCCGGGCGGCGCTCCGCCAGCGGGCGGACCGCTGCTGGGTGCCCCGGGAGCCGGCCCCGGGGCCGCGCCGGGCGCTCCGGCCCCGGGTGCGCCGACCACGAGCGCCGAGTCCGGACTGCC
>CAZRDB010000012.1:0-6518 GCA_964598695.1 uncultured Armatimonadia bacterium
GGCGCCGCAGAACAGCCAGCCGAGGTGGGCCTGCTTCTGCAGCGCGACGCCGCGGAGGCCGCGCGTGGCGAGCAGCGCGCGGATCCGCCCCAGCTTGCACGCGAACTCCTGCGAGCGGGTCACGGGGTCGTCCTCTCCGGTTGGCGGGTGGGCGGAGGTTCGGGCTAGCGCGCCGCCTGCTGCCGGGAGCGCAGGCACCGGATACTCTCGGTGTAGTCGCTGCCCGGGACGAAGATGCTGGCGCCGCCGACGATGATGTCGGCGCCGGCCTCTTCGACCAGCCGCACGATGTCCGGGCGCAGCCCTCCGTCGACCTGGATCTTCACGTCGAGTCCGCGCTCGTCGATCGTCTGGCGCAGGTCGCGGATCTTGCGGAGGACCGAGGGGATGAACGACTGGCCGGCAAAGCCCGGGTTGACCCCCATCACGACCACGAGATCGACGAACTCGAGCACGTAGTCGACCCCCTCGAGCGGTGTCGTGGGGTTGAGGGCGACGCCTGGGACGACATCGAAGGAGCGGATCACCTGGACCGTGCGGTGCAGGTGGTTGGTCGCCTCGATGTGGACCGTGATGATGTTGGCGCCGGAGATCGCGAAGCTCTCGATGTAGCGATCGGGGTCGGCGATCATCAGGTGGGCGTCGAAGGGAAGGTCGGTCTCGTCCCGCAACGCCTCGAGCATGAAGGGCCCGAAGGTGATGTTGGGCACGAACGCGCCGTCCATGATGTCGAAATGCAGGAGATCGGCGCCGGCTTCTTCGAGGAGCTTGATCTCCTCGCCAAGACGGGTGAAGTCCGCGCAGATGATCGACGGGGCTATCTTCATGCACATCTCCGACGAACGGCGCTGCCGCGAGTAGACCGTCAACCCAGGTCTGCCTATAATCTACCGTGCGTTGGGGCCTGCTGTCGAGTCGGCAGGAACCGTTGCTTGGAGACCCCGCTCGAACGCACGCGCGATCTGCGGCTCTGGGCGGGGTTGTTGGAGGATCATGGGCGTTCTCGCCTCACTCGAGCGAGCACTGCGGGGCCTCTTCGAGGGCTTCTCGGGGCGCACATTCGGAGGAGCCCTGCAGCCGCAGGAGCTGCTGCGCCGTCTCGCCACCGAGCTGGTCAGTTCCGAGCATCCCGGGCCCGAGGGCCCGGTCGTCGCCAACACCTTCACGCTCGAACTCTCCCAGGGCGACGCGCGCGCCCTCCAGGCCGAGCTGCCGGCACTCACGGCCGAGAGCCTGGCCCTGCTCGCCGCACTCGTGCGCGAGCGCGGCTTCCGAACGGTCGGCCCCTTCGAGGTCCGCTTCCAGACGGGCGCCCGGCTCGCCGCGGGCCAGCTCCGCGTCGAGCGCCGCGTGCGTCCGGGCGCGCCCCTGATCCGCGTCGAGGCGGTTGCCGGCCCCGATCGGGGCCGCGTGTTCAGCGGGGCCGCGCGCGATCTCACGATCGGCCGCGCGCCGGAGTGTACGATCTGCCTCGCCGACACCGACGTCTCGCGCCAACACGCGGCGCTGCGCAGCCGGGGCGACCTGCTCCTGATCGAGGACCTCGGCAGCACCAACGGCACCTACGTTGGCGGCCGTGCCGTCACCCAACGCGAGTTGGCCGACGGCGAGGCGCTCGAGATGGGCGCGACGATCCTGCGCGTGACCCGCGCGGGGATCGCGTGGGATTCGGAGACCCCGGCGGGGATCGCCTCCGCCACGGAGACGGCACTGCCATGAGCCGCGCCGGGGAGGAGGCCCCATGTACGAGTTCCCCCCGCTGGCCGTGAGGATCGCGCTGGCGCTGTGTCTCTACGTCTTCCTGCTCATCGCCTACCGCGAGCTGTACCGCACCGTCCGCCAGACCCGGCCGCCGGGCGGCGGAGGCCACACGGCGCCGCCGGCCACGCGCGGCGCGCTGGGCGCCCGGCCGGTGCCGACGCTCACGGTCGTCTCGGCCGGCGAGAGTTCCCGGATCCGCGTCGGCGAGGCATTCGCCCTGCTGCACACGAACACGTTGGGGCGGACGCCCGACAACTCGATCGTGCTGAACGACCAGTGGGTCTCGAAGCAGCACGCGCGGATCGACTTCGACGGACACGGCTTCCTCGTGAGCGACATGGGGTCGACGAACGGCACGCTGGTCGACGGAATGCGGGTCGAGAGGCCGGTCGAGCTGGGGCCGGGAACAAGGGTTCAGCTCGGTTCGACCGTATTGGAGTACAGCGAGTAAGCGGATCGGTCGCCGAAGGAGGCACGTCGATGGTAGCCAGAGCCCCGTTTCGATTCCCGCGCCGCGTGCTGCGTGCGCGCAACTTGGCCGGCGCGGCGGTGCTCGCGCTGTTGCTGACATCGAGCGGATGCGCCTATCTCACCTACGCGCTGCTCGGCTACGAGCTGTACGACCGCTACATCGATCGAGACCGCGGCGACAGGACCACGCGGATCGTCTACCTGGTTCGCTCCTCGGGCGCCGGCACACCAACCCTCGTGGGGGCGCGCGTCGAGCTGTACGCGCTCAAGACCGGCGGCTCGGCGACCAACCCGGACGACTTCGAGACCATCCCCGACGCGGTCCGCGAGACCAACGAGGACGGCGAGGCGCTCGTCTACATCAAGTCCTCGCCGCGTGAGGTGCGCGACAACATCATCCAGCCTTCGTTGACCTACCTGGAGCGCGTGAGCGCACCCGGCTTCGGGACCTTTGAGGGCGTCCGGGAGGGCATCGACGAGCACGCGGGCCTGGTGGAAGCCGACCCGATCTCGCTGGTCCCCAAGTAGTCGGTCCGCCCGCCCTCTCGCAACCGGGAACGAGCCGCGCGCGCCGCGCGTCCTAGCCGTACGCGAGAGGGGTTGTGCGCGATGGCTCGTTCCTCCAGCCCTCCGGTGGCCTCCGCGACCCGGCGCGGGGTCGGCCTCGCCCGAATCGGGCTCGCGGCCTGCCTCCTTACCGCGGCCGTCGGGTGCGGCAGCGTGGTCCTCCAGCCCGGGGTCGTGGGCGATCCCCCCCTGCCCGGCGAGCAGGCGGCGGCCGGCGATATCCCCTCGATCTTCTCCTCGTTCTCCGACTGGATCCGCCCGAACGAGCTGATCGTGAAGTACCGGCCCGGCACCACCTCGGCGCGGGCCACGGCACTCGAGGCGCGCCTGGGAGCCGTTGTCGCGAAGCAGGATCTCCAGGGGCTGTTGCGGCTGCTGGTGCTCCCGGCGGGAACCGACCTAGAAGCGGTCATCGGCGAGTACATCGGCCTGCCCGAGGTCGAGTACGCCGAACCCAACCTCAAGGTAGTCATGCCGGAGCCGGCGGCCGCGGCCACGAGTGCCGGGCTCGCGACGGCCTCAGCCGTAACCGCTAACGACCCGCTCTTCGCCGTCCAGTGGCATCTCAAGCAGGTAGGCCTCGAGCGGGCGTGGCAGCTCTCGGGCGGGGGCAAGCCGTCGGCCATCGTCGCCGTGGTCGACACCGGGGTCGCCTACGAGGACTACGGCGTCTTCTCGCGGGCCGACGATCTCGCGGGCGTGCGCTTCGTGGGGGGCTACGACTTCGCCAACGGCGACGCGCACCCCAACGACGACCAGGGCCACGGCACGCACGTCACGGGCACGATCGCCCAAACCACCGGCAACGGGCTGGGCTGCGCCGGCATCGCGCCGTACGTGAGCATCATGCCGGTGAAGGTGCTCGACTACCTCGGCTCGGGCTCGAGCTACGACGTCGCCGAGGGGATCCGCTTCGCGGTCACACACGGCGCGAAGGTCATCAACATGAGCCTCGGGGGGCCCACGCCCGACCGCACCATGCGCGATGCCTGTCAGTACGCGTACGACCACAACGTGGTGGTCTGCTGCGCGGCCGGCAACGACGGCGGCGAGGTCAACTACCCCGCGGGCTACAGCACCACGCTGTGCGTCTCGGCCACCGACTATGCGAAGCAGCTCACCGGCTACTCCTCGCACGGGCCCGAGGTCGACGTGGCCGCGCCGGGGGGCGACACCGACGCGGATCTCGATGATGACGGCCGGCCGGACGGCGTGCTGCAGCAGACCTTCCGCGACCTGGTCCCCCTGACCGGTTTCGACTACGTCTGGCTCAACGGCACCTCGATGGCGACGCCGCACGTCGCCGGCGCGGTCGCCCTACTGCTGTCGAACGGGCTCTCGACGGCCAACAACACCGAGGCGGTGCGGAACCTGTTCGCGGCGAGTTGCGAGGACCTGGGGACCGCCGGCAAGGACGACCAGTACGGCCACGGCCTGCTGCGGATCGACCGAGCCCTCGAGACGCTCGGGGGAGGACAGCCGGACGACGATCCGCCCGACCCGTGGACGCCCCCGGACGACGGTGAAGAGACACCCCTGCCCGACGGCGCCATCGTCCTCTCGCCGGGCACTGCCTCGCCCTGGGTGCAGTTCGGCTCGCCTGTGAGCGCCCTGCCCGGCGAGGTCTTCAGCCCCGCCCCGGACAACCTGCTCGCCTGGGCCGGCGCCACGCAGGCATGGGTCCCGGCCGACCGGCTCTCGGTGGGCGGCGGCGTCTTCCTGAGCCTCAGCACACCGATCAACGCCTACCTCGACACCCGCTACCGGGTGAGCCCCTCCGAGGAGGTCACCGTCCCGCTGTACAAGGGCTGGACGTTCGTCGGCAACCCCTACGACCGCGCGCTCCCGTGGAACGGCGACGCGATCGAGGTGCGCGACGCCACGGGCAGCCGTGTCGGGAGCCTCAACGAGGCATGGGACCGGTACATCCTGGTCGGCTACGCGTGGACCTGGGACGAGGATGCCGGACGGTACGTGCAGGTCGGCGACCCGGAGCTGGTCCCCGAGCCCAACGTGCTCGACGCCGTGCCCCTCGTGCGCGGCGCGTGGATCCGCTGTTTCCAGGAGGGCCTCACGCTGGCCTGGACCGGTCTCGACCTGTTCGAGACCGCGGGCGCCGCCACACGCGGGAGCGACCCTCGGCTCGCCGACCGGCACTGGCAGGAGCTGATCCGGCAGATGCGGACCGCCGAGCCGCCTCCCGCGCCTCCCGCGCGGTAGCGGGCCGCAAACGCGGCGGAGCCCTCGCGCGTAGGCCTCATGGGGGCGGCCGGAGAGGCGGATCCGCATGACTGCTCTGATGCCCGTTCTCGCGCTCTTCACGCTCGCGTTCGGGGCGACCGACCCGACGGTCTGCGCCCTGACGGGGACCGAGTTGCCCTCGGCGACGGCCCTGTGCCCGTACACCGGCCTCCCGGCGGCGACGGAGGCCCCCGAGCCGTCGATGTCGCTCGACTTCGAGGGGACGGAGCCCGTCCTCCAGCCGCTTGCGGGAAGCAAGGTCGGCCTTGCGGCGGGAGAGGCCAAGCACGGCGCCGCGTGCCTCGAGATCGACTGCCGCGGCGTCTCGCAGGCGGGCGGCGATCTGCCCCCCGGCGCGCTGCTGCCAACCCCTTCCCGCCCCGTCGGCGCGGTCGCGTTCTGGGTCAAGGCCGAGACCTCGGCGCCGCTCGCCCTCGTGGCGGTCGAAGACGATCAGAGCGCCTACTTCGCCTTCCTGTTCATCGGCGGCGGCCGATGGCAGCGCGTGGTCGTGGACATGGACTCCCTGCTGCCCGCTCCCGACACCGCGCCGGATGAGAACGGCGCGCTCGATCCACACCAGATCGGCGCCCTCATTCTCTGTGACCCGGCCGGCTTCGGCGCCATGACCCAGCCCTCGCGGCTTCACCTGTTCCTCGACGACCTGGTGCTGCGGCCCGAGCCGGTCCGCGCGAAGCCCCTCCTCGCCGACAACGGGATCCAGGCCGGCGACCTCTCGATCTCCGGGCTCGGCTGGATGCCGATGGGCCCCGCGGCGGCGGACCTGGTGGAGCTGGCGGACGAGCCGGGCACGTTCGCCGCCCGCCTCACCCGGAGCGATGCCACCAGCCTCTGCGCGTGGATCGCTCTCCTGCCCGTGTTCGGGGTCCGCGGACCGTGGCTCTCGGTCGAGGTGCAGGTGCGGGTCGAGTCGCCGTGCCGGATTGCCATCGGCGCCTCGGAGCAGGGGGGCGCGGAGTACTACCAGGTCATCCCGGTCGACGAAGCGGGGGTCTGGCAGAGCGTCACGGCGCGGGCCGACGGCTTCTCGCAGGCCTCCGACAAGCCCGATACCGGCAACGGCCGGCTCGACACCGACCGCGTCCTCTCTCTGGCGATCGCCTCGCTGCCCGATGAACCCGGGGCCGGACCGTGGCGTAACGTAGTCGAGATCCGCCGGGTCGTCGTCGTCCCGATCCCCGAGGAGGGCGATGCGGACCCGTTCCGATAGCAGGAGGCCCTCTCGGCCGGCCGCGACCGCCGCCGGCCCGGGCCGAAGCCCTCGCCGTCGGCCCGGCCGAGGAGGTAGCCCATTGGCGCGGTCCATCGGGATCGCTGTTGCACTGCTTGCGCTGTCCTTCGCCATGGCCCACGGAACGGCCCCGTCCGCTCCGCCAGCGCCACCGCCCGAGGTGGTGCGGATCGCCACGGGCGAGAGCCCCGTGCGCGTGCTGCTCACGGAGCGGGCGACCGAGGTG
>CAZRDB010000012.1:6528-10042 GCA_964598695.1 uncultured Armatimonadia bacterium
GCGGCCGCCGGCGAGACACTCTCGGCCAGCGCCTCCGATTCGATGGAGATCCCGGCGCTCGCCCACGCGCCCGAGTTCGTCCTCCGCCGGAGCAGCGATCGCGCGCGGCCGGTCGCCCTGGAGTGGGCGGCGACCGGCGGTCAGAGCCTCGCGAAGGCGGTGATCGCGACCGACGCCGGGGGAACCGTACGGGTGACCGCCCGGGCCCAGGGACGGGTGCTCGTCGACGGAGCCTACCCCGGCTCCGTCATCGTTCTCCCGAGCGCGGAAGGGCGCGTCACGCTCGTCAACCAGGCTTCGATCGACCAGTACCTGCTCGGCGTGGTCCCGCGCGAGATCGGCGCCGGCAGCCCGCTGGAGGCGCTCAAGGCCCAGACGGTGGCGGCCCGCTCGTACGCGATCGGGCGCGCGCTCTCGGCACGGGGCAAGGCATGGGACCTCACCGCGGACACGAGCAGCCAGGCCTATGGCGGCGTAAGCGGCAAGCTCGATGGCGTCCGGCGCGCCGTCGGCGAGACGCATGGCCTCGTGCTCATGGCCGATGGCGGGGTGGTCCGTGCGACCTACCACGCCTGCTGCGGCGGCTCGACGGCCGAGGCGGCGGACATCTGGGGTGGCAGTCTGCCCGGGGCGCGCGCCGTCTACGACGGCCCCGGCCGCGCGAGTGACCTCTCCGACGAGCAGCGAGTTCGAGCGCTCCTGCTCGATGCTTCGCCCTCGCTCTTCTGCGCCGGGACGGACATGTTCCGCTGGCGGCGCCGCTACACCGCGCAGCAGATCGAGACCGCGCTCGCGCGCCGGCAGTCGGGCGGGGTCGGCAAGCTGCTCGACGTCCGCGTCTCGGGCCGCGCGGCGAGCGGCCACGTCCGTACGCTGACCTTCGTCGGCAGCAAGCGCACGATCTCCGTCCAGGGCGATCCGATCCGCTGGGCGCTCGGTGGCGACGGCCTCCCGAGCACCTTCTTCAGCCTCGACCGCGCGGGAGGAGGGCAGCCCTACACGGCGTACGAGTTCTTCGGCGGCGGCTGGGGCCATGGGGTCGGCCTGTGCCAATCGGGAGCGATCGGGATGGCGCGCGCGGGCTACGACTTCCGCGCGATCCTCGCCCACTACTACGCCGGCGCGACCGTCGCCGACCTCTCGGGAGTGGAGACGCCGTGAGCGCCCGGATGCTGGCCCTCCCCGACGCCCCGCGAGCGGCCGATCCGGCCGTCGCGGAGGCCGCGGAGCTGCTTGCGGGGGGCGGCGTGCTCGCGCTCCCGACCGAGACGGTCTACGGCCTGTGCGCGAGCCTTGCCCGGCCGGAGGCGGTCGCGCGTCTCTGGGCGATCAAGGGCCGCGAGGAGCGTACGCCGATCGCGATGCTCCTCCCCTCGGCGGCGGAGATCGTGCGGTGGGCCGAGGTGCCCCCGTGGGCGCAACCGCTGTTGGCCGAACTGCTCCCCGGTCCCCTCACGGTCGTGCTCCACCCCACGCGCGCGGAGACCGCTCGGCTCGGCTCGGAGGAGACGGTGGGCATCCGCGTGCCCGACCACGCGATCGCCCGCGCGCTGCTCGAGGCGCTGGGCGGCCCGATCGCGGCCACCAGCGCCAACCGGAGCGGCCGGCCCCCCCTCGCGACCGCGGAGGAGGTCGTGCGTGATCTGGGCGACGAGGTCGACCTGGTGCTGACCGGCGGGCCGGCCGGCGCCGGCGTCGCGTCGACGGTCGCGGACCTGACGGTCTTCCCCCCCCGCATCCTGCGCGAGGGGGCCATCGCCGGCGAGACGATCCTCGCCTACGCCTCGTCGGTGTCGGAGATCAGCAGGCTGACCGACGAGTTGGAGTGAATACGCTCGATCGCGCCGCCCAGGAGCGGGGCGAGGGTGACGACCTCGATCTTCGATGCGGCGTCCTCGGGCAGCGGGATCGAGTCGGAGACCAGCAGCCGCTTGATCCCGGAGTCGGCCACGCGCTGGCCGGCATCGCCGCAGAGCACGGGGTGCGTCACGCAGGCGTAGACCTCGGCCGCGCCCTGCGCGAGGAGCGAGTCGGCCGCATTGGCGAGCGTCGAGCCCCCGAGGATCATGTCATCGAGGATCAGGGCCTTGCGGTCCTTGATGTTGCCGACGACCTCGAGGCCGAGGCCGACGGCCTCGTCGGGCTGCTCGTCGGGGTGGCGCTTGAAGACAACGGCCACATCGCAGCCGATGCGGGCCGCGAGATCCATGGCGCGGACCACGCCGCCCGAGTCGGGCGAGACGACGACGGCCTTCTCGGCCAGACCGCGCTCGAGCAGGGCCTCGGCCATGACCGGCTGAGCCGGCAGGTGGTCGACGGGGATCTTGAAGAAGCCCTGGATCGCGCCCTGGTGGAGGTCGACGGTGAGAACGCGGTCGGCGCCCGCGCAGGTGATCATGTCTGCGACGAGACGGGCCGAGATGGGCTCGCGGCCGCGGAACTTCTGCTCCTGCTTGGCGTACGGGAAGTACGGAATGACTGCGGTGACCTGCCGCACGGAGGCGCGTCGGGCCGCGTCGAGCATCAGCAGCAGCTCCATGAGCTGGCCGTTCACGTCGCGGTCGAAGACCTGCACGATGAACGCGTCGGAGCCGCGAACGTTCTCGCGGAGCTGAACGCGGACTTCCCCGTTCTTCCAGCGGGAGACCAACGCGTCGCTGACCTCGCGGCCGATGTGCTTCCCGATCTTCTGGGCGAGCGGAACCGCTCTGCTCCCGGCGAAGATGTGGAATCCCGACAACGGCTTGGTGCCCACGCTCGACTCCCTCTTTCCTGCGCCTCGGGCCGCCCTCTCGGCAGCGCCCGCGCGCTCACTACCCCAGTGGGGCGCCCGCATTCTACGGCAAGGGGCCGCGGAACGGGAAGGCGCGGTTGCCGGGCTCCCCGCCCTGGCGTAGAGTCAGGCAGGGGGGAGGCCGCGAGGAGATGATCCGCCATGCCGCTCTCCTACAGCACAATCCTTCGCATCGAGGAGTTCCTCGGCGACTACGCGCTCACCCCCGAGGACGAGGCCGACCCCGACGCCGCCGTCGAGCGTCTGTGGGCCACGGGCGGCGACCCCGCGGCCCGGCCCTTCACGCGCGAGGATCTGCGCGCCTACATCGCCTACGAACCGAGCGGCGACTGCGACTGCAGCTCGTGTGCCTCGAAGGGCCTCTGCTGCGGCTAGGCGGCAGGGGCGGGCTCGATCCGCGCGCGAGGGGATGCGGCTGCACATGGCGTGGTACGAGGAGTTCTTCGGCGAGCGCTACCTGGCCGAGTACGCGGGCCTCATCACGGCCGAGCGCACCGCCCTGGAGGTCGAGGCCGCCGTGGCCCTGCTCGGCCTCCCGCCGGGCGCGCGGATCCTCGACCTGTGCTGCGGCCATGGGCGGCACGCCGTCGAACTGGCCGCCCGCGGGTACCGAGTCTGCGGCCAGGACCTGTGCCCACTGTTCCTCGAGCGCGCCTACATGGGGCACGGGTACCCGGGGTAACCGAATACCACCTGGGGGGCCAAATGCGGGCCAACCAC
>CAZRDB010000012.1:10052-10936 GCA_964598695.1 uncultured Armatimonadia bacterium
CGGCACGGGAGCGCGGCGTCTCGCTCTCGCTCCTGCGGGGCGACATGCGGGCGATCCTCCACGAGCCGCCCTTCGATGCGGTGGTGAACCTATTCACCGCATTCGGCTACTTCGAGGACGACCGGGAGAACCAGAAGGTACTGTGCGAGATCGCGCGCGTGCTGCGACCGGGCGGCCGGTTCCTGCTCGATGTCGTCAACCGCGATGGGATCATGGCGAGCTTCCTCGCCCGCGATTGGACCCGGCTTCCCGACGGGACCGAGATCACGATGGAGCGTCGATTCGACGCCATCGCCGGCGTGAACCGCGAGATTCGCACCTACCACCGCCCGGACGGTCGCACGGAGCAGGGCGAGACGGCCGTGCGCCTGTACACGCCGACCGAGCTGTGCCGGATGGCCCGGGAGGTGGGCCTCGAGCCCCTCTCGGTGGCGGGCGGGCTCGACGGCCGTCCGCTGGAGCCGCGTTCCACGCGGATCGCGCTCCTGGCCGAGCGTCCCGCGTGAGCGGGTGCGGAGCGTTTGACACGCCCACGGCCCCCGGCTAGACTGACGAGGTTTCGTGCGCGGGCAGCCCCGACGGCCCCCGGCCCCGGAGCGCGGTACGGCGAGTGCGCCGGACGCCGGGACAGCCGCTCGGATGGCCGCGCATCCGTGGTCTTCCGTTCATCCGCACGGTAGACCCCTGTACTCCGCGGCACAGCCCGCAATCAGTCGACTTGAGGTGAGTTCCGATGGCACTGCCGAAGCGCAGACACTCGAAGGCCCGTTCGGCCAAGCGCCGGGCCAACTGGAAGCTCGAGCAGCCGAACCTGAGCCCCTGCCCGAGCTGCGGCCAGCCCCGCCTGTCCCACGTCGCCTGCAAGGAATGCGGCATGTACAACG
>CAZRDB010000012.1:10946-50588 GCA_964598695.1 uncultured Armatimonadia bacterium
AAGAAGAAGAAGCCCGCCTAGCTAGACTGGTCCCGACGCGGATAGGATGCGTTCATGCGGATTGCCGTCGATGCGATGGGCGGAGACAACGCCCCCGGGCCGCTGGTTGCCGGCGCGGTCAACGCTCTGCGGGAGACCGACGTCGAGGTTGTCCTGGTCGGGGACGAAGAGCAGATCCGCGCCTGCCTGCCCCCCGAGTTCACGGGGCTGGGCGACCGGCTGACCATCGAGCACACGGCCGACGTGATCCGGATGGACGAGCCGGGCACTCAGGCGCTCCGTCGCCCGGACGCCTCGGTCTGCCGGGCCGCTCGGATGGTCGCGGACGGCGCGGCCGATGCCGTCGTCACGATGGGCAATACCGCCGCCGCCACGGTGGCGGGGGTCAAGTACGTGGAGTGCATCGAGGGCGTGAAGCGGCCCGCGATCGGCCTCTGCCTCCCCAACGTCACCGATCGGCCCTTCATCCTGGTCGACGCCGGCGCCACCTCGGACTGCACGCCGGAGATCCTGCTGCAGTTCGGCGTGATGGGCGCCACGTACATGCGCGATATCGTCGAGGTCGATGCGCCGCGCGTGGGTCTGCTCTCGATCGGCGAGGAACCGGGCAAGGGCAACGAGCTGGTGAAGGCCGCCTTCAAGAAGCTCCAGGAGTCCGACCTGAGCTTCATCGGCAACGTCGAGCCGTGCCAGCTCACCCGCGGCGAGGCCGACGTGGCGGTGGCCGACGGGTTCACCGGCAACATCCTGCTCAAGACGATCGAGGCGTTTGTCGAACTCTCGCGGCACATGTTCCGCGATGAGTTCCAGCGGGACGCCTACAGCAAGCTCGCGGCGCTGGTCGCACGCCCCGTCTTCTACCGCGTGTTCCACCGGCAGAACTACGACCGGTGGGGCGGAGCGGTCGTGCTCGGCGTCAAGGGCGTCTTCGTGATCGGTCACGGCAAGTCGAACGCCGTCGCCGTCACGAACGCCATTCGGGTCGCTCGCGACGCGGTGCAGAGCGGGGTCGTCCGGCACATCCAAGAGACCATGTCGAAGCTCGCCGGCTGACCGCCGCCCCCCCCTGCCCGCAGTCGCCCGCAACCGCCGTTCGGGCGGCTGCATTGCCAGCGCCGCATCGGCGCGGAGGGAGCCAGTGGATGTCTGTCGGCTGCGCGAAGATCATCGGGCTCGGGATGGCCGTGCCCGAGCGGGTCCTCACGAACGACGAACTCTCGCGGATGGTCGATACCAGCGACGAGTGGATCACCCAGCGCACGGGGATCCGTGAGCGCAGGATCGCGGCGCCGGAACAACCGACCTCCGAGCTCGCCCTCGAAGCGGCCCACAAGGCCCTGGCCGAGGCCGGGCTGGAGCCGAGCGAGATCGACGCGATCATCTGCTGCACGATCACCGGCGACTACCCCTGGCCCGCAACCGCCTGCACCCTCCAGCACAAGCTCGGCGCGAACGCCCTCGCGTTCGACCTCTCAGCCGGCTGCACCGGCTGGGTGTACGGCCTGGTCGTCGCCGATGGGCTCATCCGGGCCGGCGGCGTGCGCAACGTGCTGGTGATTGGCGCCGAGGAGCTGAGCAAGATCACCGACTGGAGCGACCGGAGCACCTGCGTTCTCTTCGGCGACGGCGCCGGCGCGGCGGTGCTCACGGCCGGCGAGGCGTCGGAGGGCGGGATCATCGCCTGGGATCTGGGCGCCAACGGGGAGGATCCGTCGATCCTGTGGCGTCAGGCGGGCGGCTCCCGCTTCCCCATCGACGCCGAGCGGCTCGCGGCGGGTGAGAACTTCATCCGCACCCGGGGCAATGAGGTCTACCAGTTCGCGACCCGGATCCTCGCCCAGACCTGTGACCGGACGCTCGCCAAGGCCGGCGTGACGGCCGACGAGGTGGCCCTGCTGGTCCCGCACCAGGCGAACGAGCGCATCACCGAGTCGGCGGCCCGCCGCTTCTCGATGCCCAAGGAGCGCGTCGTCTCCAACATCGCGCGCTACGGCAACACCTCGGCGGCCTCGGTGCCCATCGCGCTCCGCGAGGCGGTCGACGAGGGGCGGCTCAAGAAGGGCGAGCTGGTCCTCGTGGTCGCCTTCGGCGCGGGGCTCACCTGGGGCTCGGCCCTCATCCGCTGGGCCATCTAGCTGCCATGACGCTCGCGTATGCGTTCCCCGGGCAAGGGGCGCAGAAGCCCGGGATGGGCGTCTCGATCTCCGAGGCCTTCCCCGAGAGTCGCGCCGTGTTCGAGGAGGCCGGGGATGTGCTCTCCTTCGACCTCGCCCGTCTCTGCGCCGAGGGGCCGGCCGACAAGCTGACCCAGACCGATGTCGCGCAGCCCGCGATCCTCACCAACAGCATCGCCGTGCTCCGCGCGCTCGAGGCGCGCGGGCTGCCGCAGCCCTCGGTGACCCTCGGCCACTCGTTGGGCGAGTTCAGCGCGCTGGTCGCGGCGGGCGCCCTGCGCTTCGCGGACGCGCTCCGGCTCGTCCGCCGGCGCGGGCTGCTCATGCGCGAAGCCGGGCGCGACGTCGGCGGGGCGATGGCCGCGGTGCTCGGCTCCGATGCCGAGACGATCGAACGGGTGCTCGCCGAGACCGCGCGGGGCCGCGTGCTGGTGGCCGCGAACTTCAACGCGCCGGACCAAGTCGTGATCTCGGGGGAGCAGGGCGCGGTGCAGGATGCCGCAGAGGCCCTGAAGGCCGCCGGCGCCCGCCGCGTGATCCCCCTCGAGGTAAGCGGCGCCTTCCACTCGCCGCTGATGGCGCCGGCAGCCGAGCGGTTCGCCGAGGAACTCGACGCGGCGCCGTTGTGCGATGCCCGGGTGCCCGTGATCGCCAACGTCGACGCCCGGCCGGCAACCGAGGCCGGGGCGATCCGCGAGAACCTGAAGCGCCAGATCGTCTCGGGCGTCCGCTGGAGCGAGTCGGTGGCCCGGCTCGGCGGCATGGGCTGCACGATGCTGGTCGAGATCGGCGCGCAGAACATCCTGTGCGGCATGGTGCGCAAGATCGACAAGGAGCTTCCGTGCAGCGCGGCGTTCGACGCCGAGAGCGTTGGCGCGTGCCTGGAAGCGATGGGAGGAAGCCAATGAGCGAAGAGAAGGGTGGCCGCGTTCTGCTGGCCGGCGACGGCGCGTACGCCACGGCGATCGCGTCCCGGCTCTCGGCCGACGGCTACACGGTGGAGACCTTCGCCGCCGCGGTCCCGGCCGAGGAGCTGGAGGCGGCGGGGAAGGCCGGCGCCGACCCCTATGCGCTGGTGATCGTGGCTCCCGAGGGCTACCCCGGGACCACGGAGGGCTGGGGCGCGGCGTGGTGCGCGGCGATTGCCGACGTACTGCGGCACGCGTTCGCTCAGACCAAGGCGCTCGCCCGTCAGATCATGAAGGCCCGCCGGGGACGGATCGTCTACGTGGTCGGCGCGTGTGGGCTGAGCGGCGCCGGCGACGAGACCGGCTGGGCGGTCGCCTCGGGTGGCATCGCCGGCATGGCGCGCTCCGTCGCCCGGGAGCTGGCGGGGCGCTCGGTAACAGTGAACACGGTCGCCTACGGCGCGGCCGGCGACGCGGAGGCCCCCCTCGGACGTCCCACCACCGTGGAGGAGGTCGCCGCCGCCTGCGCCTACCTTCTCTCCGCGGAGGCGGGGGCGATCACGGGACAGGTCCTGACGCTCGACGGAGGACGGGTGATGCGCTGATGGGTCGTCTCGCAGGGAAGAGGGCGCTGATCACGGGGGCCAGCGGCGGGATCGGGGGCGCGATCGCGCGGCTGTTCGTCCGCGAGGGCGCGGCCGTGGCCTGCCACGGGGTGCCGTGGGAGACCTCGGATGCCATCGTGGCCGAACTGACCGGCGCGGGCGCGACGGCCGTGGCGGTCTGTGGCGACATCACCGATCCGGCGTCGATCGGGGCTTTCACGGCCGAGGCGGCCGAGAAGCTGGGCGGCCTCGATATCGTGATCAACAACGCGGGCGTCACCAAGGACCAACTCGTGATCCGCATGGAGCAGCGCGAGTGGGATCTCGTGCTCAACGTCAACCTCTTCGGCGCGATCCTGGTCACCGAGGCCGCGCGGGAAGCGCTCGTCGCGAGCGGCGCGGGCCGCGTCGTGAACATCGCCTCGGTCGTGGGGCGGATGGGCAACCCGGGCCAGGCCAACTACGGCGCCTCGAAGGCCGGCCTGATCACGTTCACGAAGGTCGCGGCCCGACGCCTTGCGTCGAGCGGCGTCACGGTGAACGCGGTGGCGCCGGGGTTCATCCGCACGCGGATGACCGAGGCGCTCCCCGCCAGCGCGGTGGAGGCGCTGACGAGCCAGATCCCGCTCGTCCGCCTGGGCGAGCCGGAGGATGTCGCGGAGACGTGCTGCTTCCTGTCGTCGGACGGCGGCGCCTATCTCACGGGGCAGGTGTTCGGCGTTGACGGCGGTATGGCGATGGCGTAGACTCGCAGCTTGTGGCTGCCAGAAGGCCGCGACCTACCGGTATACGGATGAGGAGGTGCCTACGCGTTGGCAACGTACGACAAGGTGAGAGAGGTCGTCGTCGATCAGCTCGGCGTGAGCGAGGACGAAGTGACCCCGGACGCGAAGTTCGTGGAGGACCTTGGCGCCGATTCCTTGGACCGCGTGGAGCTGGTCATGCGGCTCGAGGAGGAGTTTGACCTCGAGATCCCCGAGGACGACGCCCAGAAGATCCAGACTGTCGCGGACGCCGTCGAGTACATCGAGAAGAAGAAGGGGAGCTAGGCCCGCGCCGGCCCCTGGAACTGACAGGCCGCGCAGCAGGCGAGCACGGTGTAACCGCCGCAGCGATCCCTGTCGGTCTGAGACGTACGAACTGCTACCGCCGCGCCCAGCTCTCGGGCGCGGCGTCTCTCTAGTTGGAGCATGCTCCTCCGACGGGAGCCCCCCCCGAACGGAAGGGAACACCCCCCGATGCGAAGAGTTGTCGTCACCGGCGTGGGCGCTGTCACGCCGCTCGGACTCACCGCCGAGGACACCTGGCAGTCGATGCGCGAGGGAGTATCCGGCGTCGGCCCGATCACTTCCATGGATGTGAGTGACTACCCGAGCCGGATCGCCGGGGAGGTCAAGGGGATCGACCTCACGGTGCGGCTCGAAGCCAAGGCCGCCCGGCGTATGGACCGCTACTGCCAACTGGCGGTCTACGCGGCTCTCGAGGCCGTCGAGAACTCGGGACTCGCCGTGGCCGATGACCCGGAGCGCGTCGGTGTGCTGATCGGCTCGGGCATTGGCGGGATCGACACCCTCCTGCACCAGCACAACACCTTGCGCGACAAGGGGCCGGGCCGCGTCAGCCCGTTCCTGATCCCCATGATGATCAGCAACATGGCCTCGGGCAACCTCGCGACGATCACGGGAGCCAAGGGGCCGTGTATCACGACGGTCACGGCCTGCGCCTCGGGCTCCCACTCGATCGGCGACGCGTACCACATCATCCAGCGCGATGACGCCGACGCGATGATCGCGGGCGGCAGTGAGGCGGCGATCGGGCCGATCGCCCTGGCCGGCTTCGCGAACATGACGGCCCTCTCGACACGCAACGACGATCCGCTGCACGCCTCGCGCCCGTTCGATGCCGATCGCGATGGCTTCGTGATGGCCGAGGGCGCCGGGATCGTCGTGCTGGAGGAGTACGAGCACGCCAAGCGACGCGGCGCCCAGATCCTGGGCGAGATCCTCGGCTACGGCCTGACGGGCGATGCCTACCACATGACGCAGCCCGCGCCGCGCGGCGAGGGCGCCCGGCGCGCGATGCAGATGGCGCTGCGGAAGTCCGGGCTCCACCCCGAGCAGATCGAGTACATCAACGCCCACGGCACCTCGACGCCGTTCAACGACATGTGCGAGTCCGAGGCGATCAAGGACGCGTTCGGCGATCACGCCTACAAGGTCGCGATCAGCTCGACCAAGTCGATGACCGGCCACCTGCTCGGCGCGGCCGGGGGCGTTGAGATGATGGCCTGCCTGATGGCGATCCGCGACGGAGTGCTGCCGCCCACGATCAACTACGAGACGCCGGACCCCAACTGTGACCTCGACTACGTGCCGAACGTGGCGCGGGAGGCGCCGGTCCGGATCGCGATGTCGAACAGCTTCGGGTTCGGCGGCCAGAATGCCGTCTTGGTTGTGCGCGCGGTCTAGCGGGGTGCGGACCGCGCGAAGAGGCACGGAGCGACGCGCCCCGACCGGTTCGGGGCGCGTCGTGTCGTTCCGGGGGGCGGCACGACACGGCCGGGAGGTCTGGCACGATGGCCGCCGATGACGCGCTGGAACGGCTCGAGGAGTTGATCGGCTACCGCTTCCGGCGCCGTGAGCTGCTCGAGACGGCGCTGGTCCACGTGAGCGTGGCTGGCGAGGCAGGGGGGCCCTCGAACGAGCGACTGGAGTTCCTGGGCGATGCCGTGGCGGAGCTGGTGGTCTCCGAGGCGCTGTATGCGGCGAACCCCGACTGGGACGAGGGCCGGCTGACGGAGGCGCGCGCGGCCTTCGTGACCACGCAATCGCTCGCCGAGGCGGCCCAGAGGCTCGGGCTGGGCGCCTACCTCGTACTGGGCCGGGGCGAGGAGCGCACGGGCGGCCGCGCGCGCACCTCGAACCTCGCGGACGTCTTCGAGGCGCTCTGCGGGGCGATCTACCTCGATGGCGGCCTCGTCGCCTCCGGCGCGTTCATCTGGGCCCAACTCCTCGCCGGGCGCGATCTCACGCGCAAGCGCGGCGGCGCCGACCCCAAGGGCGTCCTCCAGGAGCGCCTGCAGGGCGAGGGCCTGACCCATCCCGATTACCGCCAGGTCGAGAAACAAGGCCCCGACCACCGCCCCACGTTCGTCTGCGAGGTCTTCTCGGGCGCGCGGGTGCTCGGCCGCGGCTCAGGCGGCTCCAAACAGGCCGCCGAGCGAGAGGCGGCCTCGGACGCGCTTCGCCGGCTCGACGCCACCGACGACGGCGCCGACGGGTAGAATGACGGTACCGGGGTGGGGCGAGGAGGCGAGTCACCGATGACGGAGCGAGGGCCCCGGCGGCTACGCCGCGTGCTGGGCATGGCGTTGGCGGCGCTCGGGGGGCCGCTCTGCCTCCCCGTGCTGGCCCAGTCGGCCGAGGAGGTGGCGCGGCGCCTCTATGGCCGCGCGCAGCCCGACCACGGCTCCCAGACCCGCTCCTGCATGGCCGTCCTCGGCCTGGTCGTCGTCGCGGTCCTGGCCTACTACCTCCACCGCATCCAGAGCACCCGGCGCCAGAGGGAGGTCCGAGAGACCTTCCGAGAGGTGAGCGACCACATCGACGGCGTCGAGCACCTGCCCGACCTGTTCCGGGCGGGCCAGCGCGTCGAGGTCGAGCACGAGACCGAGCGCGGCCGCCGGCTGTACGGCAGCTACGTCCAGGAGGTCGGGCGGGACTCGCTGCTCCTCGGCGCCCCGCGCCACGACGGCCTGCTGGTGACGGTCCATCCGGGCGAGACGGTGGGGGTGATCGTCCGCCACGGCACCGACTCGTTCCGCATGGAGGGGGAGGTCCTGGAGCGCAAGGGGGGCGCGATCCCTTCGATCCGGGTCGGTCGCTCCGACTGGGCCACCCGCTTCCAGCGGCGCGACTACTACCGCATCGAGCTGCACATGGAGTGCCGCTTCGAGCTGTACCGGCGGGGCATGGCGCCCCCGTCCGAGGTGCACCGGGAGGGCACGATCGTCAACCTGAGCGCCTCGGGCTGCCGCATCGCCGCCGCCGGTCCCGTGTCCAAGGCAAGGTACTGCGCGGTGGAGTTCCGGATCCCCAGCGCGAAGAAGACGCTGTTCGTGACGGGTCGGGTCATCGCGAGCCAGCAAACCCGTCGCACGGCGTTCCACAACGCGACCATCGCCTGCCAGTTCTCCGACCTCAAGGAGGCAGACCGCGAGTTGCTGGTGGCCTTCGTCCGCGATGTCGAGGTGCGCCGGATCCGGGCCCGGCGGGAGCGCGAGGCCGAGGAAGCCGACAGGACACGATCCCGATGAGCGAGATCCTCCTGCACGTCTGCTGCGGCCCCTGCGCGGCGGGTGTCGTCCCCGCCCTCCGGGCCGAGGGACTCTCGCCGCGCGGCTACTTCGCCAACCCGAACATCCATCCGTCGCGGGAGTGGCTGGAGCGGCTGGCGAGCGCGGAGCGTTTCGCGGCTGTAGAGCATTTGGCGCTCGATGTTGAACCTACCTATGGAGCCCGCCGTTTTCTCGCCGAGATCGGGTCCTTCGATCGCCCCGACCGCTGCGAGCGCTGCTTCGCGATGCGGCTCACGGAGGCGGCCGAGCGGGCCCTTCGCGGCGGGATCGCCCGTTTCACGACCACGCTGCTCGTGAGTCCGTACCAGGACCGGGAGCTGCTCTGCGAGGTCGGCCGGCGGGCGGGCCGGCAGGTGGGCGTCGAGTTCGTCGACCTGGACTTCCGGCCACACTTCCGCGAGGGCCAGGCACGGGCCCGGGAGCTGGGGCTCTACCGGCAGTCGTATTGCGGCTGCCTGTTCAGTGAGGAAGAACGCAACCGGGACCGCCTGGCGCGGGAGCGCGCTCGGTGGGAGGAGGACTCCCACCCCGACGCGTAGCGGCCACGGCCCGGTAGGAGGTCGCCGCCGTGTCCGTGCCGATGCCCGAGGAACAGCCCGCGAAGCCGCAGGACACCGACCCCACTCGCGTGGGCGAGCTGATCCGTCGCCAGATGGAACGGGTCCAGCAGGGCCCGCTCGCGCCCAACGGGGAGGCGGAGACGTCCGAGGCCGACCAGCCGGAGCTGTTCGCCGAGGAGCCCCCCGCACCGGCCGCGGAGCCCGAGGAGCCGCCGGCGTCGGCGCGCGCGCCCCAGCCCGCGATGGCTGCGGCCAAGACCCCCCGCTCGCGCACCCCTGCCCGGGTCTCGCTCGCGAAGATGGCGCGACTCGAGAGCATCCGAGGCCGCGTGGCGCGCGTGACGGCCGAGCGTGATCAGCGAACGCTCCCGATCGAGCTGCCGAGCCGCAAGAAGCGCTCGCGGGCCGAGGAGGAGACGCGGGAGGAGCTGCTCAGCCGGCTGCTCGACCCCGTGTTGACGCTGGCCGAGACGGCCAAGGTGCTCGATGTCTGCGCGGCGACGGTGCGTCGGTACGCCGACCGGGGCACCCTCCCCCACCATCGCACGCCCGGCAACCAGCGCCGCTTCAAGCTGACCGACGTGTTGGAGTTCCTCGCCCGCCGCGACCGCTCAGTCGTAGAAGACGTCGGCGATGTGGATTTCTGAGTGACGGGCGAGTTCCAGGTCCTCGTGCTGCGGTAGCGGTCGCCGCTGCTCGTCCTGGAGCAGGCGGACCTTCGGCCGCACCGTCGCGCCGATCCGGCTGCCGAGCACGATCCCGCAGCGGCCGTCGCGCAGCCGCACCCACATCCCCGGGGGGTACAGCTCGGTCCGCCGCGCGAGGCCGCGCACCTGATCCTGGTCGAACTTGGCCGCCCCCGCCTTGAGGAAGTAGGAGAACGCCTCGTCGGGAAGTCCGGCGGCGCGATGGGGCCGGTCAGCGATCAGCGCGGCGAACGTGTCGGCGAGGCCGGCGATCCGGGCGACCGGTGAGATCTCGTCCCCCTGCAGCCCCTTCGGGTAGCCGCTGCCGTCCAGCCGCTCGTGGTGGAGCAGCGCGATGCTCCGGCCGATCGGGCTGCGGTTGAGCAGGTCGCGGAGCGCCTCGAAGCCCAGCCGGGTGTGGCCCTTGGTGATGTCGCGCTCGGCCTCGGTGAGTTCGCCGTTCTCGTGGAGCACGGCGAGCTGTGCCTGGGAGCCGATGTCGTGGACGAGCATCCCCAGCGCGAGGCTGACGCACTGGCCGTCGGGCAGGCCGGCGTCGCAGGCGGTCAGTACGGCGTAGAGGGCCGAGGTGACGGCGTGGGCCATGACGTACTCGTCGACGCAGTAGATGGGGACGACGCCCTGGACGATCTCCGGGGAGAACCGCACCTCGCGGACCATGTCGTTGGCGACGCGGCGGAGGCGGTGCGCGTCGGCCTGGCCGGCGAAGGCCTCGGCGACGGCCTCGTAGGCCTCGATCCGGGTCTCCTCGGTCAGCAGGTCCGCGATCTCGGCGTCGTCGGTGAGCGGGTCCATGGTGTAGACGCGGGAGATCCGGGCCTCGCGCAGGGCCGCGAGCATGGCGTTGTCGACACTGTCGCCGGCCGCGAGGAACTCCCCGCCAGCCACGCGATGGACCGGGCGCGCGATCCGGGCCCCGACCGCGAGCCGGTTGATGTGCGTCAGTCGCAAGTGCTCCGCCCCACATTCATCGGACGACTGCACGGAGCCGTCCGTGCCGATCCGAAGCGCCTCGAGCGCGCCGGAGCGGCCCAGACCGCCTCTCTTGTATCAGAAGGGGGGCCAGCTTTACAAGGCACAGGGCGTGTGCTAGACTCCGCCCGAATAGGGACCTACCTGCGGATGCGGCTGGCAACCGCACCTGCGGACAGGCCTGTAACCCAAGGAACGGGGAACGACCATGCCGATCACCCAAGAAGCGCGGCAGGAACTCATCGCCGAGCACAAGCGGCACGAGGCGGACACCGGGTCTGCCGAGGTCCAGATCGCGCTGCTCTCGCAGCGAATCGCACGTCTCACCGACCACCTGCGTGAGCACAAGAAGGACCACCACTCGCGCCGAGGCCTCCTCAAGATGGTCGGCCAGCGTCGGCGCCTGCTCCGCTACCTGCAGAACTCCGACATTATGCGCTACCGCGCCATTGTGGAGAAACTCGGGCTGCGCCGCTAGGGCTACGCAGCTGCTCCGTATCCGCGATCCGCTGCACGGGGCTCTCCCCGTGCAGCGGGGATCTGCTCCGGGGTTCACCGTCTGGGTAACTCAGCCTCCGCGGCGTGGCCGGTCCGGTCGGGATCGTGTCTGATCGAGCGCGTGGAGAGCCGGGCGCCCGAGGGTGTGTTGTACCCGGAGCTTTGTTGGCTTGTACGGTTCAGGCGCCGTGAGGGAACGAGAATTGGAGGACGTCTTGTCTTCGATACAGCGAGTAGAGATGGAGCTGGCCGGTCGCACACTGACGATCGAGACCGGGCTGCTGGCCATTCAGGCCCACGGCGCCGTGACGGTTCAGGCGGGCGACACGATGTGTCTCGTGACGGCCTGCTGCGGCGAGAAGCCCTCGACGGCCGGGTTCTTCCCGCTGACCGTTGACTACGAAGAGCGGCTGTACGCCGCGGGCAAGATCCCCGGCAGCTTCTTCCGGCGCGAGGGCCGGCCGACCGAGAAGGCGATCCTCACGAGCCGCATGGTCGACCGCGGGATCCGCCCGCTCTTCCCCGAGGGCCTGCGCACCGACGTGCAGATCATCATCACCGCGCTCTCGGCCGACAAGGAGAACCAGATCGACATCCTCGCGATGATCGGCGCCTCGGCCGCGCTCGCGATCAGCGGGATCCCCTTCCCCACCCCGGTGGCGTCGATGCGGGTGGCCTACGTCGACGGCGAGTGGCAGGTCTACCCGACCCATGCCCAATCCGAGGCCGCCGAGCTGGACCTGACGATCACTGCGACCCGCGAGCACATCACCATGATCGAAGCCGCGGCGAACGAGGCCTCCGAGGCCCTGATCGCCGATGGGTGCCGCTTGGCCCACCGCGAGATCGTCCGGATCCTCGATCTGATCGAGGACCTGCGGGCCGGCGTGAACCCGACCGAGCGCGTGATGCCCCTCTTCATCCCGGGCGACGACGTCTGGGCCGCGGTCGAGGAGATCGGCGCCAAGGAGCGCCTCGCTGCGCTCTTCAGCGTCGAAGGCTTCTTCGAGCAGAAGCAGGCCACCCGCGCGACGCAGGACGAGCTGATGGCCGCGCTCCTCGAGAAGCTCGGCGAGGAGCGGAAGTCGGAGTGCGCCGAGGCGCTCGACAAGCTGTTCAAGAAGGTCGTGCGCACGAAGCTGCTCGATGAGGGCGTCCGTCTCGACGGCCGCAACTCGAAGCAGCTCCGCGAGCTGACGGCAACGGTCGGGATCGCCCCCCGGACTCACGGCAGCGGCCTCTTCCGCCGCGGCCAGACCCAGGCGCTCAACCTCGCGACGCTCGGCATGCTGGGCGACTCGCAGAAGATGGACGGACTGGTCGACGAGGACGCCCGCACCTTCCTCCATCACTACAACATGCCGCCGTTCTCGAACGGCGAGGCTTACTTCCTCCGCGGCCCGAGCCGCCGCTCGATCGGCCACGGCGCGCTGGCCGAGAAGGCCCTGCGGCCGGTGCTGCCCAGCATCGACGACTTCCCGTACACGATCCGTCTCGTCACCGAGATCCTCTCGTCCAACGGCTCGACCTCGATGGCCAGCGTCTGCTCGGGCTCGCTCGCGATGATGGATGCGGGCATTCCGATCCGGGCCGCGGTCGGCGGCATCGCGATGGGCATCATCTACGACTCGCCGAGCCGCTACTGCGTCCTGACCGACATCCAGGGCGCCGAGGACCACAACGGCGACATGGACTTCAAGGTCGCCGGCACCCGGGCGGGCATCACGGCACTCCAGCTCGACGTCAAGGCCCAGGGCCTGACCCCGGAGATCCTCGAGGAGGCCATGCTTCAGGCCCGTGAGGCCCGCATGGAGATCCTCGACGTGATGGACGGCGCGATCGCCGAGCCGCGTCCGGAGCTGTCGCCCTTCGCGCCGCGCGTGCTCTCGATCGACATCGACACCGACAAGATCGGGACGGTCATCGGCCCCTCGGGCAAGACGATCCGCAAGATCGAGGAGCTGGGCGTCTCGGTCGAGGTCCAGGAGACCGGCCGGATCCTCATCGGAGCGGTCGACTCGGAGGCGGGCCAGAAGGCGCTGCAGTTCGTGCGCGACCTGGTCCGGGAGCCGAAGCCCGGCGAGCTGTTCGAGAAGGCCCGCGTCACGCGGCTCATGCCGTTCGGCGCGTTCTGCGAGATCCTGCCCGGCCGCGAGGGCCTGCTGCACGTCAGCGAGTACTCGTGGGAGCACGTCAACGAGATCAGCGACGTCCTGTCGGTCGGCGACATCCTCTCCGTCCAGCTCAAGGAGGTCGACTCCCAGGGCCGCCTCAATCTCACCCGCCGCGCCTTGCTCGAGAAACCCGAGGGCTATGTCGAGCGTCCGCGCGCGCCGCGCCGTGAGGGCGGCCGCGAGGGCGGCGACCGCGGGGGCCGTGGCGGCCCGCGCGGTGGCGGCAGTGGTGGGAGCCGCCGCGGAGGCGGCGGTGGCGGTGGGGGCCGCGAGGGCGGAGACGTCCGCTTCCGGGACAAGCGCTCCTAGGAAGCCGCTCGCGCGCGGGTACGGCAGACTGGGAAGCCGCGACCCATGATCTCATACGAGGTACTGCACACCGGCCTTCGGCTGGCGATGGAGACGATGCCCGCGATCCGCTCGGTCACGGTCTCGGCCTGGATCGGGACGGGGTCGCGGCACGAGTTCCCGCACGAGGCGGGGATCTCCCACTTCGTCGAGCATCTGGTCTTCAAGGGCACGGAACGCCGTTCGGCCGAGTCGATCGCCAACGCGATCGACTCGGTCGGCGGCGATCTCAACGCCGCCACCGACCGCTCGACCACCAGCTTCCACGCCCGGGTTCCCGCCGACTGCCTCGAGCTGGCCGTCGACCTGGTAGCCGATCTCGCCTCCAGGCCCGCCTTCGCCGAGCGCTCGCTGGAGACCGAACTCGGCGTGATCCTCGAGGAGATCAGCCGCTACGAGGACACGCCCGAGGAGTTGGTCCACGACCACCTGCACGAGTCTCTCTGGCCCGACAACCCGCTGGGTCTGCCGGTCACCGGCAACCCGGAGGCCCTGGCGGCGCTCGGCCGCGCACAGGTCGTGGAGTTCCACCGGCGGCGCTACACCGCGGGCAACGCGGTGGTCTCGATCGCGGGTTGCTTCGAGCCCGACGAAGCGCGGCGGCTGGTCGGGGAGCACTTCCGGGACCTCCCACCCGGCGAACCGGGTCCCTCGGGCTATGCCGAGGCCGGTCGGATCACGCCGGGGCTGCGCTGTCAGACGCGCGACCAGGAGCAAGTGCACCTGATGCTCGCCTGGCCGGGCTGCTCGGTGGCCGACCCCGCGCGCTACGCCCAGGCGGTGCTCGACGGGACCTACGGCGCCACCACCAGCTCGCGGTTGTTCCGGCGCGTGCGCGAGGAACGCGGGCTGGCCTACTCGGTCTGGTCGGAGCCGATCCTGCACACCGACACCGGCGCGCTGGCGGTCTACGCGGGCACCGGCGCCGAGTCGGTCGAGGAGGTCGTGGCGGTGACGGCCGAGCAGGCTCGGAGCCTTGCCAATGGTGGGATGAGCCCGGAGGAGTTCGAGCTGGCACGGCGGCAGTTCCGCGGCGCGACGGCACTGGAGCTGGAAGCGACCGACGTCCGCGCCGCCCGCAACGCGCGCAGCACGCTCGTGCACGGCGGACCGCTGCCGTACGAGGAGTTCGAGCGCCGGCTCGCCGCCCTGCGGCTGGAGGACGTGCGGGAGGCGGCGCGCCGCTCGCTGGCGTCGGCAGAGATCTGCGGCGTGGCGATCGGGCCGATTGAGGCCGAGGAGTTCGCGGCCTGCGTGCGCGAGGCGCGCGACCGCGCCGCGCGAGAAGCGCTGTAGGACCGGAGTGAGGGAGAGCGCGATGGAACCGATCCGCGTAGCCGTGGCAGGGGCGGCGGGCCGCATGGGCCGCGAGACCTGCCGGGCCATTTGGGCCGCGCCGGACATGGAACTGGTGGCCGCACTCGACATCCTGCAGGTGGCCACGCCGCTCGAGGAGCTGGCCGACCTCTCGGGTTGCCCGCTGGCGGTCGAGCGAGACCTGCCGGGCGCGATCGAGGAGCGCCGGGCCGACGTGGTGGTGGACTTCACGCAGCCCTACTCGCGGCTGTCGAACTTCCGCGCGATCGTCTCGGCCGGGGCCCGGCCCGTTGTCGGAACCACGGGTTGGACGCCGCAGGACATCGTGGAGGCCGACCGGCTGTGCCGCGACGCCGGGCTGGGCGCGGTGGTGGCTCCGAACTTCGCGATCGGCGCGGTGCTGATGATGGAGTTCGCGAAGCAGGCCGCGCGGTACATGCCCGACGTGGAGATCATCGAGCTGCACCACGACGCGAAGCTCGACGCCCCCTCGGGCACGGCCCACAAGACCGCGCAGGTCATCGCCCAGGCGCGCGCGGCCGCGGGGGTCTCGCCGGCGGCCCTGGAGGGCGCGGAGGACAGCCCGGCGCGTGGGCTCGACGTGGGCGGTGTCCGGGTCCACTCGGTCCGGCTGCCGGGGCTGCTGGCCCACCAGGAGGTGATCCTGGGCGGGCTCGGACAGACGCTCTCGATTCGGCACGACAGCCTGTCGCGTGAGTCGTTCATGCCGGGCGTTCTGCTCGCCTGCCGACGGGCGCCCTCGATCGAGGGACTCGTCTACGGTCTGGAGAATCTGCTCGACTGACGCTTCGTCGCGGTCGAGCGACACGTGAGGTGTTGCGGTCATGGGTGTTCCGTGTTCGATCGTCGGGTTCGGCGCTGTGGGCAAGCTCCTGTACAAGGTCGCCAAAGAGCGCCGGCTCCAGGTGGAGAAACCCCGCGTCTACGCCCGGAGCGAGCGCACGGAGCAGTATGACGGCGACGCGGTGCACGTTCGGGCGCTCGACGAATCGGCCTTCACGGAGGGCGGGATCGTGCTGTTCGCCGGCACCGAGGGCGAGAAGGGCGCGAGCGAGGTCTGGGCGCCTGTCGCGCTCGAGCACGGCTGCTGGGCGATCGACAACTCAGCGACCTTCCGGATGGAGCCGACCGTGCCGCTCGTGGTGCCCGAGGTGAACCCGCACCACATCACCGAATCGACGCGCCTGATCGCGAACCCCAACTGCTCGACGATCCAGATGGTGGTCGCGCTGGCGCCGATCCACCGCGCGGTCGGGATCCGCCGGGTCGTGGTCTCCACCTACCAATCGGTCTCGGGCTCGGGCGCGTACGCGATGGAGGTGCTGGCGAAGGAGGCCGAGGCCACGCTCGCCGGCAACCCGGGGCGGGTCGAGGACAGCCCGTTCTGCGCACAGATCGCGTTCAACTGCATCCCGTTCATCAGCGGCGTCGATGAGACCGGCTACTCGGGCGAGGAGCTGAAGATGGTCCACGAGACGCGCAAGATCCTGGACGCGCCCGCGCTGCGCGTCTCGGCGACGACCGTGCGCGTGGGGACCAAGATCGGCCACGCCGAGTGCGTGAACCTCGAACTCGACGGCCCTCTCTCGGCCGACGAGGCCCGCTCGCTGCTCGGTGCGGCGCCGGGGGTCGTCGTCGAGGACGATCCGGCCGCATTCCGGGCGCCGACGCCGCTCGCGGCCGAGGACCGGGACGAGACCTTCGTCGGGCGGATCCGTCGCGACCCGAGCCTCGAGCACGGTCTCGACCTGTGGGTCGTGGCCGACAACCTGCGCAAGGGCGCGGCCACGAACGCCGTCCAGATCGCGGAACTGCTCATCGAGCGCGGCTACCTCAACGCCTAGGAGAGGATCCCCATGTCGGCCCAACCGATTCTGCTCACGGCAATGGTCACCCCGTTCGACCCGTCGCTCCGGGTGGACCTCGGCAAGACCCGGGAACTCGCCCAGCGCCTCGTCGAGGAGGGGTCGGACGGTCTCGTGGTCTGCGGGACGACCGGCGAGTCACCCACCCTGACCGAGGACGAGAAGGTCGCCCTGTTCGGTGCGGTGGTCGAGGCCGTCGGCTCCCGCGCCCAGGTGATCGCCGGCACCGGCGACAACAACACGGCCCGCAGCATCGAGCTGACGAAGCGCGCGGAGGACGCGGGCGTGGATGCGGTGATGCTCACGGCGCCGGCCTACAACAAGCCTCCGCAGGACTGCCTCGTCCGCCACTTCACGACGCTCGCGGCCGAGACCCGCCTGCCGGTGATGCTCTACCACATCCCCGGCCGGGCGGTGACCCGGCTCGAGCCGGCCACCGTGCTCCGGCTCGCGCGCGAGGCCCCGAGCATCTACGCGATCAAGGATGCCGGGAGCGACGTGAACTACACCTCGGCGATCCGCCGAGGTGCGCCGGAGGGTTTCACGATCTACTCGGGCAACGATTCGGAGACTCTGCCGATGCTCGCCCTCGGGGCGCGCGGCGTGATCAGCGTCGCCTCGCACGTGGTGGGCCCTGGGATCCGGCGGATGGTCGAGGCATTCCATGCAGGCGACACGGCCGGGGCGCTCGCCGAGCACCTCGCGCTGTTGCCCGTCTTCGACGCGATGTTCCAGGTCACCAGCCCGATCCCCGTGAAGGCGGCCTGCAACCTCCGCGGGATGGAAGTCGGTGGGCTCCGGCCCCCGCTGTACGAGGCCTCCGAGGAGCTGAAGGGTCGGATCGAGGATGTCCTCCGGGAGCACGGAGTCCTCTGAGGAGCGGCTTGCCGCGCTGCACGCGATCATCCGCTCGTGCGGGGAGTGCAGGCTGGCGGAGACGCGCGCCCATGCCGTGCCGGGCGATGGCGACCCGCGGGCGCGCGTGCTGTTCATTGGCGAGGCGCCGGGGGCGGAGGAAGACAAGCAGGGCCGGCCCTTCGTCGGCGCGGCCGGACGTCTCCTGAACGAGTTGCTCGACGCGGCCGGGCTCACGCGCGAGTCGGTCTTCATCACGAACACGGTGAAGTGCCGCCCGCCGGGCAATGCGGTGCCCGGACCGGAGGAGACCGCGGCCTGCGGTCCGTACCTCCGGCACCAGGTGCGGCTGATCGCGCCCCGGGTGGTCTGCACCCTGGGCGGCGCGGCGCTCAAGGTCGTGCTCGGCGAGGCCACGCCGGTCTCGCAGGTGCATGGCACGTCGATCCCGCGGAAGCACTTCGTGCTCGTACCGCTCTACCATCCGGCGGCGGCGCTGCACCGTCCGGAGCTGCGCGGTACCCTGTTCGATGACATGAGAGCCCTGGGGGCTCGGCTGGAGCAACTGCGATGAGCGAGCCCGTTCGGATCACCTTCTTCGGAGGCGTCTCGGAGATCGGCAAGAACATGTCGCTCTTCGACTGCGGCGGCAAGATCCTGATCGTCGACGCGGGGGCGATGTTCCCCGATAACGACATGTACGGCGTCGACCTCGTGATCCCCGACTACACCTGGCTCGAGGCCAACCAGGACCGGATCGTCGGCCTGGTGCTCTCACACGGCCACGAAGACCACACCGGAGGCCTTCCCTTCCTCCTGCGCAAGGTGCGGGTGCCGGCGATCTACGGCACGCGTTTCACGTTGGGGCTGGTCGAGGCGAAGCTCGCCGAGCACCCCCAGCTCGAGACGCCGCCGCTGCTGGAGGTGCACCCGGGCGATGTGTTGGAGCTGGACCCGTTCGGGGTGGAGTGCATCCACGTCACCCACAGCATCCCCGGCTCGCTCGCGTTCGGGATCCGCACGCCGGTCGGGAACATCCTCCACACCTGCGACTTCAAGATGGACCCGACGCCGCTCGAGGAGACCCCGCTCGACGCGGCGGCATTCGCGCGGTACGGCGAGGAGGGCGTACGGCTGCTCATCTGCGACGTGACCAACGTCGAGCAGCCGGGCCACGTGCGCTCGCAGCAGGTGGTGGGCGATGCGCTGCGCCGGATCATCCGTCAGGCGCCGGCGCGGGTCATCGTCACCACGTTCGCCTCCAACATCCACCGGATCCAGCAGGTCATCAACGTCTCGGGCGAGGAGCGGCGCAAGGTCGTGATCGAGGGCCGCTCGATGGTCAAGACGGTCGAGGTCGCCGAGCGGCTCGGCTACCTGCGGTGGGGCGCGGCCCAGCGGATCGACATCGACGAGATGGGGCTGTACCCACCGGAGGAGATCACCGTCCTCACGACGGGTTCGCAGGGCGAGCCGACCTCGGTGCTGGCGCGCATGGCGGCCAACGAGCACCGCAAGCTCCACGTCTGCGCCGGCGACACCGTGGTCCACTCGGCCACCCCGATCCCGGGCAACGAGGACATGATCTGGCGGACGGTCAACAACCTCTTCCGCCTCGGCGCCAACGTGATCTACCGGGCGATCGACGAGGTCCACGTCTCGGGCCACTGCTACCAGGAGGAGCTGAAGCTCGTCCTCTCGCTGGTCAAGCCCGACCACGTGGTCCCCTACCACGGCGAAGCGCGCCACCAGAGCTACTACCACCGCGTGGCCGGCGGCATGGGCTACAGCGGCGACCGGATCCACACGCTCGAGCCGTACGACGTGCTCGAGGTCACCCGCGACCACGTCCGGATCGTCGAGCGGCTGGACGGCGACGCGATCATGGTCGACGGCACGCTGATGGAGGATGTCGGGGCGCCCGTGCTGCGCGAGCGGCGGATCCTGGCCGAGTCCGGCGTCGTGATGGTCTCGGCCGTGGTCGAAGCGGACCTGCGGACGATCCTCGACGGCCCGGCGGTCGAGACCCGCGGCTTCATCCACGTCGACGAGACCTGGGAGCTGATCGAGGAGGCCCTCGACCTGGTCACCCAGACGATCCACCAGGCGCCGGTCGAGCGCGATATCTACGATCTCGAGCGCGACGTGAAGGGGGCGCTCAGCCGGCTGTTCCGCGGTCGGCTGGGCCGACGGCCGATGATCGTGCCCGTGATCTTCGAGGTCGAGGGCGGCAACCCCGTCGCGCACGAGGGCTCGCACCACGGAGACGGGAGCGACGACGACGATCTGACCGAATGACCGGCCGCCCCCGCGGCCGAAGTGCAGAGGATGGCGCGAGTTGGCGGACGCAATCAGGTGGATCGAAGGGGGCGTCTGCGCCCCCCACGGGTTCCTTGCGGGCGTGGCGGAGTGCGGGCTGAAGTCGAGCGGGCGCGACCTGGGCCTGCTCGTCAGCCCCGGTGGCTGCACGGCGGCGGGGGTCTTCACGACGAACTCGCTCCCGGGGTGGCCCGTGGTGCTCAACCGCGAGTATCTCTCGCGCTCGAGCCGCTGCCTCGGCGTGGCCGTCAACAGCGGGGTCTCGAATGTCGCGACCGGTCAGGCCGGGCTCGCGGTCGCCCGCGAGATGGCGGAGCAGGCCGAGCGGCGCACGCTGGCGCGGCATCCGTCGGAGGCGCGCGGCATCCTGCTCGCCCAGACCGGGATCATCGGTGAGGTGCCGGACGCGGACAAGATCCGCGCCGGGGTCGAGCAGGCCGCCGAGGGCCTCTCGCCCGAGGGCGGCGACGCGTTCGCCGAGGCGATCATGACCACCGACACGCGCCGCAAGTCCCGGGCGCTCGAGATCGCCACGCCGGCCGGGACGATCCGGCTCGGCGGCTGCGCCAAGGGCGCGGGGATGATCGCGCCGCGAATGGCGACGATGCTGTGCTTCCTCACGACCGACGCGACGCTCGAGGGCGCCCAGGCGCGGGCGCTGCTGTTCGCGGCGGCCGACGTCACCCTCAACCGCATCACGGTCGATGGCGACACGAGCACGAGCGACAGCGCCTTCCTGCTCGCGAGCGGCGCCGCGGGTGTGGCGATCGAGCCGGGAAGTGAGGCCGAGAGGCTCTTCGGCGAGGCGCTGACCACGCTGTGCCGTGAGCTGGCGCTGGAGTTGATCCGGGATGCCGAGGGCGTGCAGCACGTGGCGCGGGTGGAGGTGGTCGGCGCCGCGAGCGATGCCGACGCGCTTCGGGCCGCGAAGGAGATCGCGGAGTCGCCGCTGGTGAAGAGCGCCCTGTTCGGCTCCGACCCCAATTGGGGCCGCATCTGGTGCGCCACCGGCTACTCCGGCGCGGCGACCGACCCGAACACGATCACGATCCGGGTGGGCGATGTCACCGTTCTCGACCGGGGCGCTCCCGTCGCCGGCGCGAAGGAGCGGGCGCGGGAGTTCATGCTGCGGCCGGAGGTCGAGATCGTGGTCGATCTGGGCCTCGGCGAGGGCGCCGCGCACTACTGGTTCTCGGATCTCACCTACGACTACGTCCGCATCAACGCGGAGTACCACACCTAGGCCGCTGCCACGGAGACGGAGCCACCCATGACACAGGGCAACCTGCGCGCCGAGACGCTGGTCGAGGCGCTGCCGCACATCCAGCGCTACCACGGCCGGACCGTCATCGTGAAGTACGGCGGCGCCGCCATGGCCGCCGAGGACCTGAGCCGTGAGGTCATGCGCGACATCGTGCTCATGGGGCTCGTCGGGATCCGGCCGGTCGTCGTGCACGGGGGCGGGCCGCAGGTGTCGCAGTGGATGGAGCGGCTGGGAGCGGAGCCCGTCTTCGTGGACGGCCGGCGCGTGACCGACGAGCAGACGCTCGAGGTCGCGGAGATGGTGCTGGCCGGCACGATCAACAAGAGCATCGTGGGGCTGATCCAGAGCCTCGGCGGCAAAGCGGTCGGCCTCTCCGGGCGCGACGGCGGCACGGTGCACGCCGTGCCGTTCGAGGGGGGGGCCCTGGGCCACGTGGGCGAGGTCGACCGGATCGACGCTCGGCTGGTGCTCCACCTGCTGGAGGGCGGCTTCGTGCCGGTGCTCAGCTCGATCGCGGAGGGGCCGGACGGCGGCGCGCTCAACGTCAACGCCGACTCGGTGGCCGGGGCGCTCGCGAAGGCGCTCGCGCCGTGCTCGGTGATCCTCCTGAGCGACGTGCCCGGGGTGCTCGCCGATGCCGCGGACCCCGAGAGCCTCATCAGCCGCCTCTCGGCCGCACAGGCGCGAGAGATGCTGAGCGGTCCGGGCGCCACCAAGGGCATGATCCCCAAGCTGGAGGCCTGCCTGACCGCGCTCGAGGGCGCCGGAAACACCGTCCATCTCGTCGACGGCCGCGTGCCCCACTCGGTCCTCATCGAGGTGCTGACCGACGAAGGCATCGGCACCATGGTCGTGTCCAACTAGAACGGGCGAAGGCCCCGAGGGCAGCGATGGCGCGTAGACAGGCACAGCGCGGCGGACGTAGCGACGGTCGTCACCTCCCGCGCGAGGCTCTCCTCGCCGACGAGCGACGCCGCTTCCCCGTGCCCGCCTACCGGCGGTCCGACCGGCTCTTCATCCTCGCCTACCCCAACACGTACTGGATCGGCATGTCGAACCTCGGCTACCAGGTGGTTCGCCGCGCCGTCGAGACCACGGACGGCTGGCGCGTGGAACGCGCGTTCCATGCCGAGCCGGAGGGCAGGCAGGGCCCCCGGACGCTCGAGTCGGCAGCGCCGCTCACCGCGGCCGCGGTCCTCGGCTTCGCGCTCGCGACCGAGCTGGACGGGCCGCACCTGGCCCGCATGCTCTTCGAGGCCGGCATCCCCGTCCTTGCCGCTCGCCGGACGGAGTCCGACCCCGTCGTGCTGCTCGGCGGCGCGGCCCCGACGCTCAACCCCGAGCCCTACGCGCCGCTCGCCGACGCGGTGCTCGTTGGCGAGTCCGAGCACACGCTGGCCGCGTTGCTCGAGGTGCTGGGCGGCTCGGGCGACCGCCAGACGCGGCTGGAGCGTGCGGCATCGATCGGCGGGGTCTACGTGCCCAGCCTGTACGAGCCCCGCCCGGCGGGTCCGTGGGAGTCGCCGGCGGCCGTGCGGCCTTCCCTGCCCTACCCCGTGGGGTCGCCGTGCCTCACCGACCTCGACGTGGCCGAGACCGCCTCGGACATCGTCTCGCCGCACACGGAGTTCGGCGACGTGCGGCTGATCGAGATCGCGCGGGGCTGCTCGCGCGGATGCCGGTTCTGCGTCGTCGGCCCCGCCTACGGCCGCGCCCGCTTCCGCGGGGTCGCCTCGGTGCTCGCGCTGGCCGAGGGCGAGCGGCGGATCGGACTGCTCGGGGCCGCGGCGGCCGACCACCCGCACCTCGCCGAGATGGTCACCGCGCTGCGCGAGGCAGGCCACGAGGTGACGCTGTCGGCAAGCCGCGTCGAGGTACTGCGGCCCGCGGTGCTCGCGGAACTGGCGCGCGCCGGCCAGCGGACGCTGACGGTCGCGCCCGAGACGGTCGACGACGCGGTGCGCGAGCGGATCGGCAAGGGGATCTCACTCGAGCGGGTTCGGTCGGTCGCGGCCACCGCCGAGGAGGTCGGCTTCACCACGCTCAAGCTGTACTTCATGCTCGGTCTTCCCGGCAGTGGCGACGACGAGCCGGAGGCCATCGCGGGCTTCGTCGAGGAGTTGCGGGGGACGTGCAGGCGGCTCCGGCTCGCCGTGAGCGCGGGTCCCTTCGTCCCCAAGCCGCAGACGCCGCTCGAGCGGGCGCCCTTCGCCCCGCGCGCGGTGCTGCGCAGCCGGATCCGCGCCCTCGAGGCGAGGCTGCGGCGCCTGGGGTCGCGGGTCGAGCCGCGGCTGGGGAGCGCTCGCCACGCCGAACTGGAGACGGTGCTGTCGCGGGGCGATCGGCGTGCGGGACGGGCCTTGGCCGCGCTGGCCGCGGAGCGCGAGCCGTCGCTGGGCCGGATCGAGCGGGCGCTCGAGGAGGCGGGGCTGCCGATCGAGCCGCTGCTGGGGGAGATCCCCCCGGACGCCCCGCTGCCCTGGGCGATCGTGAGGAGAGAGGGAACCGTTGTCTGACCTGAGCTTGGCCACCGAAGTACTCCTGCGCGAGGCCGACGGCGTCGTGTGGCTCGAGGCGCCGATGGGTCGCGCCCGCGCGCTGTTCTCGACGCGGATCGGCGGGGAGTCCGAGCCCCCCCGCGATACGCTGAACCTCGGGATTCGCTCGGAGCCCGACCCGCGGACCGCTCACGCCAACCGAGAGCGCTTCTGCCGGGCGGTGGGGACCGAACTGAGCCGCGTGGTGCTCGCGCGCCAGGTGCATGGCGCCGAGGTCCTGCACGCGGAGGAGGTCTGGGCGCTCTCGCGCACGGGGGCCGACAGCCGCCCGGCGGCCGACGGCCTGCTGCGGATCGCGCATGGCCTGACCCCGGTGGTCCAGGTGGCCGATTGCGCCGCGGTCATCATCGCCGACCCCGCGAGCGGCGTCGGCGCCGCGGTCCACGCCGGCTGGCGGGGGACGCGCGCCGGGATCGTCCGTCACGCCGCCAGCCTGGTCGCCCAGGCATGTGGGCGGCCGACCCGCGACCTGTCCGCCGCGATCGGGCCCTGCGCGCGCGGCTGCTGCTACGAGGTGGGCGAGGACGTGCGGCAGGCCTACGGCCAGAGCGGGCTCGATCTCGCGGGCCTGTTCACCGAGCGGCAGAACGGCCGGTACCTGTTCGATCTCGGCGGAGCGGTGCGCGCGGCGCTGCAGGTCGCCGGGCTCGATCGAGCGAACGTCCATGATACGCACGCCTGTACCCTCTGCCGAGGGGACCTGTTCTTCTCATACCGCCGCGACGGCCCGGAGACGGGCCGGATGTGGGGGTGTCTGGCCGACGCGTGACGCGGCGTTGCCGTCCGCGACCGGCCCGTAGCTACACCTGGGCACTCAACAGGCCGACGTGAGGGATACGATTCGATGAGCGCGGAGCGCGCTGCCCTGGACGGGCAGGCGGTTGGAAGCATTCGGTGTCTCAGTGGCGTCACCTGGCGCTCGATGCTGTTATGCGCTCTGCTGATCCCGCTCAACGCCGTCTGGGTCGCCAAGACCGAGACGGTGTGGTACGCGGGCTTCCCGACGACGATCTCGCTGTTCTACAACGTGGTGTTCATCCTCGTTGCGCTGTCGCTGGCGAACTCCGGCCTGCGCCGGGTCGTTCCGCGGTGGGCCTTCACGCACCCCGAGCTGCTCACCGTGTACAGCATCCTGTGTCTCTCCTCGACGATGGTGAGCCACGACATGCTCCAGGTGCTCACCCCGATGATGACCTACGCCTACCAGTACGCGACCCCCGAGAACGGCTGGAAGGAGCTGTTCCACCACCACTTGCCGAGCTGGCTGACGGTGAACGGCAGCGTGCCGGAGTGGCTGGGCGGTGGGCAATCGACCGAGCCGGTGCAGTTCATGTACGTGGGTGGGAGTTCGCTGTACAAGCCGACGATCTGGAAGGCCTGGATCGTCCCCGGCGGCATGTGGTCGCTGTTCCTCGGCCTGCTCTACCTGACCACGCTGGCGATGAACTCGCTCTTCCGGCGGCGCTGGATCGAGGCGGAGCGCCTGACCTTCCCGATCATCCAGTTGCCCTTCGAGTTGAGCCGACCGGGCACGACGACCTTCCGGACCAAGTCGTTCTGGATCGTCTTCGGGCTGATCTTCGCCTCCGACATCCTCAACGGCCTCAAGGTCTACTACCCGGCGGTCCCGCAGATCCCCTTCACGGCGCTGGCGGTGCCGGCCTACGACATCGGCGCGGCGATCACCGACTTCCCGTGGAACATCCTGGGCCACGGCACGTTCCGGCTGGGGTTCTACCCGGTGGCGGTGGGCCTGTGCCTGCTGCTGCCCACCGAACTCGCGGTCTCGTGCTGGGTCTTCTTCTTCATCTTCAAGATCATGCGGATGCTGTGCGGGATCTGGGGGATCTACCGCGGCGAGGGCCCGCCCAACATCGAGGAGCAGTCGTTCGCGGCCTACATCGGGCTCGCGGTCTTCGCGATGTGGACCAGCCGCGGCTTCCTCCGGGCGGCGTTCCGAACGGCGCTCGGCAAGGGCGACCTCGACGATTCCGCCGAGCCGATGCGCTACCGGACGGCGTTCATCATCCTCGGGGTCGGCTTCTGCGGCGTGGTGGCGTTCGGGACGGCGGCCGGCATGGCGCTGTGGTACGCCATCCCCTTCTTCCTGATCTACTTCATCCTCTCGTTCGCCGTCTCGCGGATCCGCGCCGAGATGGGCCTGCCGGCCCACGACCTGCACCACGCCGGCCCCGGAGTGATGCTCGAGCGGATCCTCGGGCGCGCCAACACGCCCGCGCGCACGCAGGTGATCACCGAGCTGTTCTCCTGGTTCAACCGCGCCTACCGGGCGCATCCCTCGCCGCACCAGATCGAGGGGTACAAGCTCTGCGAGCGTACGGATGCCAAGACCAAGCCGCTCACCTGGATGATGGGGGCCGCGATCCCGCTGGGCGCGGTCGCCGCATTCTGGGCGCTTCTGTACTACATGTACCGCGACGGCGTCGCTGCCCACTTCATGGAGCCCAAGGTCCCGCTGATCTTCGGCCGAGAGCCGTGGGACCGCGTCTACACGAGCCTCAACAACCCGACGCCCTGGCAGGCCGGCCCGTCGATCGCGATCGTCTTCGGGTTCATCGCCACGCTGTTCATGATGGCTCTGACGGTCCGGCTGCCCTGGTGGCCGCTCCACCCCGCCGGCTACGCGGTCTCCTCGAGCTGGGCGATGACCTACCTGTGGTGCCCGATGCTGATCGCCTGGGCGGTGAAGAGCCTGATCACGCGCTACGGCGGCAACCGCGCCTACAAGGGGCTTGTGCCGATCGCCTTCGGGCTGATCATGGGCGACCTCGCGGGCGGGTGCTTCTGGTCCCTCTACGCGCTGTTCATCCGGCAGGATCCCGCCCCGTACTGCATCTGGGGCAAGTAGCGGCCCGACGACGGGCTCGAGGCAGAGGAGAGCATCGATGGCGACGGAGCGCGCGATCGTCGTGGGGGCCGGAGGGATCTCCGGCGCGTGGTTCCCGGCACTGAAGGCCGAGGGCGTCCAGGTCGTCGCCGTGGTTGACCTCAACACCGAGGCCGCCAAGCGACGGATCGAGGAGTACGGCCTCGAAGCCGCCGCCGAGTTCTCGCTCACGAGCGCCCTGGCGCGGCACGAGGCCGACTTCGTCGTCGACCTCACGCCGCCCGATGTCCACTGCGATGTCACCTGCGAGGCGTTGGAGGCGGGCCTCCACGTGATCGGCGAGAAGCCGATGGCCGCGAGCATGAACGAGGCGCGCCGGATGGTGGCCGCGGCGCGCCGCGCCGAGCGGCTGTACATGGTCAGCCAGTCGCGGCGGTGGGAGCCGATGCACGAGGCGCTGCGTCGGACCCTCGGCGCGGGGGCGATCGGCGCGCTGACCACGATCAACTGCGACTTCTACATCGGCGCCCACTTCGGAGGGTTCCGGGACGAGATGGACAGCCCGCTGATCCTCGATATGGCGATCCACCACTTCGATCTCGCCCGGTTCTTCACCGGCCTCGACCCGGTCGCCGTCTACGCGAAGGAGTTCAACCCCACGGGCTCCTGGTACAAGGGCGACGTCTCCGCCCTGTGCATCTTCGAGATGGCCGACGGGGTCTTCTTCAGCTACCGCGGGAGCTGGTGCGCGGAGGGCTGCCACACGAGCTGGAACGGCGACTGGCGCTTCATCGGCGACCGGGGCACCATCGTCTTCGACCACGACGAGCCGTTTCGCGGCCAGGTGCTCGACGGCGCGGAGGGCTTCCACCGCCCCCTGCGCGACCTCGAGGCGCCCACTCCGCCCGAGGTCATCGGCGGGATGCACGGCGCCCTGTGCGAGCTGCTGGCCTACCTCCGAGAGGGAACGCCGCCCCAGACCGAGTGCCACGACAACATCAAGTCGCTGGCGATGGTCTTCGCGGTGACGGAGAGTGCCCGGACGGGCAAGCGCGTGGAGATCGAGGTCTAGGCTTCAGCGGAGCGGCCGGTGGCGGTAGCGGTCTCCCGACTCCCACGCGGCCACCCGCTGCACGAACCCGAACAGCAGTGGCGCCGTGAGGGCCGTGAGCAGCGCCTTGCCGAGGGCGCAGCCGATCCACCGACCGACCAGCGGGTCGGGCGTGAACAGGAACAGCACCGCGTCGGCCGCGAGAACGGCGACCGCCGACGCCCCCATCTGGACGAGAACGCTCTGGCGGTAGAGACGGGCGCCGGTGATCCCGCCGAGGGCTCCGACGGCGCAGCGTGAGATCATCACCCCGGCGAGCCCGATGTGGCCGACCTGGCTGACGGCGATCAGCGCGGCGATGAGCGCGATCCCCACGCCCTCGGGCGCCCCGAGCACCATCGCGCAGACGAGGATCGAGGCGACGGCCAGATCGGGGTAGACGCCGCCGAGGGCAAGGCAGTGAGCGACGGCCGGCTGCGCGATGGCGGCCACGAGGGCCATGAGCAGGCACGCCACGACGGTGATCAGTCCCATGGCCGGGCCGGAGCCCCTCTCCTCCTCTCAGGCGGGCTACTCGCCGTAGGTCACGCTCGGAACGACCTCGACGGTGGAGACGTTGCGGAGATCGGTGACCGGGCGCGCGTAGATCGAGAGCAGCCCGTGCCGCTCGGCGGTGCTGTCGGAGGAGGCGCCGCTCCGGGTCCCGACCTCCAGCGTCACGGCCTCCACGGTCCCGACGCGCAGCTCGGGCGGTGGGCCGTCGCGCGACGGCGCCGTCGTGAGCGTGTCGCCTTCCCGCACGTCGCAGTCGGTCGGGAGCCCGTAGACGCGCATCCCCGAGCCGCCGTCGCCGACAAGCACCCCGAGGTAGTCGCCCGAGCGCATGCAGCGGACGGGCACCCAGAACTCGCGGTCGGTGCAGAGGTGGGCGACGGTACACGAGCGGTTGACGCGCTCGGCGCGGCCGATGAGGTCGGGCCCCACCACGACGCCCATGCCCCGCAGGACCCCATGCACCGCGCCGGCATCGAGCAGCAGGAGGCGACGCCGACCGGTCGGATCGGAGCCGATCACGGTGACGGGCAGGCCGCTCTCGATGCACCGCACGAGCGGTGTGACGTCGGAGCCGAGGGGCATCGACTCGGTCTCATATTCCACGGTGTAGGTGCGCAGCGCCTCGGTCGCCTGGCGGCAGTCCTCGGCGGCGACGGCCAGCTCGGCCGTCTGCCCGTGCAGGGCACGCGGGAACATGCAGGCCCCAAGGAGGTGGCGGAAGCCCCGCGCGGCGCGGTAGGCCGCCCGCTGTCCCGGCCCTACGGCCGCGGCGATCGTCCGTTCCGGCAGGGTCGGCCGGCCGCCCTCCTGGGCCGCCTGGTGGCTCGTGCGGCTCACGTAGCCGCTGCTCGCGACCGCCAACAGGAGCAGCAGCACGTAGCGGCGGCCGGCATCCGGCCGAGCGGAGCCGGTCATCGCGCCTCGCCGCCCCCTCGCCGCTCCGCGAGGACCACCTCGCGAACCGAAGGCCAGTCGACGTAGGCGCTCACGAGCGCATAGGCGGGCTGGCCGCGCTCGCCGGCTGTCGGATGGCCGATCACCTGGCCGACGCGCAGCCCGGCAGGGTAGATCGTCCCCTCGCCCGAGGTGTAGACCTCCGCATCGGGCACGACCGCGTCGTCGAGGTAGGTGAGCACCAAGGTGCCCGGCGCCTGCTTGGGGTCTCCCCGCACCGCGCCGCGCGCGGGCTGGGGGCCGGTGGGCCGGGTCTCGCTCTCGGTCGCCGGCTCCTCCTCGTCGCGCTCGTCGCGCTCCCGCGCCGCGTCGCCAGGGGTGGAGCGCTCGGGCTTGGACGCCGCTCCGGGCCCCGTCCCCGGCGGGTAGGCGGCGACGGGGACGCCCGAGAGGGGGTCGGTGAGCAGCACGACCTCGCAGGTGCTCTGGGAGACGCGGTTGACGAGACCGACCAAGCCGCGGAATGCGACCGCGACGGCGCCGGGGCGGATCCCATCTTTCGCGCCGCACGAGACCAGCACCCGCTGTTCCCCGCCCGGCACCATGCGGACCTCGACCACGCGGGCGGGCTTGCAGACGTATCCCTCGGCCTCGAGCTGCCGCTGCACGGCGCCGAGCCGGCGCCAACGCACGTGGGAGGAGTAGTCGATCTGGGCGCGGTGGTAGTCGCGCTGGGCCAGCGCCAGGCCCTGCGCGGCCGTATCGCGCTCGGGCACCAGCTCGGTCGGGAGCCCGAGGAGCCCGGCGCGCTCGACCGGAGGGTTGCCGCCTACCGCGGCCACCCCGGCGGCCACGCTCGTGAGGAGGCCGAGGAGGAGCCACCTCACCGGGGATCCGCCTCCTCGCCCTGCGCGATCGCGTGCAGCTCGTAGTAGTCCATCCCGACGTAGATCACGCCATCGACCAGCGCCGGCGAGGAGACCACCGAGTAGGAGGTCGGGATCCGGAACTCCTCGCCGCCGTCGGACCGCCGGATGCAGTACAGCGAGCCGTCCCGCGAGCCGAAGACCAGGTGGTCGGGGGTCATCGCGGGCGAGCCGACGATCGGGTCGGCCGTTCGGAAGCAGAACCGTTCCTCGCCCGACTCGAGGCAGAAGGCGCGGAGAGCGCCATCGCCCGAGCCCACGTAGAGCGCGGACTCGTCCAGCAGCGGCGCGGCGCGCACCGCACCGCCCGTCTCGAACCGGTGGGCCACGGATGGCCCGGTGAGGTCGAAGGCGACCACCTCGCCCGAGTCCGATCCGGCCGCGCCGAGGCCGGTGGCGGGGAGAACGGAGACGGCGGCGTTCACCTCGGCCCGCATCGGCACGTCGAACAGGCGTCCTCCGGTCTCGGCGTCCAGGCAGTGCACGGCGCCGGCCCAGGAACCGATGTAGATGCGGCCGTCGCAGACGGCGGGCGCCGCGTAGGCGGCCCCCCCCAGCGTGCTCCGCCAGAGGACTCGACCGTCCTCGAGCGCCAGCGCGTAGAGGCTGCCGGACCAGCTCGCGGCCAGCACACGGTCGCCGGCGACGGTGACCGACGCGCGAACCTCGCCGTCCAGGTCCGCCTGCCAACGCACGCGGCCCGATCGGCGGTCACAGGCGTAGACCCGGTGATCGATGCAGCCGGCCACGACCAGGTCGCCGGCCAGGGCGACGGAGGACTCGATGCTGGGGCCCAGCCGCCGCGACCAGTTCTCCTTGCCGGTGAGCAGGTCGAGGCAGCGCAGGACGCCGTCCTTCGCACCCACATAGCAGTGGCCGCCCGTGATCGCGGGCGAGCCGAGGACCTGTCCCTCGGTCCGGGCGCGCCACAGCACCTTCGGGAGCGTGGGAGCGTGGTCGTGGCTCAGGCCGCTGTGGAGCGCGTCCTTGCGGAACATCGTCCACTCGAAGTGGCCAGCCTCCTGCCGCGCGCGGAGCGCCGCCGCGGCCGCGCGGGCCGAGCGCAGCAGCTCCTGCCCCTCCTCGTGGTCGGGGACACTGTGCTCGAGAGCCTCGAGTTGCTCCTCCGCGGCCCACACGTCCTTCGAGTCGAGTGCCACGAGGAAGGCGGCATACCGCAGGCTGGCGGCCTCGGGGGTCGTCGCCGCGGCCTTGTGGAGCGTGGCGGTCTCTCCCTCGGCCGTCACGACGCGTGCGAGGGCGGTGGCGCGCTCGGGGTCAAGCTGGTCGGCCCGCGAGTCCGCGAGCCGGCTGATCAGACCGGCGCTGGCGCGGCCGCCCGCCCGCTGCGCAACATTGGCGAGGGCCGAGACGGCGACCTCGCGCACGGAGGCGTCCTCCGAGGTGTCGTCGACGACCTCGATCAGGGGGCCGACCGCCTCGGGGGTCGCGACGGTGCCGAGGGCCTCGAGCGCGCGGGCCCGCTCCTCACCCGAACTGTCGCGCACGGCGGCGGCCACGGCCTGGCCGCGCTTCTCGAGCGCCGCGCGGGCCTTCTCGGTCGCGGCGTCGCCCAGGTCACTGAGGGCGTCGAGCAGCACCTTGATCGCGGCGTCGGAGCCGAGGGCGTCGAGACGGTCGACGATCCGTGCCTGGCTGTCGCCGGGGACGGAACGCAGGATCGCGCCGAGCAGCGGCACCTCGCGCTCGCCGAGGGTCTTGGCCAGGTCGAGCCACGCCTCGACATCGACGCCGTGGACGGCCGCACTACGGACCGCGAGCCCCAGCTCCTCCTCCGTCAGGTGGAGTCGGCCGCGGAGCGGCCCGACCGCCCGCAAGACCTCCGGCGCCAGCGGAGTCTCGAACAGCCGCCAGTCGCTGAGGCCGCGCGCGACACGATCCTCGCTCTCGCGGAGCGTCCGCTCCTCCTCGGTGACCCCCTCCCAGACCTGCGGCACGAGCCACTCGCTGACCAGCTCGTAGGTTCGCTCCCGCTCCCGCCCGACGCGGAGCACCAGACGGGCGTCGGCGAGCATCCACAGCATGCGCTCGACCCGATCGCGATCGAGGCGCGGGCATCGGGCCACGATCTGCTCGAGGGCCAGCGGGGCCTTGGCGCCCTCGGCGCGGACGAGCGCGCGCAGCACCTGACGGGCGGCCTCGCGCTCGCGACGGCCGAGGGTCTGCAGCGAATCGCTCAGGAGGTTGCGCAGGATCTTCTCGGAGCCCCCGAGCGCCTCGTAGGCGCGGAGCGTCACGACCCGCGACCGCCCGAGTGTGGCGTAGGAGCGGTAGCAGACGACGGACAGCTCGGTGGTCTGCAGGCGGTTGGGCCCGAGGTCGTCGAGGATCCGGTCGATCAGATCCTCCTCCCAGCGGCGCTCGTACCGCGCGGCCGCCCTCACCAGCACCTGGCGCGCCTGCGAGCGGGACAGGGGGCCTAGCCGCAGCACGCGATGGTACAGCGTCGGCAGCTCCTCGAGCAGCTCGTAGAGCAGCGGGAAGCCGCTGTCGGAGACGGTCATCACGAGCCGGACATCGAGATCCTCATCGCGCAGGGCCTCGCCGATCTGCCGCGCGAACTCCTCCCGGGTACGGGGCCCGATGCGCAGGATCAGGTCCTCGGCCTGGTCGAGAAGCAGGACGATCCGTCCGCCCAGCGCCTCTCCGGCCGCCCGAACCGCATCGGGGATCGACGATCCCTCGTCGATCTGCACCGGCTCATCCTCGGTGACGGCCGCGCGGGCGAGGGCCGAGACGGCCTCACGCCGGGGGTCGGCGCCGATGTGGAAGAGCACCGGCACCGCGCCTTCCTCGGAGAGCCGCGGCGCGAGCCCGGCGGTGAGCAGCGACGTCTTGCCGATGCCGGTCTCGCCGAAGACCACGACCACCCGGTGGTCGGCGAGGCTCTGCTCGAGCCACTCGATCTCGGGCTCCCGCCCGTGGAAGATCTGGGCGTCGCGCAGCTCCATGGGGTCGAGCAGCCGGTACGGCGCCTCGGGCTCGAGCGTGATCGTGTCCCGCGAGCGGCCTCGCTCGCCCCGGTCGCGGCTCTTGCGAACCCGGCGGTCGTACAGCTCGTGGAAGAAGTTGTCGAACTGGCCGCTCTCACGGCAGAAGACGGTGCGCTCGCTGCGCCGCGCCTGGAGCAACTCGACGACGGCCGGCTGCAGCTCGTGATGACGCAGACTCTCCGGCGCCTCGACCTTCATGCGGTCGAACTCCTGCGCGTCGCTCAGGGGGTAGCGCGGGTTGACCCACCAGACCGGGCCACCCTCGCGCCGGATCGAGGCCAGCAGGTCGGCGTCGGCGTCGCAGTACCCCACGAGGATCAGGGTCGCCGGTCCGCTGTCGTACAGGTAGCGCTCGATGCGTCGCAGGTGGCTCTGCACCTGGCGCCGGGTGAAGGCGATGGCGCCCTGGCCGAGCGTTCCGCGCGCCTTGACGAGCGTGACGCGCCGCGACTCCGCAAGGGCGCCGAGGATCTCGCGTCGGGTGGAGGCCCCGACGTTGACGAGGTTGTACTGCTCCTCGGGGTGGAGATGCTCCTGGGCCAGTGCCCGCTCGAGGCAGTCGTCGATCCCCATCGTGATAACGGTGGGGAAGTAGCCCTCCTTGATGAGGCGGGCGAGGCGCAGGTGGCCTTCCGACATCTCGACATCGCGGAAGTGGGGCGCGACGTACTGGTGGGCGACGGCGGCGTCGGGATCCATCGTGTCTGCCGAGGCCAGTTCGGCCGGCCCGCCGCCCTTGCCGAGGCTGAGGGCGTAGTCGGCCAGGGCGCGCTGCAGGCGCTCGGCGGAGGAGAGGCGGTCCGTTCGCAGGGGCACGCCCGAGCCGAGGATCAGCAGGAGCCGGCCCATGGTGTGCCGGTGGCGCTTCAGGACTTCGGAGAGTTCCTGCATCATCTCAGGCACCGCTCTTCGCCGTTGTGGAACACGAAAAGGCGTTCGACGACGGGGTCATGCCCCGCGCCGACGCCTGTGCGCTCTCTCTTGCTCTTTGCTTCTACGGCTCGCCCGCGGGACTTCCTTCCGCCGGGCCGGTGGCGGAGAACCGGACGCACTCGACGCTGCGGATGCGGGCGGCGTCGGGGATCGGGCCTCGGGCGCCCAGCGCGCGGGCGGGCAGCGCGTCGACAACGTCCATCCCCAGCAGCACGCGGCCGAAGTTGGCGTAGAGGTGGTCGAGGTGAGGTGCGGGCGTCTTTAGGATGAAGTACTGGCTCCGGCCCGAGTTCGGATCGTCCGTGCGCGCCATGCCGAAGCAGCCGCGCTCGAAGGGGAGGCCGCCGTCCTCGAGGTCCACCGTCGTCGGCCACTCGGCGCGGCCCGCGGCCGAGGTCGGGTCGCCCCCCTGGATACACATGCTGTCGCTGCGGTGAAAGGCGAGGCCGCTGTGGAACCCGGCGCGGACCTGGGCAAGGAAGTGCTCGACCGTCCTCGGAGAGGCCCCGGGGAGCAGCTCGGCAACGATCACCCGGCCGTCCTCCATCGTGATCCGGATCCCGGGGTTCGCCGGGTCGCTCGGCGGGGCCGCCAGCGTCGCCGGGTCAACCACCGGCTCGGCGGCCGGCTCGGGAGCCGCCGGCGCCGCCCCAGGCTCCGGCTGGTTGTCCGGCCCCAGCACCGTTGCGCTGGCGATGATCCAACCCTTCTCCATCGCGTCCATCACCTCGAGCCCTTCCACGACCTGACCGAAGACGCAGTAGCTGCCGTCCAGGAAACCGGAGTCCTCTCGCAGCAGGTAGAACTGGCTGCCGGCGGAGTTGAGGTCCTCGCCGACCCGGGCCATCCCGAGGGCGCCGCGGGCGTTCGGCAGCGTGGTCCGCTCCAGCTCGATCGTCCAGGGCGGCCCGCCCGAGCCATCGCCGTTGGGGCACCCGCTCTGCACCACCCAGTCCTCGACCCGGTGGAACGCGAGGCCGTCGTAGAAGCGGCCGCGCACCAGTTCGAGGAAGTTCTCGACCGTCACGGGCGCCTCGTCGGGGCGCAGCTCGAGGACGATCGCGCCGTGGGCGCCGAGGTCGAGGCGCACCCGTGGCCGGGCCTCCTGGGCGTCAGCCGGCAGAGCCGCGAGAAGCCCGATCGAGAGGAGGGAGAGGAGCGCGCAGCAGGCGCGGGCCGCAGCCATCAGGAGGAGGCCTTCTCGCCGGAGTCGCCGCCCACGAAGCGGACGAGGCGCATGCGGGCGATCCGCGCCGCCGCCGCGATGGGGGTCGATACGCCCAGCTTGTGCTCGGGCAGCTCGTAGACGACGTCCATGCCCTTCAGGGTGTTGCCGAAGTTGCAGTACTGCCCGTTGAGGTGCTTCACGTCGTCAGCCTCGGCACGGATGATGAAGAACTGGCTGTTGCCGCTGTCGGGGTCGTTGGTGCGGGCGAGGCCGACCGATCCGTTCGTGAAGGGGAGCTGGGAGACCTCGAGCGGGATGTTGGGCCACGATTCGCGGCCCTCCATGTGGGCCGGGTCGCCGCCCTGGATGCACATGTCGTCGGCGCGGTGGAAGCAACCGCCGTCGTGGTAGCCCTCCTCGACCTGCTTCATGAACTGGGCGACCGTCTTCGGCGCATCGCCGGGGTACAGCTCGAGGACGATCTCCGCGCCGCTCTCCATCGTGATGACCACGCCAGGGTTGGCCGGGTCGCGCGGCGCGAGGTCGAGCGTCGCGATGTCGATGGTCGCGGCACTCTCCGGCAGCGACTCGGGATCGGGCAGCTTCGCGAGCCACTCGCTCTTCTCGCGGGCCTGGTCGGCGCGCTCCTTCTGCTCGAGGACATTGCGGGCGGTGCGGGCCGGGGCCCGGTCGAGCGGCTCCCCGGTCGTCTTCGCGTAGTCGGGGCGCTCGTCGGCCGTGTCCGCCGGCTTCTCCGGCTGACCGGGCTGCTTGCCGCAACCCGCCAACAGGGCCGCCCCGAGAGCCACCGCCACGATCGCGCCGCCGAGGAGGCAGAGCCGGGATGATGCGATGAACGTGCGCATGATGGTGTGTTCCTCCTCCACTGCCAGGGATGATGGGAGGCCGATCCCTCCGGAGAGAGGTGCCTCCGAGCCTGTGACCCGATACACCGGCCCGCCGTTCGGTCAGTTGGTGAACCGGAAGTAGACCACGTCCCCGTCCTGCATCACGTACTCACGGCCCTCCAGCCGGAACTTGCCGGCCGACTTGGCCGCGCTCCACGAGCCGGTCGCGTCGATCACCTCGTAGGCGACCGCCTCGCACCGGACGAAGCCCTTCTGGATATCGCTGTGGATCTTCCCGGCCGCGTCGTAGGCGCTGGTCCCGCGCCGGATCGCGATCGCGCGCGACTCCTTCGGACCGGCCGTGTAGAAGGTCACGAGGTCCAGCGTCTCGTAGCACGAGCGGATGACCCGCTCGGCCGCGAGCGCCTCCACGCCCTCGGAGGCCATGAACTCCGCCCGCTCCTCGGGCTCGAGGTCCAGCAGCTCCTTCTCGAAGGCGGCATCGAAGGCCAGCGCCCCGAGTCCCCGCGCACCCACACCCGCGCACACCGCCTCGTCCAGGGCCGCCGCACGCGCCAATGGGCGGTTCAGCACCACGAAGGCGGGCCGTGCGGTCAGGAAGCCGAAGCCCTGGAACTCGGGCAACAGCGGGGCGGCCTCCTCGGAGCAGCGGAGGGGCGTCTCCGCCTCCAGAATGCCCTTCAGCGTCAGCAGGTGCGCCCGCTCGCGCTCGTTCTCGCGCCGGCCGCGCGCGATCTCCTTCTCAACCCGCTCGAGGCGGTTCTCCACGGTCACCAGGTCGGAGAGCAGCAGCTCCTGGAGCACCCGGTCGAGGTCGCGAAGCGCCTCCTCGGCGGTCTCCCCGAGCGGACCGCCGACCACGACGAGGAAGGCGTCGGCATCGCGGATCCACTTGGTGAAGTCCTCCGCCTGGCCGTGGCCCTCCGGGTTCATCGAGATCATGTCGAGGAAGGAGATCTCGGGGGGGGTGCGCTTCGCGCTGTCCTCGATCTCGCAGAGGCGATCGAGACGCGCGTCCGGCACATGCACGACGCCCAGGTGCGGATCGCGATCGCCCGGACGCACGGCCACCCCCGTCACGGCCGTGAAGACGGAACTCTTGCCACACTGCGGCAGTCCGATGATCCCGATGCGCACCCTACGGCTCCTTGCCCGTTGCTGTCGTTGTGCCGGCCCCCCGTCGCCCACGGTGCGTCATGATACCACCCGCGTGCGCGGGGCGCATGGAGAGAGGGGTCCCGCGTCCGGCGCGAGGGGGGAGGCGCACCTACCGCAGTGAGGAGCGGCTGTCGGCCGGGCGGGCGGCGCCCGGCCGGAGGGCGAGGCGACGGCGCTCGCGCCGCGCCCGGAGCGCGTCCCGCAGGCGCGACGGCCCGCGAGGGCGGTCGGTCCAGAGGATCAGGAAGAGCCCCGCCAGGGAGGCGCCGGTGAGATCGGCGGCCAGGTCCCACAAGGAGGGGTCGCGACCGGGAACGTGCGCCTGGTGGCACTCATCGAGCACCCCGTACAGCAGCGCGAACGCCACCGCCGCGAACACGGGTGCGCGATGGAGCCCGGGCAGGGCCCGCGAGGCCGCGACCCGGTAGAAGAGGAACGCCAGCACGCCGAACGAGATGGCGTGGGCGATCTTGTCGCCATGGCGGCACAGCAGTGCGCCGGCCGGCCCGAGCGACGACTGCTCGGAGAGATACCACAGGAGGCCCATCCAGGCGACAAGAGGGAGCCAGACGGCGCACGGCTGCCTGGTCTCACGCCCCCGTCGAGCCTTGCCTCGATTCGCCACGCTCTCGCCCTTCCTCACCGTCCCGGTGACATATTCGGCCCACCGCCCCCGATTCCCCTTCCCGGGAGCGGCTCTGGAACAGCTCGGGGCGCACAGCTTCCGCGGCGCGCCCCGAGCGTAGGATCGTCTCTTGCTGAGCCTAGAAGCGCCTCTTGCTCTTTCGGACGCTCTGGCTGCGCGCCTTCTTCGCGTCCTGCGCGCGCGGCTTGGTGCCGGCATCCAGCTCCGCACCCTCGCCCCCGTCGGCGGCGGCGACACTCGCGCCAGCCTCGGCCGCCGCAAGGCGCTCCGCCCGGCGCTGCTCCTCGGCGCGCCGCCGAGCCTCCGACGGGCCTGCGAGCGGTCGCAGGCCCTCGCGGGAACGGACGGTTCCGACCGCGGCGCCCTTCTTGCGCTCGAGGTGCTCCTCCCAGACCACAACGATCTGGCTGGCGTTGAAGATGGACGAGTAGGCGCCCGAGACCATACCGATCAGGAGGGCCACGATGAACTCGCGGATGGTGTCGCCGCCCCACAGCAACAGGCTGACGAGCACGAAGATCGCCGTGAGAACCGTGTTGACCGACCGCGACATCGTCTGCCACAGGGCGAAGTTGACCGTGTCGGCGTACGGCTCGTGACGGGCCGACCGGCTCTGCATGTTCTCCCGGATCCGGTCGAAGATGATGATCGAGTCGTGCACCGAGAAGCCCAGAACCGTCAGCAGCGCCGCGATGAACGGCGAGTTGATCTCGATCCGGAACAGCGACATCGCGCCGATCAGGATGAGGGCGTCGTGCGCGAGCGCGGCCACCGCGCCGACCGCCATTCGCAGGTTGTAGCGGACCTTGAGGTAGATGAGGATCGCGCCGAGGCCGAAGATCAGCATGTACACGGCCTGGCGCCGCAGTTCGCGCCCGATGGTCGGACCGACGAATGTCGCGTCCTCCTTGGGCTGCGTGACCGCGCCGAGCCTGTCGCCCAACTGCGCCTCGAGCAGCGACCGGAGACGCTCGCCCTCCGCATCGATGAGGTTGGCGTCATGGATCGGGAGCGTCGCGAGGATCTGGTGCTGATCGCCCATGTCGATGAGCTTGACAGCGCCGGCGTCGAGTCCCGCAGCCCGAGCGATGTCGGCCGCGAGCTGGCCACGCTCGGCGATCCCGGTCGGCAGCGCCTTGCTCGGGGTGAACGCGATCGAGGCGCCGCCCGCGAAGTCGGTTCCGTAGTTCAGGCCGTTGGCGAAGAGGCTCCAGAGTCCGGGCACGATCACCAAGCCGGACAGGACGAACCAGACGACCTTCAGATGGACGAGATGGAGTCGGGGCGAGTCGCTAGAGCGGGCGTCCACGCTGGACATCCTCCCTACTCACGGATTCGGGCCGCGCGCCCAGGAAGAGCGACGCGTGCTTCCCGAGGGACGTGTGGATGACGGCGTCCAGGAGCACGCGGCTCACGAAGACGGCCGTGTAGAGCGAGGCAAGCACGCTGATGATCAGGGTGATCGCGAAACCGCGAACCGCACCCGATCCGAAGATCCAGAGGATCGCGCAGGTGATGAGCGTCGAGACGTTGGCGTCGAAGATCGAGGTCCAGGCGCGCTCGAAGCCGATCTTGAGCGACATCGCGAGGGACTTGTTGCGGAGTTCCTCTTTCATGCGCTCGAAGATCAGGATGTTCGCGTCGACCGCCATACCGATCCCGAGGATCGCGCCGGCGATCCCGGTGAGGGTGAGCACGGCGCTGGCCATCACCAGGATCGCGATGACGATCCCCACGTAGAGCGTGAGCGCCACGTTGGCGATGAAGCCCGGGAGGCGGTAGTAGAAGACCATGAAGACGTAGATGGCCAGGAGACCGATCACGCCGGCATAGAGGCTCTTCTGCACGTTGTCGGCGCCGAGCGTCGCGGAGACCCTGCGGTTCTCCTTCATCTCGAGTTTGATCGGCAGGGCGCCCGCGTTGAGGAGCGTCTTGAGGTTGTTGGCCTCCTGGATCGTGTAGTTGCCCGTGATCTGGCCGTTGGCGCCGATGGTGGTCTGGATCACCGGGGCCGACTCGATGACATCGTTGAGGACGATGGCCAGCGGCTCCTTGATGTGCTTGCTGGTGAAGTCGCG
>CAZRDB010000013.1:0-21296 GCA_964598695.1 uncultured Armatimonadia bacterium
CCGGCCGCAGCACGTGGTGGTTCGTGAGGATGAGACCGCGTTCCGAATCGAAGACGAAGCCCGTGCCGGTGCCCGTTCGCTCGAGCGGCTCGCCGAAGAGCGACACCTCCCGCTCCACCGTCGAGACCAGCACCACCGCCGGATCGACCCGCTCGATGGCCGCTTTGATGGCGGCCGAATCGCCGCCGGAGATGCACAGGCCGGGCCGCGGAAGCGCGACCTGCGCGAGCGATCCCGCTCGCAGCGTCAGCAGGACCGTCCACGCGCCCACCGCAACGCCGAGCAGCCCCGCGAACAGCGGGACAAGCCATGTGGACCGGGATGGCCGCTGGGTCATCGCTCCGTGCTCCCGCGTCGTTGCGCTACGGCTTGCCGGGCAGTTGCTCGACCAGGCGGCACATCTCGATGGCGGTCATTGCCGCCTCCGCCCCCTTGTTCCCCATGCGGGTGCCGGCCCGCTCGATCGCCTGCTCGAGGGTCTCCGCGGTCACGATTCCGTAGATGATCGGGACGCCCGTCGCCAGCGTGACGTCGGCAATCCCTCGTGCCGACTCACCGGCCACGTAGTCGAAGTGCGGCGTGTCGCCGCGGATCACGCAGCCAATGCAGGCGACCGCGTCGAACGAGCCCGACTCGGCCATTCTCCGCGCCACCAGCGGGACCTCGAATGCCCCAGGGACCCAGGCGGCCGACACGTCCTCCTCGTTCACGCCGCTCCGCACCAACGCATCCAGCGCGCCATCCAGGAGCTTGCCTGTCACGAAGCTGTTGAACCGCGAGACGACGAGCCCGATCCGCAGGCCGCGACCATCGAGCGAACCCTCGTACCGACGCATGTTCCCACGACCTCCTATACGCACATGCCCCCGCCGCGGGGGCGAGGGCATGGTAACACGACACGCGAGCCACAGAGCAGGCGGCTGCCTAACGACCGCCCGCAGCCGGGGCCGCACGCGGGGCCGAGGGGGGACCGCTGCCGCCGGGCATCCCGCGGGCGCCGGCGTTCTTCCCGCCTCCACCCGCTCCTCCGCCAGACCCGGCTCCTCCACCGGCACTCGGGCTGCTCGCGGCGCTCGGCAAGCCTCCGCCGGCCGCGCTGCCCATACCCTCACCCGAGCCGCCGGCCTCGCCGCGGTACTCAGAGCGCCAACCGGAGCGGAAACCGGCCTGATCGGTGTCGGGCGTCACGCCGCCACTGCGGTAGCTGCGCGACTCCTTGTCCCACCAGTAGTGCGTGGCATAGGGAGACGGCTCCGCTCGATCGGCCAGATCCTTGTAGTGCTTCGCGAAAGCCTGGCGGTAGAAGCTGCCCCAGCCGCCGTACTGCCCGAGCGCCTCCTTCTCCAGCTCGCGGTAGGCCATCCGCATCATCGCCCGGTTGACCTTCTCCTGGTACTCGGGGATCGATGCCTCGTTCCGCAGATGGTAGTAGCGGTCCGGCACCGGGACCATCTTGTGCGCGTACTTCGTCGTACCGCCGCGGGCGCCGCTGATGATCTCCGTCCGAACCGGCTGCTCCGGCGGCACGACCTCGGGGGCCGGCTTCATGGCCACCTCGCCGGGCACCTTCGGCGGGAACAGCCCGCAACCCGTCAGGGCGACCATCGCCGCCACCGCGGAGGCTGCTACCATCGCACGAGCGATCCACACCTGCATCTCGCACTCCCCTTTTGACCGGGAACATCCGCACCGGCACGTGCCGGGCTCTGCCAGAGCGTCCGCTCGTCTCGCTAGTGGGGCCCCGCGGCTCTCGAGGGACCTCCGCCCGGGCCTCCCGCGGCCGGGAGGCTCTTGCCGGGACCGCCGCCGCCCCCGGCTCCGCCACCACTGCCGACAGCTCCACGGGCTCCCGGTGCGGCTCCCGCGGAGCCCATCATCCCAGCGCCGCTGCCCGCGCCACCGCTCCGGCCCGCTCCGACGGATGCTCCCGTCGAGGCGCGTGCCTGGCTGTCGGTCTCGGGATGGTAGTACGGCGGGGCGAGCTTGCCGAACTTCGGTCTTCCCTGATCGTCGAACGTGCGGTCGGCCGGATCGTAGGCCGTCCGGCACCACGGCGCGGCATCGTAGCCGGCGATGTAGACGTAGATCAGGTATTCCAGCTCCTCCGCCCACCGCTTCTCGAACGCGGCGAGGTCTTCCGGGCTGGGCGGCGGCGCCGATTCGGCGCCGGTCTCGGCCGACCCGGCCTTCGGCTTACCGGAGGAGAGGCGAGTCTTGCGCTCAACGGCCAGGCGCGCCGACTCGCGCAGGTTCTCCATGACCTTCGGGGGGATGAAATCGCGCTGGGCGGCCACGTACGCATCGATGTAGCGCTCGCGCATGCGCCGGCCCTCGAGGTCGATCTGCCGCGGGTGCAGCACGTCCCAGTCGCTCTGGGGGCGGCTGATCGCCAGTCCGAGCGCGGCGAGGTGGTAGTGGAGTTCGGCCTTGCGGATCGGCTGCCACTTGGCGTCGATCTGTCGCGCCCACTCCATCGAGACCTCGTAGCGCTCGTCCAGCTCGGCCCACTGCGGATCCTCGACGAAGGCCGATGCGCTGGTGGCATAGTCCTGCGCCGGCGGGGCCGCAGGGGTCCCTGGGGTCGTCAGCGGGCCGAAGAGGTCGGGGCCAGCCGGGGCCTGCGAGCGTCCGCCCGCCATCATGCCCATCGGGCCACCCATCCCGCCGGGCATGCCGGGCACCCCCGACGGCCCGCCCGCCCCGCCCGTTCCGGGCGGAGGCAGGGGCGCCAACATCGGGGACGGACCGCCGCCGCCACCACCGGGACCGCCGGTCGCCTGGGCGCGCGCGATGCCATTGCCAGACGCGCAGTAGGCCCCTACGAAGCAGGCGAGCGCCAGCAGGGCCGCGCCCGCAGCCGGCAGAACGCCCCGAAGCCTCGCGTTGATCGTCCGCATATGCCGCTGTACCAACCTTCCCGGCCGGCCGATTGCACCGGCGTTCTACCGAGCGGGACCCCGTACGCCCCGCGCTAGTGCGCCTTGCCGCCGGGTCCCGCAGGACCCATGCTGCCGGAAGACGACATGCCCGGCACGGCAGTCGGAGTCGACGAGGAGCCGCCCGCAGCCGATCCACCGGCCTGGCCCGCCGCCGCGGTCTGGCCCGCGCCGTCGGAGGAGGGGCTCAAGCCCGACGCGCTGGCCGACAGGCTGTAGATCTGCGGGCCGCGCACGTAGGAGCAGCAGCGGAACCCACGGAGTCGCGCGCTGCCGAGGTAGCGGGTCTGGAGGCCGCTGGCGCGGTCGACCGTGGTGCTGGTCCCGGTGCCGAGGATCGCTCCGCCGCCACCGGTGGTGCCGCGGCCGAGGCCCTCGAGGATACTGAACGCGGTCATCTCCAGGGCCCGCACATAGCCGGCCCGGCCCCGGAGCATGCCCTTGGTGAGTCCGGCCTCAGCGGTGGAGCGCCAGGTGCCCTCGTTCCACTGCTTCATGAATGCCTGCAGGGCGCCCTGCGCGGCCGGAAGCTCGGTCTCGGGATCGAGGTCGGGCCAGGCGGCGATGAGCTGCTCGGTGAACGAGGGGCGGTCATCGGTGCCGATGTAGTTGCCGGCAACGCCCGGCATCGCGCGGCACGAGGCATCCCAGTCGGAACTCATCCAGGAGCCGCCCCGGTAATCGAGCTTCGGGGACTCGTCACCCTCGTGGTGGCCGATGACCTTGAGCGCGGGATCGTAGATCAGGCTCGGCGTCCCCAGTTCGCTCTCGTCGCGCCCGGTTGCGCCCCGGACCACGTAGGAGAAGTCGGCGACGGTCCACTCAGCGGCATTGCCGCTCATGTCGTAGAGCCCGTAGCCGTTGACACATCCGGCGTAGCTCCCGGCGGCCGCGAGCCCGCGGCTCCGGGGGTTGTCGAGGGTGTTGCAGCGGGCCGGCTGGTACTCGTCGCCGTAGGGGTACATGTACTTCTGCGGGCCGGAGCAGGCGCGCACCCACTCGACGGAGGTGCAGAGGCGCTTGCCGGCCTCCTCGCAGGCAGCGGCCGCATCGAAGTAGCTCATCTGGACCGGCTTGCTGCCGCGGCGGTTGGGGTACTCGTAGATGTCGATACAGAACGGCTCGCGTGCGTTGGCCTGGAAGTAGCTGGTGTGGTCCGAGAGCGGGTCGCTGGAGAGGTCGCGTCGGCCGCTGAACGAGGCCGGGCTGGTGCTCACGCTCTTCAGCGTCAGCTCGACCCCGGCGGGGGCGATCTCGAACGGCTTGCCCTGGAGCGGCAACGCACGGTAGGCGTCGCCGGGCTGCGAGGCCTGCGCGCCGGCCGTGGGTCCCGTGGACGTGTCGAAGTTCTTGAACCAGAACTCGCCCTCGGTGATGCCTCCGGGGATCATGACCATTCCGCCCGCGCAGCGGTCGCCGGCTCCGGTGCTCACCCGGTCGGACGAGAAGTCGACGCTCGCGGTCCCGCCGCCCGGGACCCAGACATCGCCCCGGCCCATCATGAGCGGCTCCTCGCTGGAGTCGAGTTCGCCGGTCTTGCGGACCCCGAGGATCTCGATGTTGTGCTGCCCCTTGACGATCCCCTCGACGACGAGGGGGGGCACGCTGGAGCGCTTGAGGGCGGGGACCTCGACGAGGATGCCGTCGATGCGGATCTCGTTCTCCCCCACGAGCACGGAGGTGAGGATCAGCTTGCCCGTGTCGCGGGTGGCGTCGAGATCGACGCGGGTGGCGTCGCCCGCCCGGATCTCCACCTTCTCATGGTAGGGGTAGGGGGTGGTCGCGACCTCGACGTCGTACGAGCCCGGGGCCATCGTGCTGACCTTGTAGGGGCCCGGGCCCTCGGCCACGACGACCCCGTTGATGCGCAGGCCGGTCGCGGGGATGGTCGAGCTGACGGAGAGCGACCCCGCGGCACTCGCCGCGGGCATCGACAGCTCCGTCTTGACGCCCTTCTGGATGCCGAACGTGCGCTCGGCGCGGAAGAAGCGGCCCGTCAGGGTCAGGGTGTGGGGGCCTGCGAGCAAGCCGGTCACGGTGATCGGCTTGCCCTCCTCCACGACGCCATGGGCGCGACCGTCGACGGCGACTTTGGCGCCGACCAGGTCGGTTTGGAGCGTGAAGTCGGAGCGTGCCGGCACGAGCGCGAAAGAGGCCGTGGCGGCCTGGCCCGCGGTGACGGTGACCTTGCGCGAGGAGTCCTCGTAGAGGGGGCTCGAGACCGTGACGGTGTGCTCGCCCGGCGCCACTCTCTGGAGCGAGACGGGGGTCTCCCCGACGAGTCGCCCGTCGACCGACACCGCGACGCCCGGCGGGCTCGAAGTGATGAACAGGACGCCGCTGTCCGCCGCTCGGGCGTTCCCCGCGCAGTAGATCAGCGCAGCCAACGCGAGCAGTCCCAGGCCCGCCCTGCGCGGCCGTCTGCACTCCGTCATGGGGTAGTCCCCTTTCCGTCCACTGGCCGAACACGCCAACATCGCAGGCGCCGTCGCGCCGGGCAAGCGGCTACCGAGGATCCCTCGGCGCGCTGCCCAGGCGCTCGCTGGCCGCCTGGAGGTTGACGCGGTACTCCGTCTTCTCACCGTTGATCTGCACCGCGTGCTCGAAACACATCTCGGCATCGTAGAACTTCCGCGCGGCGTAGTAGGCCTTCCCGAGGCAGTTCCACGCGCCGTCGTCCTGCGGCGAGGAGGCGACCGCCTTCTCGAGCAGGTCGATCGCGGCCTCGTAGTCGGCCATCGCGCCGCCCAGGTCCCGCCCGCCATGGGTCTTGCCCTGGTTCGCGGCGCCGCGCGACATGTACGAGACGGCCGCGTTCTGGTAAGCGGCCGCGACGACCTCGAGTGCGCGGTCCATGTCGCCGATCGAGGCTCCGGTATCGGACTGCTCCAGGCGCGCCAACAGATCAGCGGCCTGCACGGCGCCCATGTTCAAGGCCACCGCATCATCGTGGCGCCCGTCGCGCTCGGCGATGCTGCCGAGGTTCGAGTAGGCGGCGACCGTGGCCGAGAGCATGCGGCGCTGTCCGTCGCGGTAGGTGCTGTAGCGCTTCTCGCCCTGAAGCCGGGCATCCCACTTGGGGATCAGCTCGACCATCCGCCGGAACGACCGGTCGGCCGCCCGCAGATCGCCGCGCGACATGTCGATGGCCCCGATGTAGTTCAGGGCGACGATGATTCCCTCGACGTTGCTGCCGTCGGCGGCCACGGGCTGCGCGGCCGCGGTGCGGAAGCTGTCGAGTGCCTCGAGGATGTGCCCGATGCGGTACTCGGCGATGCCCACGTTCGTCACGGCCGCGGCGTTGGGGCCGAACGCGGCGCCCCGGATCGTGTTGGCGGCCGAACTCTCATCCCGGCCGAGGAGGAGGTCGATCTGGCCGAGGAGGGCGGCGGAGTCGCCTTGGGCGCCGACCCGGTGCACGTTGGCGTCGAGGACCTCATTGGCCTCCTCCAGGCGGTGGCTCTCGTAGTAGACCTGGCCGAGGCGGAAGTAGGCGGGGATCATGATCTCGGAGCGGATGAGTTCGTGCATCGGTCCGGGGAGTTCCTCCCAGACATCGGCCGCGCCGCCGCCACCCTGTCCGCCCATCCCGCCCCCGGGGCCGGCGGCGGGTGCGGCTCCGCCCGAGCTGCTCGGACCGCCGGGACCACTGGGACCGCTGGGGCCCGCGGGGCCGCCGGAGCTGCCCGGCGCGCCGCCCATCGGAGCGCCGCCGCTGCCGCCGCCGCCCGAGCCGTAGGTGGGCCAGTTCGGGTCCTTCGGCATGTAGCCGATGCACTCTTCATAGATAGCCGCGGCGTCGGCGAGCTGGTCGCGCTGGCGGTAGTACTGCCCGATCTGATCGTAGAGGGACCACAGCCAGCGGTAGAGCTCCTTCTTGAGGGCGCCGCTCTCGTTGGTGGTCTTGTCGACGTCGCCCTTGATCGTGGCGTAGCGGCCGCTGCCGGGAGGCGCTCCCTGCTCGTCGGTCGAGCCCTCGTTGTAGGTCTCGATCGCGGTCTTGGCGCAGAGCAGCGCGAACTGCAGCACCTCGACCTCGCTCTGCGGGTTCTTGGGCTCCTCGAGGGTCTCGCCCCCGCCGCCCATTCCGGGGCCACCGGAGCCCATGCCCGGTCCTCCGCTCCCGGAGCCCGGCATGGCGACAGGGCCGCGCGGCTGCGCGAGAGCGACCGAGGCAAGGCACAGCAGGGCGAGCAGCCCACTGCACACCGCGACTGATCTGCTAGAGAGTCCCATCACACCGCTCCCATTCAGAACGCAGGGGCTGCGTCACTACTTGCCCTTGCCGCCACCGGGCGAGCCCATGGAGGGCGGACCGCCCTTGGAGCCGCCGCTCGAGCTGCCGCCGGAGCCCATCATCCCGCCGCCGCCCTCGCCGGAACTCGCCGTCCAGGCGCCGAGGAGCACGCGCTGGGGGATCAGGTCCTTCGACGCGATCCCGGCCCACGCCTTGCCCCACCACATCACGGCGGTGATCCACAACATGCGGGCCTCGATCACGAGTTCGACCTTGTCGGGAGGGATGATGCCGGTGCTGACGCCGCCGCCGGCGCCGCCCATGGCGGAGGGGCCGCCCGGTCCCGAGCTGCCCATCGGCGAGCCGGACATCGCGCCCATCATCGGGGCCGCGCCGGGACCGCCGCTGCCCATCATGGAGGGGCCACCGGGGCCGCCGCCCATGCCGCCCTGCTGCTGGTCGGTGCCGCGGACCTCGTCCAGCTTCTCTTTGGCTTCCTTGAACCGCCGGCGGGCCTCCTGGAAGGAGCCGGCCGCGTACTGGGCCTTGCCCTCCTCGATCAGGTCGCGGGCCTCCGACATGAGCCGCTTGGCTTTGGGCAGATCGTAGCTGTTCTGCTGCGTGCCGCCCATCGCGCCGGGGCCGCCCATCATGCTCCCGCCCATCATGGGAGCCGATCCGCCGCTACCCATCATCCCGGGGGCGCTCGGGGCCATCATCTGCCCGTTGGCCTGCACCGCGAGCAGAAGAACGCCGAGGACGCCCAGCACAACCCAGACGCTGCGGTTCATCTTTGTACACCTCTCGGTCCGGAGCCCGTCAGGGGCTCCCGAAGTGAGACAGAGACACAGCCCGATGCACCCGTTGTCGGCGCGAGTATATCGACCGCTCTGACGGGGTGTCAAAAGCACACCGGACGCGTCTGTCTAGCTGTTCTGAGTCTCACTTGGTATGCAAGTTTCGAACCGACCGGCCGCTTTCCCTGCCTGCCCGGAACGGATAATCGACCATCGCGACAGGTCCTCGCGCGTCGCGCTCCCGCTTGCGTCCCGTCGATGCCGTGCTATCATAGGGCATACTCACGATGGAACGCGTCGGAGAGGGGTACAGTGGAAGACCTACCTCCAAGTAGGTGGCTGTTCGCGGTGGCCGCATTGCTTCTTCTTCTGCAGGCCGCCTTCGTCGCCTCCGAAGTCGCCTTCCTCGCCACCGGCGCGGTCCGGGTTCGGCGTCTCGAGCAGGGCGGTCGCTTCGCTGCGCGAATCCTGGGTTGGCTGACGTCCGACCGCAGCCGTCTTCTCTCCACCGTCCTGATCTGCATCACCGCGCTCGGCTACGTGGCCGAGTCGCTCGTGACCCTGGTCGCTTCCGCCGGGCACTCCTCCTATGGTCACTACGTCGGCCTCGCCGTGGTGCTGGCCGTCTCGATCGTCTTCGTCGAAGCGCTGCCGGTGATCGTCGCCTCCAAGGCCCCGGAGCGGGCGGCCGTGGCTCTCGCCCCGCTCGCGTGGCTGGCCTACTGGACTCTCTGGCTGCCGGTGACCATCCTCTCATGGCTGTCGAGCCGCTTCCTCCACCTCGTCGGCGCCGTCGAGCGCCACGCCCCCACCATGACGGAGGCCGAGGTGATCTCCCTGATCGATGTCGCCGAGGTCGAGGATGACGAGAAGTCCATGCTCCGCCGCGTGCTGGAGTTCGAGGACCGCACGGTCGAGGAGGTCATGGTGCCCCGGACCGACATGGTCGCCGTGGAGGACTCGGCCGCGCTCGAGCGGGCGGCGGAGCTGATGGTCGAGCACCGGCATTCGCGGCTGCCGGTCTACCACGATTCGCGCGATCGGGTGGTCGGGGTCGTCTACTCCAAGGATCTCCTGGGGCCCCTCGGCGCCGGCCTCCATGCCAGCCCGGTCAGCACGGTCATGCGCGAGCCGCTGTTCGTCCACGAGAAGACCAGCGTCCAGCGCCTGGTCGAGGCGTTCCGGAAGGAGCGGCGGGGCGTGGCTCTGGTCACCGACGAGTTCGGCGGGATCGCCGGCCTGGTCACGCTCGAGGACGCGCTGGAGGAGCTGGTCGGCGAGATCCAAGACGAGTTCGACCATGAGGAGACGGGGATCCGCCCCCTCGGCGACCACGAGTTCCTGATCGACGGCAACCAGAAGCTGCACGACGTCATGCGCGAGCTGGTGGTGGAGCTGCCCGAAGGCGACTACGAGACGATCTCCGGCCTGGTGACGACGTGGCTGGGCCACCTGGCCCAGGAGGGCGAGACCGTGGAGTTCCCGGGCGGCATCCGCATGGAAGTTGTGACCACCGCGGCCCGGCGTGTGCAGACGGTCCGCCTGACGCGTCCGGCCACCATCGATCCGGCCCTGGTCGCGACCGACGGTCCGGCGGAGGGCAGACGATGAGCGAGGTCCCGAGACGACGTCTCTCACCGGCCCTCACGCTGACCGGGCTCGCGGCGTTCTCGGCGGCGCTCCTGGCCCACGCGGCCGCTGCCGCCGACCACACGGCGCCGGTCGCGCGGCTCGCGGCCCCGATGCTCTGGGGCGAGTCGGCGCTCTGCTGCCTGGTGCTCTCGGCGATCGCCGCACTGTCGATGGCCGAGGTGGCGTTGGTCTCGTGCAGCCCCCACCTCATGCGGCGCCTCGCCGAGGCCGGCGATCCGCGCGCGTGGCGGGTGCAGGCGCTCCAGGCCGACCGGGGCGAGGATGCGGTCACGTTCCTGGTCGTCGCCAATAACGCGTGCATCCTGATCGTCGCGACGCTGGTCGGTCACCTCACGGTCTCCACCATCGGTTCGGACTACTACTCGGCCACCGCGGTCGGCGCGCTCGTCTTCATCCTGGCCGTCTGCGAGATCACGCCCAAGACCTATGCGGCTCATCGGGCCGACCAGTTCATGCTCCGGGCGATCCGCTGGGTCGACCCGCTCACGCGGAGCCGGCCGGCGCGGTGGGCGGTCACGCTGATCAAGGCGGCCTCGTGGCCCGTCCGGCGCATCCTGGGGGTCGACGGTCTCCACCGCCACACCCGCGTCACCGACGAGGAGCTGATGTCCTTGGCCGACGTGGCCGAGGAGCAGTCCGTCCTGGACGCCACGCAGGCGCAGATGTTCGAGTCAATCGTCGAGTTCGCGAACCGCACCGTGCGCGAGATCATGGTGCCGCGCGTCGACATCGTGAGCGTCGATGCCGACGCCACGCTGCCGGAGGTCATCGAGGTCATCCGCACCGAGGGCAAGTCGCGCATCGCCGTCTGCCGGGGCGATGACGACCCGGTGGTCGGGATGGTCTACGCCAACGACGTGCTGGCCTGCCTCCATCGGGGCGAACTCGACCGCCGGGCGGGCGAGATCGTGCGCGACGCGCACATGGTCCCGGACACGAAGCCGGTCGACGAGCTGTTCCGGGAGCTGCGGAACCGCCATATCCACGTCGCGCTGGTCATCGACGAGCACGGCGGCGTCGACGGCCTGGTCACGATGGAGGACGTGCTCGAGGAGATCGTCGGCGACCTTCAGGATGAGCACGACACCCTCGAGCGCCCGCTGATCGAGCCCCAGCCGGACGGCAGCCTTCTCGTGCAGGGCGGCGCGACGCGTTCCGAACTGGAGGACGACTTGGGGATCGCCTTCTCGGACGAGCAGGGCGAGTTCGATACCCTCGGCGGCTTCCTCTACCTGCGCTCGGAGCGGATGCCCGAGGCGGGCTTCGCGACCGAGCACGGCGGCCACCGGTTCGAGATCCACGAGATGGACGGTCCCCGGATCACCTACGTCCGGATCTCCCCCGCTGAGGGGCCCCGCAACGGGGCGGAGGCCCCGAGCGCGTAACCGCCCCTACCCCTCGTCTTTCGGTTCGGAGCGGCGCTGGCCGCCGCGGTCGAGCCGCTTCTCGATGCTGCGCACGCGCGTGAGGAGGTCGGGGAGCCTGCTGAGCGCGGCCTGGATCCGGAGCTGCTCCTGCACGGGGCGCGCCGGGTACCCGTACATCGAGGCCCCGGGCTCGACATCGCGCGCGACGGCGGTCGCCCCCCCGAGCTGGGCGCCGGCGCCGATCTGCATGTGGTCGCGGATCGCCACTGCGCCGCCGAGAATCGCCCCGTCGCCGATGGTGGTGCTGCCCCCGACAGCGGCGCAGGCGCAGATGATCGAGTGACGGCCCACGCGCACGTTGTGGGCGATCTGGCAGAGGTTGTCGATCTTGACGCCGACGCCGATCCGGGTCGACTCCTCGGGCAGGGTCGCGCGGTCGATCGCGCTGAGTGCCCCGATCTCCACGTCGTCGCCAACGACGACATTGCCGACCTGCGGGATCTTGGCGATGCCGGCCGGGCCCGGCTCGTAGCCGAACCCGTCGCTGCCGACGACCACGCCGGCGTGGAGTGTGCAGCGGGCGCCGAGGACACAGCCCGTCAGGACGGTCACGCGTGGGTGGAGCCGGCAGTCCTCGCCCAGGGCCACGCCGTCGCCGAGGACGCAGTGGGCCTCGACGATCGAGCGATCGCCCACCGTGCAGCGTCCGAGGACCGCGTAGGGGCCGATGTGCACGTCGGCGCCCAGCACGGCCTCCTCATGCACCACGGCCGTCGGGTGGATCCCCGGCGCGGGCCGCGGCGGCGCGTGGAGCGCGTCGAGCAGGATCGCGAGGGCGAGACGGGGAGCCGAGACGGAGATCGAGGGCACGCCGCCCGTGTCGACGCCGGCGCGGGTGACGAGTGCCGCGGCGCGGTCAGCCCCCTCGGGGAGACTCTCCCCGAAGAGCACCACGATGGCGCCCGGCCCCGCGGCGCCCGGACTCGCGACGCGCTCGACGACGGTGGCGGCGGGACCCTGAAGGTCGCCCCCGACCAGTGTGGCCAGCTCGCCCAGTTGCTTGCCCATCTACCTCACCTCTCGTGGTGACTGCCCGGCGAGATCGCCGAAGAACGAGCGCATCCTGCTGGCGAGGAGGTCGGTGCAGTCGCGCCCGCCTCCGCCGAAACGCACCTCGAAGCCCATCGCGCGGCCCAACGATGTGACGGTGCGCGCGGTGTCCTCGGCGATCCACGCCGCGAGGTCGCGATAGCGCGCCTCCAGCGCATCCACATCGACCTGCCGCACGCCCCCGGTGTCCGGCGCATCCTCGGCGGAGCGCCAGGCCGACTCCGGCGTCGCCGGGTCACCCGGGTCGACGCCCGCGGGGCGTCCCCCGGTCTCGAAGCGGGCGAGGGCGGCTCGATCGCGCTCGATCTCGGCCTCCAACTCCCGCAGTCGAAGCGTCCCCTCGGCGCGGTAGTCGCGCCCGGTGGGACCGGGCGGATCGGCCGGCTCTGCGCCGAGATCCGCCGGGCGTGGGTTCTCGTGAAGGGGCGGCGGCGGCGAGCGCAGCCACTTCTGCCGGAGCCGGGCCGATGCCTCGCCGGCCTCCTGCTCGTCGCGCCGGACCACGCGGTCGGGGGCGATCGCCTCCCCCCCCTTGCGGAGCCGCACCTCCTCACGCAGCCGTCCGCGGACCTCGAGGTCGCGCTCGGCCTCCTCGACCGGGCCGGCGGTCGCGCGGGCGGCGTCCTCCTGCGCTCGCGTGGCGGGATCCTCGGGGCCGGCGCCATCGGTGGCTCCCTCTCCGGCAAGAGGCGAGGGGCGCGCGTTGCGGGCGACGAGGGCCTCCAGCTCGGGGCGCCGCTCGTCACGAGGCGTGCCGGAGGCGCCCGAGCCGGCAAGAGCCTGCGCGCTCGACGGCTCGCCCACGAGCCCTGCATCCGGCTGCCAGCCGGGTGGGAGGGCCGGCGCCTCGACCTCGACGCCGAGGTCGGCCAGGCGGGCGCGCACGTCCGCGAGATCCGAGGAGAGCGGGTGCAGGGGAATCAGGCGGGCCAGGTCGGCCGAGACGGCTTCGGGCTTCCGTGGAGCCGGAGGCAGGGGGGCCTTCCGGCACCCGGTGGCTGCGACGAGCAGGCCGGCGCACAACACAACGAGCGCCCACTCGATGCGGCGCACCCCACCGAGTTGGGCGCTCGATTCACCCATGTGCAGTCTCCACACGCCCGCACCGGGTCGGTGCGGACCGGCCGCGGGCCTACTGCGCCGGTGCGGGAGCGGCTCCGCCGTTCAGGATCTCGATGACCTTGGCGGTGACGTCGGTCCCGCCCCAGTGGATCACGTTGACGGGGGCGGGCTCGAAACCGCCTTCCTGGTTCGGCTCGAACACGATGATCCACTTCTGGAGGCAGATGTTCGCGCCGGCCTCCTGGGAGGCTCTCTCGATCGCGGCCCGGAGACTGTCCTGCAGTCTCTGAAGCCCCTGCGCCTCGCGGTCCTCGACGTCCTTCATGTTCTTGCTGGCCAGTTCCTGGATCGCGTTCTGGCGGGCGGCGCGCAGCTTGTTCAGCTCGCCCAGGCGCTCCACCTCATTGCCGGCCAGCTCGCCCTCGGGCTTCTGCGCGAGCACGAAGTACTCGTTCTGGTTGTTGCGCTCCTTGTCGACCAGGGCGCGCAGCTCGGTCTGCTCGGCATCGGCGAGGGCCTGGGTCCGCATCTGCTTCAGGTGGAGTTCGATCGCCCGCTGGGCATCCTGCTCCCCGAGGAAGAGGATGTTGTTGGCGACGATGTACTCGTCGGAGCGCTCGGAGCGCAGCTTGACGAGTTCCTGAGCCAGATCCTGGTACGGCCGGGCGCCGCGCTGGACCATGTAGACATCGATATAGGCGACTCCCTGCGCCTGGGCGGGCTGAGCGGTCGCGAGGGTCGCGAGCAGCAGCGGGAGCGAGGCGAAGCCGGTACCGAGGAGTCTCATGTGGGGCTCTCCATCCTTCGCGCCCGCCTCATCGGAGGGCACGAGAGTGTCGGGGCGCATGCGGACGGTCACGACGTGCTCGGAGGCCGGCCGCGAGGTGGTCTTGATCTCCTTGCTCAGGTCCACCTCATCGAGGAGCGCGATGACGCGGGCCGAGACGTCCTGGCCGCCCCAGTGGACGATTCGGACGGGTGTGGGCTTGAGGGTCGAGCCATCGAGGGTGGGCTGGTAGATCGTGACCACCGCGGTGACACAGATCGAGGCGCCGACCTCGCTGCTCGCCTTGTCGATCGACTCATCCATGTGCTTCTGCAGCAGGTCGCCGAGCTTACGGCGCTCGTCGACGAAACGGGTCTCGATCGACCCCTGGAGCGCCGTCAGGGCATCGCGGTTGGCGCGCTGCCAGCGGGTCAGCTCGGCGAGGCGGAGCCGCTGCTGCTCGTTGGGGTCCTGCTCCCGCGTGAGCGGGATCCACTCCTCGCCCAGGGCGGCATCCTTGGTCGTGTAGCCGTCGAGGTCCTTGCGCTCCTGGGTGCTCAGGTTCTCCTTGCGGAGCATCTTCGCATAGAGCGCGGCGGCGCGCTCGGCCTCCTCGGGTGCGAGGTACTTGAACTTGGAGCGGGAGTCCAGCTCGGTGCTGAGTCGGCGCGCGAGGGCCGCGACGTTGTCGTTGATGCTCTGGAAGACCTTCGACTTCTGCTCGAGCTGCTCGACGTCGACCGTCGCGAACGTGGCGGCCGAGACGGCCGAGGCGAGGACGCTCGCCGCGATCAGACAGGTAACGATCCATGCGAAGGGCCGCAGCAACGCGGACCTCCTCTCTGGGACGATCTGCTGGCGGTCGGGACGGCCGGCTAGAACGTCTGGTAGAGGCCGAAGTGGTACCGGCCGCCCTCTCTCCCGAAGCCGTAGTCGAGCCGGATCGGGCCAAGGGCCGTCGAGACGCGGACGCCGACGCCATAGCCGATCTGCGGGGAGAAGGAGCGATGCTCCGCGCTGTAGATCGTCCCGTCGGAGGCCCGCCACTGACCGCCCCAGGCATCGCCGAGGTCGACGAAGGCCACGGCCTGGACGTCCTTCTTGTCATCGCCGCCGCCGAGGTACTTGCGGAACTCGACCTGCATGAGCGCGCGGCGGGTCCCGAAGAAGCGATCCTCGCGGTAGCCGCGGAGCGACTCGGCGCCGCCAACGGCGTAGGTGTCGAAGATCGGCGCGTTGCCGAGGATCGTGCCGTAGGCGGCCCGTAGCGCGATGACGCCCTCGCTGCCGACCTCGATGAACTTGCGGGCCTCGACGTCGAAGCGGGTGAAGACGCTGTCGCCGCCGAGCCAGCGGTTGGCGTGCTCGACGGAGACGTCGAAGCGGCTGCCCTCCGTGGGGTCGAAGGCGAGGTTGCGGCTGTCGTCGGTCCAGCGGACCATGAGACTGCCGACGGTGCCGCGGCGGAGCGAGGGGGAGATGACGCTCACGAGGCGCGGGTCCTCGTTGACGATGCGCTCGTAGCGGTAGCGGGCCGAGATCCAGTTGGTCTCCGCATCGTTGATCGGCTTGCTGATGGTGATGTTGCCGCCCTGGCGGCTCTCGGTCGAGAGGTAGCCGGTGGAGCTTCCGGTCGTGCCGAGCGGGGTGCGGTCCTGGCGCGTCGTCCGGTCGTAGATCGAGGCCTCGAGCGAGGTGTGATCGCCGGAGAGCCACGGCTCGACGTAGGTGATGTCGTAGAGGTGGACCTGGCCCAGCTCGACGCGGGCGCTCAGGCGGCGGCCCATCCCCATGAGGTTGCGCTCGGAGATCTCACCGAAGCCGATGATGCCCTCGCGGTCGGAGAAGCCGACGCCGAGGTTGAAGGTGCCCGTCTTCCGCTCGACGCAGCTGATGACCAGGATCTTGTCGCCGAACTCGGGGCCCTCCCGGAGCGAGGGGACGATCGACTCGAAGATGTCGAGGTTGTGAAGGCGGTTGAGGTCGCGCTGGACCTGGTTGGCCGAGAGCGGATCGCCGATCTTGGTCGTGATCTCGCGCTCGACGACCCGGCGCTTGGTCTTGGGCGAGCCGCCATCGGAACTCTGCAGGTCGATCTCGATGTCGTAGACGTAGTCCTCCACGATCTGGATGGAGACCTCGCCCGTCTCGGGATCCAACGAGGGCGCGCTCAGCAGGCCCGCCGAGTACCCCTTTTCGGCATAGCACTTCTCGACGGCCTGCGAGATCTTGTCGTTGGCCGGTCCCCCCGCGTCGAAGGTCTTGCCGACGGGGATCCAGGGCGCGATCGCCTCAACCAACTCCTCGCTGGAGACGAGCACGTTGCCCTTGACCACGATCGCGGTGACCTGCGGGTTCTCCGTCAGATGGTAGATCAGCAGGATCCCGTTGCGGTCGCCGGCCGGCGCGGTGTCGACGTACGAGAGCGACTGGTCGCCGCTGAAGACCCCGAGGGTGGTGATGATGGTGTCGAGGTCTTCCTGGGCCTTCTTGACGTCGTACGGCTGTCCGACCTCATGGCGGATGAACCCGCGGACGGCGGCCTCCGTCGCGCTCTTGGGGGGGGGATCGATGACGATCCCGGTAACGATCTGCTCCTTGTACTGGGCCAGCGCGCCCGAGGCCGCCGGCAGGAGGAGCAGGAGCGATGCGCCCAAGACCACCGAAGTCCTGAACCATCCGTTCGCGAGGGGCGTTCTGCTCACCGGTTGTGTCCTTTCCCGCGAGTGTCCGCCTTCATGGCAAGCGCACATGCAGTTTCGCAAGCGAGCGCACTCTAACCTGCCGACATCTTTTGGGTCAAGGCGCACTCCATCTGCGGCCGCTCGCTCGCCCTCGCCGACGCGTACTCCGTCGCTCCCACAAGGCACTTGCCACCGTATCCGAGTCATATTCCGTCCACGTAGTGCGAGACCTTCTGCTTGAGGGCCCAGCGGGCCCGGAACAGCCGGGACTTGATGGTCTCCACCGTCACCCCGAGGACCTCCGCGATCTCGCGGTACGACAGGTCCTCGAGCTTGAGCAGCAGCACCGTCCGGTAGTCCTCCGGCAGCTCCGCGATCGCGTCCCGCAGCACCTGCCGCAGTTCCCTGCCCTCGGCCACGCCGACCGGCGAGAGGCTCTCGTCCGCGATCTCGACGGTCTCGCCGCCGTCCTCGCCCATCGGCCCCGTGGGGGCGTCGAGCGAGAAGCCCTCCACCCGCCGCCGGGTCTGCTTGTGCCGGATGCGGTTCTTGCAGACGTTGATGGCGATTCGGAACACCCACGTCCGCACGTCCGCGTCGCCTCGGAACCGACCCACCGCCGCGAAAGCGTTCTCGAAGGTCTGGAGGGTGAGGTCCTCCGCCTCCTCGGGGTCGCCCCCGATGTACGAATGCACCAGGTTGTAGATGGAGCGGTAGTTCTCCTCGGCAAGCCGCGTTAGCCGCGTACGAACGTCTTCGTCCGCGCCTCTGCGTGCCCCGAAGCGCGCCGTTCGATCCATCGATTCGCCGGCGCCGGGGCCGCTCACTGTGGTTCGCTCCCGTCCCACAGACCTCGGACGCGGTACAGCACGATGCGGTTCCCTCGGATTCCTCCGGGAGGGACGCCGTCCGGACCGCGGACGTATCATACACTGGATCGAGCCCCCCGGCGAGGCGGCCCGCTCGCCGGCACGGGGGGGGCTGTCCGATCCTGATACGTCCGAGCCGGCGGCCCGGTTGTCGCGCCCCAGGTCCCGCCGCACGGCGGGGCAGGTCCCGCGCCCGGCGCGGTGAAGAATGGTCTGGCGCTCCCGCCCGCGCGGCGGGACGGGTTCCCCCGCGCCGGCGACCGGAGGACCGCGTGATCCTGCTCGATCTGGTCCACAACATCGCGCTCCTGGTGACGCTGATCGTGAGTCACCAGATGCTCACGCACCACTGGCGCCGCAAGGGCATCGCCGTACAGGCCCTCACCGGCCTTCTCTTCGGCGCGGTCGGCCTGATCGGCATGATGACCCCCGTTCACTGGCAGGAGGGCATCATCTTCGACGGCCGGACGATCGTCCTTGCCGTCTCGGGCCTGTTCGGGGGGCCGGTCGCGGCCTCGATCGCCGGCGTGATGTGCGGCTGGTACCGTTGGCGTCTCAGCGGCGGGGGCGTGTGGATGGGCCTGGCCACCATCGTTGAGGCCTCTGCCTGCGGCGTCGTCTTCCACTACCTCGCCCACCGCGATCCGCGCTACCTGCGGCCCCTCGCGCTGCTCGGCCTGGGCATGCTGGTCCATGTCCTGATGCTGCTCGCCACCCACCTCCTGCCCGGCGACGCCGGCGCGAAGGCCCGGCACGACATGGGGCCGACGATCCTGATCGCCTACCCGATCGCCACCATGGTCGTCGGGATGGTCTTCGCCGACGGTCAGGCGCGACGCGCGGCCGAGGACTCGCTCCGCGAGAGCGAGGAGCGCTACCGAAGCTACGTCAACAACGCGCCCGACGCGGTCTTCGTCATGGATGACAACGGCCGGTACATCGAGACCAATCCGGCGGCCTCCCGCCTCACCGGCTACAGCCGCGACGAGCTGCTCACGCTGCGCACGCACGATCTCCTGCCGCCCGGGCTCGAGCCGGAGGCCGACGAGTACCTCCGTCGCGTTCGGGCCGAAGGCCGCTCCTACGCGGAACTGCCGTTCCGGCGCAAGGACGGCTCGTCGGGCTGGCGCTCCCTCTCGGCGACACGTCTCTCGGAGACCCGGATCCTCGGGTTCTCGAGCGACGTCTCGGAGCGCAAGGCTGCGGAGGAGGCGCTCCGCCGCAGCGAGGAGCGTTTCCGCTCGATGGCCGAGCAGATGCGCGACCTGCTGTTCCTGGCTGGCCCGGACGGCGCCCTGACCTACGCCTCGCCGGCTGCGGAACCGCTCCTCGGCTGGCCCCCCGAGGGGATCGTGGGCCGGAAGCTCGAGGAGCTGGTCACCCCGGTCGACGCACCACGCGTCGGCGCGCTGCTGGCGGCGATCGTGGAGCGGAACACGCCATGCACGGGCGTCTCGCTGCAGTTCCTGCGGCGGGACGGCGCCGAGTTCACCGGCGAGTTGGTCGCGACGCGCTTGGTCTCCGAGGACCGGCCGGGGGTCGCGGGGATCGTCCGCGACGTGACCGAGCGGCTGGCGCTCGAGGCCCAGCTCCGACAGGCGCAGCGGATGGAGTCGGTGGGGCGTCTGGCCGGCGGCGTGGCGCATGACTTCAACAACATGCTCGCGGTCATCATCGGCCACGCCGAGCTGGCGATGGACGCGCTCGACGACCCGGAGGCCGTGCGCGAGTGCGTCGAGCAGATCGGGGAGGCCGGCCAGCGCTCGGCGACGCTCGTGCGGCAGTTGCTGGCCTTCGCCCGCCAGCAGGCGATCTGCCCGGTCGTCCTCAACCTGAACGAGACGGTGGGAACGACGCTCAAGATGCTCCGCCGACTGGTGGGCGAGGGGATCGACATCTCCTGGAACCCCGGCCCGGGGTTGTGGCCGGTCTTCGCCGACCCCGGCCAGGTCGACCAGATCGTCGCCAACCTCGCGGTGAACGCGCGCGACGCGATGTCGGGAGTGGGGCTCCTCGAGATCGGGACGGAGAACGTGACGCTCGACGCGGCGAGCGCGATCCCGCAGCCCTCCGGCCCCGTCACCGGCGAGTACGTCGTGCTCTCGGTGCGCGACACGGGGGTCGGGATGGACCGGGCAACACTCGAGCGGATCTACGAGCCCTTCTTCTCCACCAAGGAGGTCGGCCAGGGCACCGGGCTGGGCCTCGCGATGGTCTACGGGATCGTGAAGCAGCACGGGGGGATCATCGGGGTCGAGAGCGAGCCGGGCGTGGGAACCGCGTTCCGGGTCTACCTCCCCCGCGCCGAGGCCCAGGCGGAGCCGGAGACCTCGCCGGAGGCCGAGGCTCCGCCGGTGCGGGGCACCGAGACGATCCTGCTCGTGGAGGACGAGGCGATGGTCCTGGGTCTGGCGCGGGCGCTGCTCGAGGGCCTGGGATACACGGTCCTCTGCGCCTCGAACCCGGAGGAGGCGCTGCGGCTCGTGGCGGAGCGGAGCCCGGCACTCGATCTGCTGATCACCGATGTCGTGATGCCGGGGATGAGCGGCCTCGAGCTGGCCGAGCGGCTCCGGGCCGACCGGCCGACGCTGCGGTGCCTGTGTGTCTCGGGCTACACCGACGACATCCTCTCCCGCCAGGGGGTCTCCGAGCCGGAGGTGCGGCTGCTCGAGAAGCCGTTCAGCTCGGCGACGCTCGCGGCGACCGTCCGCGAGGTCCTCGACGAGGAGGACTCGCTCCCCCCGGCGGCCTCCGCCTCCCCTACCCCGCCCGGCCTTTGAAGCGCGCGATCTCCTCGCGGAGGATGTCGAGGTAGAGGCGGCCGTGGGTCGTCGAGGGCTCCAGGTCCTTGCTCACCTCGGCGCTCGGTTGCTCGCCCAGGACCCATTCGTTCCACGAGACGACCATCGCGAACCGCGGTCCGATCTCGTGCGCCCGCGCCCAGCGCTCGCGGAAGGTCGCGCCGCCCCTGCGGCCGGGGGTCGGGCAGTTCGGGTCATCGCGCCAACAGGCGACGACGTTCATCGACTCGGCCTGCCCCTCGTGGGCCGTGTAGCTCTGCATCCCCCGCTCCTCCCACGACCAGTAGCCGTAGTGGCTCAGCCGGTCGGACCCCGACCACAGGTGCGGCTGCTCGGTGACGAAGCCGGTCATCCACCGGACGGTGAAGCGGTCGTCGTCCCACTCCGGCACGCCGGTCGGGAAGGGTGAGGGCGTGTTGACGTACACCACCAACAGAGGCTTCCCGAGATACTCCTGGAGGAGTGGGCGGAACCGCGGGTTGGCGACGTACTCGTCGTGGATCTGGTCGGCCTTGCGCGTGAGCCGGCCATCCACGACCGCCTCGGGAGCCCCGGGGCAGCCGAGGAAGATGCTGACCCGGGGACGCTTGGCGAGCTGGGCGTACTCGTCGAAGAGGACCCGCGTCGCCCGCTCGATGAGCAGCAGGTCCATCCGCTGGGGCGCCTTGCGGTTCGTGTGATCGGCGTCGAGGTTGTTGCTCCAGTCGAGCCAGACGAAGTCGACGCCGGCGTCCGCGATCCACTCGGCGTGTTGGCGGATGACGCGCGGGTCGGCGGAGTCGTAGCAGCCGAGTTCGGGCTCGCCCCAAGTGTGCTCCCAACTCGCGGGCGGGAACCAGGTCGAGTAGGCGAGTCCCACCTGCCGCTCGGCGGAGGGAGTGGGGCGCGGCCGCTCGGCGACCTGCCCCCGCGCGAGAACGCCGAGACCGGCGACGCCCGCGCCGGCCGCCTGGAGGAACGCGCGACGCGATGGGTTCACAGAGTCGTCGGGCAGCATGGGCCGATGCCTCCTCG
>CAZRDB010000013.1:21306-44452 GCA_964598695.1 uncultured Armatimonadia bacterium
CCTCGCTCGCCGCCCCCGGCTCCCGTTCGTGCGGCGGGCGCGGAGTCCTCCGCGGCCGAACCGGCCGCGGCAACGTGGACGCGATTCCGTAGTAAGCTACGAGGGAGCTTCGCGTGTGACGTGAGGAGGCGTGTTCCATGTACCCTCTGCAGTTCGGTCTGGCGGCGCTGCTGGCGGCGGGGATCGTCGGGGGTGGGCTCAGTGCCCAAGTCTCGGCCCTGGAGGGGGAGGCGGATGGCGCCCCATGCCGCACCCTGTGTCGCTTCGGCGGCCTGCCAGGGGGCCTCGAGTGGAGGCCGCTTCTCGACGGCGTGATGGGTGGGGTCTCGACCGGCGTGATCGAGCGCGATGACCAGCATCGAGCGACCTTCCACGGCACGATCTCCCTCGAGAACAACGGGGGCTTCGCTGCCGTGATCGCGCCGCTCCCAGCGGATCGGCTGCACGACGGCGATGGGGTCGCGCTGCGCGTTCGCGGCGATGGGCGGACCTACCGCCTCGCGCTCTCGACGCGGGAAGGCTTCGCGGGGCCCATGTACGAGGCGGAGGTACCGACCACCGACGGCGTGTGGACCGAGACGCGTGTCCCCCTCGCGATGTTCGCGTCGACGTGGCGCGGGGAGCCGATCGACCCGGAGCCGCTGGCCGGGTCACAGGTGCGCGCGGTGGGCGTGTTCTGCGCCGACGGCACGGCCGGTCCGTTCCGTCTCGAGCTCGGCCGGCTGTCGGCCTGGCCGGGCCTCGCGGAGCGCCTCGACCTCCGAGAGGTCGCGGACCTGGCGACCGAAGGCGGCATCGAGCTGTTCCGTCCGCTCCACGACACGGTAATGGGCGGCCTCTCGACGGGCGAGCTGACGGCGGAGGACGGCTCTGCCTCCTTCCACGGAGTGGTCTCGCTCGAGCGCAACGGCGGGTTTGCCTCGATCCGCTCGCGGTCCGATGGATGGGACCTCGGAGGCTACGACGGGCTGCTCGTCGAGGCCCGAGGCGACGGCAGGCAGTACCGCTTGTGCCTGACACAGGGCGCGAGCGGGGAGTGGCCGCTGTACTGGCGGCCCTTCGAGCCGTCCGGCGAGTGGGCGGAGAGCCGGGTCGCCTTCGCCGACCTCGAAGCGACCGTGTTCGGACAGCGCGTGGCGGCGCCGGCCTTCGACGCGAGCGACGTCGGCACCGTGGGTCTGATGGTCGCGGACAAGCAAGCGGGCGCGTTCCGCCTCGACGTGCGCGCCGTGAGCGCCTACCGCGTCACGCCGCTCCCCGCGGCGGAGGAGCCCCGCACGCCCTAGCTCGCCTGGGCCGCCAGGCTCCTCCGGCCGGGTTGGGGCGCCCCCGCAAGGCCCTGGGCCTGGCGGGAGCGAACTCCCCCGGCGCGAGTGCGTTCGAGACGCAACCGGAGGAGGAGTCGAGCGATGGCAGAGACGCTGCGCGTCGGGTTCATCGGCACGGGCAAGAAGAAGGAGCGGGGCGACCGGTTCGGCTACGCCATGGCCTACGAGCACGCCAACGGCTTCCGGGAGGTCGACGGCTGTGAGATGGTCGCCTGCGCCGACATCGTCCCGGAGAACGCCGGGGCCTTCGCCGAGAGGTACGGGATCCCCCCCGGCAGCGTCTACACGGACTACCGCGCGATGCTCGAGCGCGAGCGGCTCGACGTCGTCTCGATCTGCACCTGGATGTCGCTCCACGAGCCGATGGTGCTCGATGCCGTCGCCGCGGGCGTGCAGGCGATCCACTGCGAGAAGCCGATGGCCGACACCTGGGGCGGCGCGCGGCGGATGGCCGAGGCGGCCCGCGCCGCCGGCGTCCAGCTCACGTTCAACCACCAGCGGCGCTACGGCAAGCCCTACACGCTCGCGAAGTCGATGATCGAGGCGGGCGAGATCGGGGCCCTCTGGCGACTCGAGTGCGAGTGCGGCAACATCTACGACTCGGGCACCCACTTCATCGACATGATGAGCTTCTTCCAGGGCGACGGCGTCCCCGCGAAGTGGGTCCTCGCCCAGGTCGACTACCGGACCGAGAACCTCGTCTTCGGCGGCCACTGCGAGAACCAGCAGGTCATGCTCTTCGAGTACGCGAGCGGTGTCTTCGGTCTCGTGGTGTCCGGCGTGCCCGGCGGCGGCAAGCCGGTTGGTCCGATCAACCGGATCGTCGGCGAGAAGGGAGTCCTCGAGGTCGGCGTCGGCCACGGTCCGAGCGACGCGCTCCGGATGCGCGGCGTGGGTGACGCCGACTGGCGGTGGGTCGACACTGCCGGCGAGGGCATCCACGGCCCCCACTTCGTCGAGCGCGCGGTCGCCGATGTCGTCGACTGCCTCCGGACCGGCCGGACGTGCCAGCTCGCCGCCGACAACGCGCTGGTCGCGACCGAGCTGATCTTCGGCGCCTACGAATCGGCGCGCCGACGCGGCCGCGTCGACTTCCCACTCACGATCGACGACAACCCGCTCGAGGCGATGGTCCGTAGCGGGGAGCTCAGGCCGGCGAAGGCGTAGCCCGACCCCACCCACGGAGCCGAGCAGCGGGGCGAGTCCGCCTACCTCGGCCAGAGGTCAGGGTCGCCGCCATCCAGCGCCGTGATGCGGCGGCCGTCGGAGAGACGGTAGAGCGTGATCGACGGCACGCCCTGCGTCGGGCGCGTCTCGACCGCGAGGAGGTTCAGCGACTCGCTCACCGCGATCTCGCCGAGTTCGGTTCCCTCGATGCGCAGGACCCGAGCCCGCCGCTCGGGCTCGCCGGCGGGCAGTCGGTAGACCTCACCCGCGAGGGAGTCTGCCTCCGCGTGGCAGACGGCGACGTAGGCGTCGGTCGGCCCGAGGTCGACGCCGCAGCCCGCACGGACGTACGAGTCGGGCTCCTCCTCGCTCCCCCACCCCACCAACTCGAAGCCGCCGCTCGCGCGCGCCGTGCGGAGTTCGTACGCGGCGCCCTCGGCCCTCGCCGGGAACCGGGGGACGGCGAGCAGCGACCGGTCGCTCGTCGCCCGGATCCGGTGGCCGTACCGGTCGGCCACGATGCCCGGGGCGCCGGTGCTCGTCGCGCCGATGCCGGCGAGGCCCACCTCGGTCCAGTCGCGGACCGTCTCCACATGCCAAGCGCCGGCGCTCCCCTTGGGGTCGCTGGTGGCGTTCGGCATCCCGACGAGCACGTCACCCGTCGCGCGGTCGAGGCCGAGGGCGACGAGGTTGGGCGTGGCCATCCTGGGGGCGCCCTCGCCGGTGGCGGGATCGAAGACCCACAGCCCGACGCCGGTCTCGACCACGAGGAGCTTGCCGTCGGGCAGGAAGGTCGGGCAGAGCGCCTCGCGCGGCCTCTCCTGGCGCTCGGCCGGGGCGAGCCGCGTCTCCCGGTGCTCGCCACGCAGCTCGCGGAGGTACACGACGCCGTCGCGGACGTAGGCGATGGCGCCCTCGACATCGAGCGGCAGCGACTCCGTCGATGCTGCCTCGGCACCCTCGTGCGCGGCCGCGGGGTGCGATTCCGCTGCAGACTCGGGCCCGGCCCCCGCCTGCGCGCCGGCTCGCGCGCGCATTACGAGCAGGTAGGCGACGGCGCCGAGCGCCAGGATCACCAGGATGGCGAGGATCTTCGTCAGCTTCTTCACGATCGGGAGCCTCCCAGCATGGCCCGAGCACCGTCTACCGCAGCAGGCCGTCCTCCTCGGGCGTTCCGTTGTGCATGAAGCCGCGGACACGGATCGAGAGCGGGGAGCCCGGAGTCGCGGCCGTGAGGTGTGTGTCCGGGATGTTGGACACCACCAGTCCGAACACCTCGACCCGCGCGGCATCGCGCGCGGCGAAGTCAACCGGCTCGCGTCCGCCGGGACAGCCGACGAGGAAGGCGCGGCCGTTCGCCTCGTGGACCATCCGCCCGGTCGCGACCACGTTCCGGGGCGCGAACGAGCTGAGCGAGAGGTTGGCGATCTGGAGCGTGGCGCCCACGAAGTCGGGCTCGAGGAGGAAGGCCGCCTGACGGGCCACCTCGCCGCCCTCGGCGGGGAACCGCGCGGGCGTGTCGATGCTCGCGTGGACCATGACGTTCGTCATCTGGTTCGGGAGGATCGTCCCCGTGATGCAGTCGAACCCGACGACGCAGTTGTCGAGCTTGACGTTGTGCATCGAGCCCCACGGCCCCGCACCCCAGCGGACGGGGACCCTCTCGCCGGTGGCGGGGTCGACGAACGGGTTGGTTTCCGAGGCGCCGAGCCGGAAGCCGGTGTGGGTGAGGAAGACGGCCACGTCGCTGACCGAGTAGCCGTCGACCGAGCCGAAGTCAAACGCGCAGTTCGCCGGGCTGGCCGTGATCGCCGCATGCAGCCTGGCGTGCTGCCAGGAGATCGGGCCCTCGACGTTGGGCACGATGTGGATCTCCGAGATCCGCACCACATCCCGCGCCTCACGGATCGCGAACGCCCGGCCGTAGCCGAAGAGGTAGCAGCGGCTGACGACGATCTTCCCCCCCGCGGCGGTGTAGAGGAAGTCGCGGTAGCGGGCGCAGGTGATGTCCTCGATGGTGGTCGAGGCCACGCCCGGCTGGATCTCGATCGTCGGCCCGCACGGCGCGACGTGCTCGGGGATGAAGCGCCCCGTCAGCTCCTCGAGGCTCGCGTAGGCATAGGGCGAGCCGGGGGCGTCAAACTCGGCATCGGAGGGCCACGGCTGCCTGTCGTACAGGATGTAGAGGCCCCGGAGGGTGTTGCCGCCCTGGAGGAGGAACAGCGGGGCCTTGCGGGCGCCGGTGTACTCCTCGGGGCGCGGTCGGGCGAGGATCACGGGCCCCGTCTGGATCTCACGCGGCACACCCTCCCACGCGACGAACGGCATCCCGGCCAGGCTGCCGATGAGGCTGACGCCACGCACGAGTGTGACCGTGTGGGTGAGGACATAGCCCTTGCCCGGCTCGACCGGCTCGATGAAGACCGCGGCGCCGGTCCTCGCCGCTTCGCCGATCGCGGCCTGGAACGCGGCCGTGTCGTCGGCCAAGCCGTCGCCCACGGCGCCATGGGCGCGGACGGAGACGACGCCGGGCAGGGGGACGGAGGCGGCGAAACTCGCGGCGAGGATGAGCGACAGGCCAACCATCGGGGGCTCCTTGGCGAAAGGGCTTCTCGCCCGCCCTATTCACGCGCGGCCCGTGGCCCTCCTCTCGCGGCGAGGCCCACGGGCCGCGCGTGCCACCGACCGCCCCGTCCTACTCCGCCTTCGCGGGCGACGGCCAGCCGAGGACCTCCCGCATGACCTCATGGTTGGCTTTGACGAGGAAGCCGCCTCGGTTCAGTTCGAACGTCGTGAAGAGGGCGTCGACCGCGAACAGCCGGCCCTTCGCGTCGGGCCCGAGCGCGTACTCCTCGAGCTTCGACTCGCGGACCTGGCGCCGGCGCACGGAGCCGATGTACAGCCCGCCGACGAGGCTCAGCACCAGGTCGCGGCCGTGCGGGCTCAGCGCGTAGGCGATCGCCCCGCCCACGGCGAGCCAGACGGCGCCCGTGACGAGGGCGCCGAGGAGGCCGGTGAGCACCGGGATGACGCTGGTGACCCAGTGGCACCCGACCGTCTCGGAGGCGACGATGAGCGAGAGGATCCAGCCCGCCAGGGTCGCGCGTCCGCGGAGCAACTGCTCGCGCTCGGGGGCCAACTGCCCCTGGCCCCCGCGTATGGCGACCAGCGCACCGCAACCGACCCGAGCGAAGACCGCGCCGAGCCCCACGAGGAGGACGACGAAGAGCAGCGGCTTGCCTGCGAGCGCCACGATCGCCAGGACCGCGCGCACGGGCGGGTTGTCGGCGACGAACTCGAGGACCCACGGGGCGTACTGCTGGCTACCGGGCCACTGGGCATAGGGGTGCTGCTCGACCTGCGGCGGCGCGGTCTGCCCCACTGCGGGGCGCGCGGCCGCCGGGCGCGGCGACAGCTCCGGCCGCTCGGCGGGAGTGCCGCGCTCCTCAACCACGGCCGCGGGAGGGGACGACTCGGGCCCGTGCGCGGGCTGGGCGCATGCCGCGGGCGCGAGCACACAGAGGAGAAGCACGAGAACCGCAGCCAGACGTCCCATGTCGGGGAACCCCTTCCGCGCCGCCGCCCGACGGTCCTGGACGGCCGGGCACGGACGGGGTTCCGCACGAATGGGGCGATTCCTGCGGGGGGGGCAGCGGTGCTACCTCACGGTCCGGATGTGCAGCTCCTTGAGCTGTGCCTCGTCGACCTCGCTCGGGGCGCCCATCATCAGGTCGGAGGCGTGCTGGCTCTTCGGGAACGCGATCACATCGCGGATCGACTTCCCGCCTGCGAGCTGCAGGACGATCCGGTCGACGCCGAGCGCGATGCCGCCGTGGGGTGGCGCGCCGTACTGGAAAGCGTTGAGAAGGAAGCTGAACTTGCGCTCCGCCTCCTCCCTCGAGAAGCCGGCGATCTCGAAGACGCGCGTTTGAAGCTTCGGGTCCTGGATCCGGATCGAGCCCGAACCCAGCTCGGCTCCGTTGATCACCAGGTCGTAGAGCTGGCCGATCACGGCGCCCGGGTTCTCCTCCATCGTGTCGATGAACTCCGCCTTGGGCATCGTGAAGGGGTGGTGCATCGGCTGCCAGCCACCTTCGTCGGTGCGCTCGAAGAGCGGGAAGTCAACGACCCACAGCGGGCTGAAGCCCTCCGTGCCGGTCAGGCCCATCAGCTCCGCGAGGTGCATCCGCATTCGGCCGAGCATCGGGGCGACGACCTCGGGCTCGCCCGCGCCGAACACGAACAGGTCGCCCGGCTCGCCACCCAGCGCCGCCCGCATCTCCTCGAGCACCGGCGGCTGGAAGTACTTGATCAGCGGGGAGCGCCACTCGCCCGAGGGCTCGTAGACGATCCAGGCCGCGCCCTGCCCACCGAACTCCTTGGCCTTGTCCTGCAGGCCATCGAGCTGGCTGCGCGAGAGCGCCGCGCCGCCCTTCACGTTGATGGCGCGGACGGTCTGGCCCTGCCTGGCGGCCTCGGCGAAGAGGCGGAAGTCCGACTTCGCGACGACCTCCGAGACCTCGACGATCTCGAGGCCGAACCGCAGGTCGGGCTTGTCGGAGCCGTACCGCGCCATCGCCTCGGCGTAGGTGAGCCTCGGGAACGGGTCCGGCAGGTCCACGCCGGCCCCGACCTTCCACATGTGGCGGACGAGGCCTTCCATGGTCTCGAGCACCTCATCCTGCGTCACGAACGACATCTCGACGTCGACTTGCGAGAACTCGGGCTGCCGGTCGGCTCGCAGGTCCTCGTCGCGCAGGCAGCGCGCGATCTGGAAGTAGCGGTCGACGCCGCAGACCATCAGGGTCTGCTTGAGGAGCTGCGGCGACTGCGGGAGCGCGTAGAACTTGCCCGGGTTCACGCGGCTGGGCACCAGGTAGTCGCGCGCGCCCTCCGGGCTCGTGTTGATGAGCAGCGGGGTCTCGATCTCCCAGAAGCCGAGTTCGCTCAGGTAGTTGCGCGTGGCAAGGATGATCTCGTGACGCCGACGGAGCCGCTCGAGCATCTCGGGCCGGCGCAGGTCGATGAAGCGCCACTTGAGGCGCATCATCTCGTCGACCTCGTCGCCGGCGTCGAGCGGGAAGGGCGGTGTCTTCGCCTCGGTGAGGACGACGATCTCCTGGGCGAGGATCTCGACCTCGCCGGTCTCCATCTTCGGGTTGACCGTCTCCTCGCTGCGGGCGCGGACGGTTCCGACGACACCGATGACCCACTCCGAGCGGACGTGGTCGGCCACGGCGTGGGCCGCGGGGGAGTTCTCCGGGTTCGCCACGATCTGCACGAGTCCGCTGCGGTCGCGGAGGTCGACGAAGATGACGCCTCCGTGGTCGCGCCAGGCATGGACCCAGCCCATGACGCAGACGCTCTGACCGATCAGCTCGGTGCGGAACACGCCACAGCGGTGCGAGCGGCGTGGGAGTCCGCTGAGTGCAGACATGTCGATCCCACCTTCTCCTCGGGGGTCCGCCCCACCGCCACCTGTGCGAGACGGCGGCGATGGTCGCGGAGTGGCCGCATTCTACCACATCGTCCGCGGGTGCTAGCGAGGGCTCCAAGGGCACTCGGGCGAAGATGCGGCGTGCGGAGCCCCCTCCGCCCGAACGGAGTGAGTGGATGGCACTGTGGACGCTGTACACCGGCGGGCGCGTGCTGGCGCCCGGCCGTCTCGAGGCGGTCGACGCCGCAGTCGCGACCTTCGCCGGCCGGATCGCCGCGATCGGGCCGCGCGCGGAGCTGAAGAGCCAGGTTCCGCCGCTGACGCCGGAGATCCGGCTCAGCGGGCGGCTCGTGCTGCCGGGCTTGGTCGACGGCCATGTCCATCTGCTGGCGTTCGGGATCCGCTCGGCCTCGCTGCGGCTCGACCTGCGCGCGGCGTCCTCGCGGCGGGAGGCGCTCGCCCAGGTTCGGGTGTACCTCGCCGCGGACACGAGCGACGGTTGGCTCTGGGGCGGCCAGTGGGACGCGAACATCTGGCCGGAGGGCCGGCCGACGGCGGCCGACCTCGACAGCGTGACCGGCGACCGCCCGGCCGCGCTCACCTCGAAGTGCGGCCACGCCATGTGGCTGAACTCGGCGGCGCTGCGGGCGCTCGGGATCGGACGCGAGACGGCGGAGCCGCGCGGCGGCCGCATCGAGCGCGATGCCCGGGGCGAGCCCACGGGGATCCTATGCGAGAACGCGATGGACCCGGTGTTCGCCCACCGGCCGACTCTCAGCGCGGCCGACAAGCGGCGCTGCCTGCTCTCGGGGATCCGGGCGGCGCACGCGGTCGGTCTCACGGGGGTGCACAACTGCGAGGGCCCCGAGACGTTCGGGCCGCTCCACGAACTCAAGCGCGAGGGTCTGCTCGCCTTCCGCGTGACCCACCACATCCCGGAGGCACTCGTGGCGGAGGCGGCAGACCTGGCGCTGGGCGGAGGCTTCGGCGGCTCGCACCTCCGCATCGGCTCGGTCAAGGTCTTCGGCGACGGCAGCCTCGGGGCCCAGAGCGCGGCGATGCTCGAGCCCTACGCCGGCACGTCCGATGCCGGAGTGGCGACCCACTCGCGGTCCTCGCTGGTCGAGGTTGGCCGCGCGGCGGCCGCCGCAGGACTCGCGCTCGCGGTGCACGCGATCGGGGACCGGGCGGTGCGCGAGGCGCTCGACGCGTTCGAGGAACTCCGCGACGCGGGGCTGCACCCAACGCTCCCCCACCGGATCGAGCACGCCCAGCACATCCATCCCGAGGACATCGGCCGCTTCGCGGCGCTGGGGGCGATCGCCTCGTGCCAGCCGGTGCACCTCGTGGGCGACATGGCGATGGTTGAGCGGTATCTCCCCGACCGCCAGGAGCGCGCGTACTCGTACGGCTCGCTCCTGCGGGCGGGGGGCCGCCTGTGCCTGGGCTCGGACGCGCCGGTGGAGTCGATCGATCCGCTCCGGGGAATCCGGGCCGCCGTGTTGCGTCAGGACCCGGCGGGCAACCCGTGCGGGGGCTGGCGTCCGAGCGAGCGGCTCACCGTGCGCGAGGCGATCGAGGGCTACACGATGGGGGCGGCGGCCGCGGCGGGACGCCTCTCGACCGAGGGAGCGCTGACGCCCGGCTACGCGGCCGACATGACGATCCTCTCGCACGACATCCTCGAGGACCCGGACGCCCTGGAGGTCTGCGCCGTCGATCTGACGGTGATCGACGGCCAGGTTGTCTTCGACCGCACCGGGTTGGCGGGGTAGGTCCAGGCGACAGGCGCGCGCACGCCGTCGCGGGCGCTACGCTCCCGCCTCGGCGATCAGCGCGAGCGTCTCGTCGATCTGCGCCGCGCTCGAGAAGCCGATCACGAACGCGTGGACCGAGCCGAGCGAGAGCACGCATCGCAGGGACTCGAGCCGCTTGTCGCGCGAGCCGAAGCCGGACTCCCCGTAGATCTTCATGCCCAAGACGCCGCGCCCCCGCTCCGCCAGGCCGCGCAGGACCGGGGCCAGCTCCTCGACCGGCGCGTCGGTGTTCACCTGGAACGGGTTGACCCGCACAAGGTGGATGTCGAGGGCATCGCAACCGACCGCGGCCGAGATCGCGGGCAGGGAGTGGTACGACGCGCCGATGGCTCGTGTCACCCCGGCCGCTTTCGCCTCGAGCAGCGCGTCGATCGCCGGCCGGAGGTCGGTCACGAAGCCGGCGTCGGTCATACAGTGCAGGAGCACCGAGTCGAGGGTGTCGACCCCCAACTCCACCCGGTAGCGATCGAGATCGGCACGCAGCAGCGCCGGGTCGCGCGTGTCGCTCTTGGTCTGGATGAAGAACTCGTCACGCGGCAGGTCGCGGAGCGCGTGGCGGACCAGCCCGTGGATCTGGTAGCCGTCCGAGCAGTCGATGTAGCGGATGCCGCGGTCGTAGGCCTCATGCACCAGCCGCGAGAAGCCCTCGGATCCCAGGAGGCGTTGCTCTCTGCCCGCGAGGGTGCCGGTGCCCATGCCGAGCCGCGACGTGCGGATCCCGGTCTCGCCGAGCGGGACAAGGTCGGCCCCGCTGGCCGCGGCGGAGGCGGCAGGAGCGGCGGCGGTGAGGCTGATCGCGGTCGCGGCAGCCGCGGAGCGTGCGAGGAACTCACGGCGGGTGAGGCTGTCGTGCTGCATGGGGACCCTCCTCGGCTCAGAACACACGAGCTGGTACACCGATCCACGGTGCCAGGTTCGCCATCGCGAGGCCACGTCCTGGCTTCGGCACGGACGGCTCGCCGTTGCGACCGGCGGGGCCCCCGGGAGCCGCCCTAGCCGTCGGACCGTACGATCCCGACGATCTCCGCCAGCGCGGCGGAGGAGTCGGCGATCACGCGGGCTCCCGGAGGGAGGTCCTCGCGCGGGGGGCCGACCCAGTAGGCGTGTCGCGCGGTCCTGAGCATCGGGAAGTCGTTGGCGCCGTCGCCCACGGCGATCAGCCGCTCCCGGGAGGCGCCGAGTGCGTCGAGCAGCTTGGCGAGGCTCGCGCCCTTGTCGAACTCCCGTGCGAGGAAGTCGGCGCTGTCGGGGTGCTCGTAGCAGGCGACGGACTCGGGAAGCGGCAGAGCGGCCTCGATCGTCCGGGAGGGCGGCTGGGCGGCGATGTCGTAGGAGAACGCCGTCACGCCGATCGGATTGGGCAGGAAGAAGAGGGCGCCGGGGAAGCGCCGCTCGAGCCGCTCGCAGAGCCGGTCGAGCGCGGCCCGCGTCGCGGGGGGGGCTTCGTGCCGGATCCTCGTCGTCGTCATGGTGCCGCTCAGCCAGATCTCGGCGCCGTTCTCGCCCACGAGCGAGGCCTCGATCAGGCCGAGTCCGCGGGCGAAGCCGGCGAGGTAGGTGCAGGGCTTGCCCGAGGCGAGAACGAGGTGCGCGCCGGCGGCGACCAAGCCGCGGAGGGCGTCCCGGACGGGGTCAGGCGGCGGCGAATCGACCGGAGCGAGCGTGCCGTCGACATCGAACGCGAGGATCCACTGGCTGCTGCGGGGCATGGGGAGCACCGGCGGGCGGGGGCCGTCGAGCGCCCCCGCCCGCGATCACGCGGCGAGCCCGGAGGGGCGCCTACGGCGTGAAGTCGGCGTCCGGCTCGAGCTGGGCGATGAACTCGGCGAGGAGCTTGGCGGCGTCCTCGAGGTCCTTGTAGCTGACGACCTCGGTCGGCGTGTGCATATAGCGGGTGGGCACGCCGATCAGGCCGGTCGCGACGCCGGCACGGGTGAGCTGCATGACGTTGGCGTCGGTGCCGGTTCCGCCGGGGGCCGCCTCGGGCTGGTAGCCGATCTTCTTCGCGTCGGCCGCGCGCACGAGGCGCTCGAAGACGCGCGGGTTGATGTTGGCGCCGCGGGTGATGATCGGCCCCTTGTCCATCACCACATCGGCCGTCTTCTTCTTCGAGTCGGCGGGCGTGTCGGCCGCGAAGCCCACGTCGATGGCGATGCCGACATCGGGGGAGATGCCGAACGCGGCGGTCTTGGCGCCGCGCAGGCCGACCTCCTCCTGGACGGTCGAGACCGCGAACACGGCGGCCGAGATCTTGCGCCGCTGCAGCAGCCGCAGGGCTTCCATCGCGACCCAGACCCCGGCCTTGTCGTCCCAGGCGCGGGCGGCGAGGCGGCCGTTGCGCAGCTCGCGGTAGGGCGTGCCGACGGTGATGATGTCGCCGATGCGCACGAGCCCGGCAGCCTCCTCGTAGGAGCCGGCGCCGAGATCGACGTGGAGCCAGTCGAGCGAGACGGCGCCGCCGCGGTGCGGGGCGTTCGGGCCGGCGAAGGAGCGAATGCCGATGACGCCCGGCAGCGTGCCGGAGGCCGTGTGGACCTCGACCTTCTGGCCGAGCAGCACGCCGGGGTCCCAGCCGCCGACCTGCACGAAGCGCAGATAGCCCCTGTCGTCGATCCGCTTGACGAGCAGCCCGATCTCGTCGCAGTGGCCCGCGAGCATCACGCGCGGCGAGCCCTTCTCGTTGCGGATCGCGAGGACATTGCCCATCACGTCGGTCTCGACGCGGTCGGAGAACTCGGCCGCGTAGGCGCGCACGACGTCCTGTGCCGGCTGCTCATAGCCCGAGGGGCTCGGCGCCGCCATGAGGTCCTTGAGGAATGCGAGTGATCTCTCTCTCACTGGATTCGCCCTCTCGGTCAGCGCTCCGTCAGGAGACGCGGGGGTCGCCCGGCCGACGAGACGGGATCCAGTTGGACTCCGGCTCGAGCCGCAGCACGAACTCCGCGAGGAGCCGCGCCGTGTTCTCGAGGTCGACGAGCGAGCAGACCTCGACGGGGGTGTGGATGTACCGGCTGGGGACGCTGACGAGGCCGGCGGCCACGCCGGCGCGCGCGACCTGCATGACGGCCGCGTCGGTCGGCGTCGTGCCGCCGTAGGCCTCCCACTGGTAGGGGATGTGGGCTGCTTCGGCGGCGACCATCAGCCGCTCCCAGACGAAGGGGTTGATGTTGGGGCCGCGACAGATGACGGGACCGCCGCCCAGAACCTTGCCCTCGCCGCGCTGGTCCTCGTCCCCGGGCAGGTCGGCGGTGCCGGTGACATCGCTCGCGATGCCGACCATCGGCTCGACCCCGTAGGTGGCCGTGGTGGCGCCGCGCAGGCCGATCTCCTCCTGTGTGGTGGAGACGGCGACGACGCGGGCCTTGACCTTGGCCTGCGCGAGCAGGCGGGCGGCTTCGATGACCGAGAACGTGCCGGCCTTGCCGTCGAAGCAGCGGGCGGCGTAGAGATCGCCGCGCAGGGGCTCGAAGCCCGAGCCGACCGTGATCGGATCGCCGATGCGGATGGTCGTGGCCGCGTCGTCCTTGTCCTTCGCGCCGATGTCGATGAACAGGTCCTCCCACGAGGGGCGCTTGCCGCGCTCGTCGGCCGACATCAGGTGGACGGCCTTGCGGCCGATCACGCCCTCGACGGGTCCCTCGGCGGTCCAGACCGTCACGGCCTGGCCGGTGAGGACGGTGGTGTCCCAACCGCCGACGCCCTTGGCGGTGAGGTAACCGTCTCCGTCGATGAAGCCGACGACGAGGCCGGGCTCGTCGACGTGGCCCGCGAGCATCACAGCCGGCCCCTTGCCGCCGCCGACCGTCACGTGCACGTTGCCGAGGACATCGGTCCGGATCTCGCTCGCGAACCCGGACGCGTAACGTCGGACCACCTCCTGGGCCGGCTGCTCGTACCCCGAGGGGCTCGGCGCCAGGATGAGATCGCGTAGGAACTCGAGGGACTCAGATCTCACGAGGGTTTCCCTTCCGCGGGCCGCCTAGTGACCGCCACAGCCCGCGCAACTGGACTTCGTGCAACCACCGCAGCCGGAGCCGCCCGCCTTGCCCGAGCGACCTCGGGGGACGGCGCGGCCTCCGGTGAGGACCTGCCGGGTCTTGCGTGCGCGGCACGAGGGACAAGGCGCGGCCGAGGGCTTCTCGGAGATCCCGCGGCGCACCTCGAACCGGGTCCCGCAGCCGGCGCACTCGTACTGGTAGGTCGGCACTACGCGCCACCGCCTTCCGGCTTCTTGCCGCCGCTGCTCCGCCGCCGACGGCGGCGACGGCTGTCGCCCCCACTCGGCTGCGACCCGCCGGCCGATGGCGCCGAAGACGGAGCGGAAGCGGCCGACGGAGCGGCAGCGGCGCCTCCGGACGGCGCGGTGCCCCCTTCGCGTCCGCTACCGCGCCGGCGAGGCCTGCGGCGACTGCGCGGGCGGGGGGCCGAGCCCTCGGGCGGCGCCTCACCCGTCGTGGCCGCAGGCTCGATCGCCTCCCCCTCGTCCGACCCCTCGATCTCAGCCTCGACGGGCTCGACGTCGGTCTCCTGCTCGGCGAGGCGCGCGCCCCAGCGGCGCTCGAGGACATCGATCTCCTGGCTGAGGTCGGCCTCGAGGTGGTCGTCGGCGACCTCCTCGGGCTCCTCGGCGGCCTTGCAGCGGTAGCTGCACCACTCGCGCGTGCCGTCGGAGTGCTCGAGCTGGCACGTGCACTGGATCACGTCGACATCGAGCACCTTGCCCACGCCGCGCTCCGACTCGAAGCGGCTGCCGCGCGCCGGGGCCTCCTTGCGGAGTTGGACGTAGGTGTCGTACTCGTAGCGCAGGCAGCACAGAAGCCGACCGCACAGGCCGCTGACCTTGGTCGGGTTGAGCGACAGGCCCTGCTCCTTGGCCATGCGGATCGCCGTGGGGCGGAACTCGCGGAGCCAGGCGCGGCAGCACAGCTCGCGGCCGCAGCTCCCGTAGCCGCCGACGATCCGCGCCTGGTCGCGCACGCCGACCTGGAGCAGCTCGACGCGTGTGTGGAGCTGGTTCACGAGGTCGCGGACGAGGTCGCGGAAGTCGACGCGGCTCTCCGAGGCAAACGTGAAGGTCACCCGTCGGCCGTCGTAGGAGTAGCAGGCCTCCACCAGCCGCATCGGCATGTTGCGCTCGGCGATCCTCTGGGCACAGAGCGCGAAGGCCTCGGGCTCCTTGGCCCGATGGGTCTCGCACTGCCGCAGATCGGGCTCGGCCGCGGCGCGCACGACCGGCCGGAGCGAGTCGGGCATCTCGGAGGGAGGCACGAAGTGCCGCCCCCGAGCGATCCAGCCGAGGTCATGGCCCTTGCTTGTGTCGACGATCACCGCGCTACCGAGCGGGTATTCCTTGTCACCGGGGTCGAAGTACCAGCTTCGGTCCCCCTGACGAAAACACACCGATACTACCTCAGGCATATTGGGTCCCTACGGCGCGAGCCGCGCCGCCCTTGTCTCTGTGGCGATCAGGTCCGTGATCTCCTCCAGGGCATCCAGTTTGGCCGCTGGCGCGATGTTTGTGAAGGCCACACTCACCCAGAGGTCCTTTACCACCAGCGCCCGGATGGTCCTTCTCTGGTGCTGGATCCCGTACTTCCGAAGCTTGATCTGCGCGGCCTGCGTGATCTTCAGGCCCGGCTGCATGCGAAGCTGCAGCGCCGAGGCGTCCTCGGCGATCGTGGCGACGCCGCGCTCCTTGCAGCGGACCCGGAAGCGCAGGACGCGCACGAGCTGCGCGGCCTCCTCGGGCAGCGCTCCGAACCGGTCGAGCAGCTCCTCGTGGATCTCGTCGATCCGCTCGATCGTCCGGCAGGTCGAGAGGCGGCGGTAGAGGTCGAGCCGCTGTCCCTCGTTGGGGATGTAGCGCGCGGGCAGGTAGGCGTCGAGGGGCATGTCGACGGCCGGGAGGTCGTCGCCCGTGGGAAGCGCGGCCTCGCCGCGGAGCTTGCCGACGGCCTCTTTGAGCATCTGGCAGTACAGCTCGAAACCGACGGCCTCGATGTGGCCGTGCTGGGAGGGGCCGAGCAGCGATCCGGCCCCCCGGTTCGCGAGGTCGCGCATTGCGATACGGAGACCCGAGCCGAGATAGGAGAACTCGCGGATCGCCAGCAGGCGCTCCTCGGCCTGCGGGGTCAGCCGCTCGGGGCGGGAGTAGAGGAAGTAGGCGTAGGCCTGGCGGGTCGAGCGGCCCACCCGGCCCCGGAGCTGGTAGAGCTGTGCAAGGCCGAAGGCCGGGGCATTCTGGACGATCAGCGTGTTGACGTTCGGGACGTCGAGGCCCGATTCGATGATGCTGGTGCAGCAGAGGATGTCGTACATCCCGGCGTAGAAGTCGAGCATGATCTCCTCGAGTTCGTCGTCGCCCATCTGGCCGTGCGCGATCGCGATCCGAGCCTCGGGGACGAGCTTCTTGAGCCGCTGAGCCCAGGAGGCGATCGACTGCACGCGGTTGTGGACGAAGTAGACCTGGCCCTCGCGGCCCAGCTCGCGGCGGACGGCCTCGCGGATGACGTCGTCCTCCTCCTCGACGCAGAAGGTACGCACGGCGACACGGCCCTTGGGCGCCTCCTGGATGATCGAGAGATCGCGGATGCCCGAGAGCGACATGTGGAGCGTGCGCGGGATCGGCGTCGCCGTCATCGTCAGCACGTCGACGTTCGAGCGGAGCATTCGGAGCGCTTCCTTGTGCTTGACGCCGAAGCGCTGCTCCTCATCGATGATCAGCAGGCCGAGCTTCGAGAACCGGGCCTGCTGCGAGAGCAGACGGTGGGTGCCGACGACGATATCGGTCGCGCCGGACTCGATCCCGGCGAGGGTCTTGCGGGACTCGGCCGGCGTCGAGAAGCGACTGAGCTTGTCGATCCGGATGGGATAGGCCCCCAGCCGCTCGTCGAAGGTGCGGTAGTGCTGCTCGCAGAGAATCGTCGTCGGCACGAGCACGGCGACCTGGAGGCCGTCGAGCACGCACTTGAGCGCGGCTCGTACGGCGACCTCGGTCTTGCCGAAGCCCACGTCGCCGCAGACGAGTCGATCCATGACCTGCGGCGACTGCATGTCGTCCTTGACCTCGGCGATGGCGCGGAGCTGATCGCCCGTCTCCTCGTAGACGAACGCCGCCTCGATCTCGTGCTGCCACGGCTGGTCCTCGGAGAAGCGGTGGCCCTTCGCGGCCTCACGCTCGGAGTACAGCTTCAGCAGCTCCTTGGCCATGTCGGCCGTCGCCTTCTCGGCCTTCTTGCGCTTGCGGGCCCAGGTGGTGCCGGCGATCGTGTCGATGGCCGGGGCGTGGCCTTCGGCGCCGATGTACTTCTGGATCCGGTCGATCTGCGTTGTGGGGACCTTCAGCACTCCGTCGGCGTACTCGATCCGCAGGTAGTCGCGCTCGACGCCCTCGATCGTGTCCTGGACGATCCCGACGTACTTGCCGACCCCGTGGGCGACGTGGACGACGTGGTCGCCGGCGCGCAGCTCGGCCAGGGTCGTCAGCTTGACCTCGGAGCGCGGCCGGCGGGCCGGGAGCATGGCGCGGTGCCAGCCGAAGATCTCCCGATCGGTGAGCACGACAAGCTTGGCGCCGGCCATCGCGAAGCCGGACTCGACGGCCAGGGTGCCGACGTGGGCCATGCCGGTCGCGAGGTCGTTGTGCTCGCTGTACTCCTCGACATGCTCGACGCCGTTCTCGGCGAGGATCTGGGCCATCCGCTTCTGCTGGGTGGTCGAGAGGACGATCGCGGAGCCGGAGAGCTGCCACTCGGAGATCGCCTGGCACAGCTCCTTCGCGGAGCCGCGGAACGAGTCGACCGAGGCGCTCTCGAAGGTGACCAGCCGCCGCTCGTGGACCCAGGGGATCGCGGGCGAGAGGGCGGTCAGGTGGACGGCCGACCGTGCCGAGAGCCGCTCGGTCAGCTCCTCGGGCGAGAGCAGCACGGGCTCCGGGAGCTGCGGCAGCTCGCCGCGGTGGACCCGCTTCTCGTGGACCTCGCCCAGTTCCGCGAGCAGCTCCTCGCAGGCGCGGACCGCCTTCAGCGGCTCGTCGAGCGCGAGCAGCGTACTGGGCGCGAGGTAGTCGAGCAGCGTCTCCCGCTCCTCGAACAGGAACTGGTGGTAGTAGCCCATGCCCTGGAACCGCCGGCCGACGCGCAGGGCCTCGGCATCGGATCGCAGCACCTCGTCGAGCCGCCTGTGGCGCTCGGCCGAGAGCTTCTCGGGCAGGCCGGCGCGCAGCTCCTCGATCCGCTCGGCCGCGCGGGCGCACTGCTCGGCCGAGGGCACCAGCTCGCTCGCGGGGACGAGCCGGACGGCTCCGAGCCGGTCGACCGAGCGTTGGGTGCCGGCGTCGAACCGACGGATCGACTCGACGGTGTCGCCCCAGAACTCGATCCGGACGGGCTCGTTCAGGATCGGCGGGTAGACATCGAGGATGCCGCCGCGGGCGGCGAACTCGCCGGGGGCCTCGACCAGGTCGGAGCGCTTGTAGCCCGCCTCCACGAGCCAGGCGAGCATCCCGTCGTAGCCGCACTCCTCGTTCGCGCGGACGGTCCGCGTGAGTGCGCGGTACCGCGCGCGGGGCATCAGGTACGGCAGCAGCACCGAGGCCGAGGCGACGACGACGCCGGCGGTGCCGGCGATCAGCTCGCCCAGCACCCGCAGTCGGTCGGCCGCGGCGTCGGCATCGGTGTCGTACCGCTCGTAGAGGGCCAGCTCGGCCGAGGGGAAGAGGCAGACGCGGCTCTCGCCGAGGCAGTGACCGAGCGACTGATAGCGGCGGTCGGCCTGCTCGTCGCCCGCGCAGAGCACGAGGAGCGGGCGCTGGGTCGCGAGGTGGAGCGCGGCAAGGAAGAGCGGTCGCGCCGCGTTGGGGATCCCCTCGGCCTGCGCGCAGGGAACGCCGTCGCGCACTGCCGCGAGGACGGCCTCGAAGGCGGGATCCGTCTGGAATCGTCGCAGCAGCGGTACCATGCGATCTCCGCGTCCCCGGGTCCGGCCCGGTTGCGTTGCCCCCCCTAGCGGGGGCTGACTCCCGCCTCCGGCGCGAACACGAGGCAGGCGGCGCCCACGACCCCGGCATCGGATCCGAGCTTGGCCGGGATGATCCGGTCGCCCCGGAACTGGCCGATCCGGCAGCGCGACTCGACGACGCGGCGCAGCGGCGCGAGGAGGGCCTCGCCCGAGTCCGCGATGCCTCCGCCAATCACGACGGCGTCGGGGTCACACAGCACGATGGCGTTCACGACGCCGGCGCCGAGGTACAGGGCGGTCTCGGCCAGCACCTCGAGGGCAACGGCGTCCTTGTCCTCGGCGGCCTCCGCAACGATCCGCGGGCTGATCGCGAGGATGTCGCCGCCGGCGCGCTCGAGCAGCGAGCTGGCGCGGCCCATCTGGAGCATCCGGCGGGCCCGGCCCTCGATCGCCCGACGGCCGCAGAAGGCCTCGAGGCAGCCGTGCTGGCCGCAACTGCACTCGGGACCGTCGATATCGACGACCGAGTGGCCGATCTCGCCCAGCACGCCGCGCGAGCCCCGGTCGAGCCGTCCGTCGCGCACGACGGCGCCGCCGACCCCGGTTCCGAGCGTGAGCAGCACCATGTCGCGGCAGCCCTTCGCCGCACCGAAGTGGACCTCGCCCAAGGCGGCGCATCCGGCGTCGTTGGCAACGCGCACGGGCATCTTGAGGGCGTTCTCGAGCGGGCGCGAGACCGGCACCTGCACGAACTCGGGCAGGTTGGGGCACAGGACGGCGATGCCGCTGTGCATGTCGATCCGGCCCGCCAGGCCGACGCCGACGCCCAGTACGTCGCCCGTCTCGATCCGGGCGTCGGTCATCAGCTCACCGACCAGCGAGGCGATCCGGTGCAGGACGGCCTCGTAGCCCTGGTAGGCGAGCGTCTCCGTGCGAATGCTGCGGACGACCTCTCCCTCGCGCGTGCACAGCGCGAGCTTGAGGAGGGTGCCCCCCACGTCCACTCCGATCGCGAGTTCGCGGCCCGACATGGCCATGCTCCTTCACTCGACAGGATCGCGCGGCCCGACTCCACGCGGCGGTGCGGCTCCCACGTGAAGCAACGCAGCCCTTGGGTCCGAGTTCCACGAGGGAACTCGGAGGGCCAAGGGCCGATGGGTTGCTGAGTGGGCTGTCGCGCGGCGGCTCCCGGGGGGAGCTACCGCGTAACGTCCTCGACGACGAACGGCAGCAGAGCCATCTCGCGCGCCCGCTTGATCGCGCTGGTCAGCTCGCGCTGGTGGATCGAGCAGGTGCCGGTCTGGCGCCGGGGCATGATGCAGCCGCGGTCGTTGACGAACTGGCGCAGCCGCCCGACGTTCTTGAAGTCGATGAACGCAGCATGATCGGCGCAGAAGCGGCATACCTTGCGGCGTCCGCGCCGCTTCCGAAGCTTATCCCGATCCCTGCCGCGGTCGTCGCGATCACGGTCACGATCTCTACGCACAGCTATTCACCACCGAATGGGTCGTATTCGTCGTTCGCCGCGTCGAAGGCGTCGTCGGCGCCCTCCGGGAACTTGTCGGCGAGTTGCTTCTTCGCCGCACCGGACGGCGCGGGCCGCGAGGCGGCCGAGGCCGGCGGAGCATCTTCGTCGCGAGGAGCGGCCTGGCCGCCCCCCTCGCTACGCGAGGAGGCGATCTCCACGCGGTCGGCCACGACCTCCACCGCTCTGCGCGGCTGGCCGTCGGGGCCGTCCCACTTCCGGACCTGGATCCGTCCCTCGACGAGCACGAGCGAGCCCTTCTTGAGGTAGTTCGCGCAGAACTCGGCTCGCTCGCGCCACGCCACGACGTCGATCCAGTCGGTCTCCTTCTCGCCGTCCTTGCCCTTGAACGGGCGGTGGCAGGCGACGGAGAACCGGCAGAAGGTCACGCCTCCCGTTGTTACCTGCGGCTGCGGATCCGCTCCCAGCCGGCCCACCAGAATGGCCAGGTTATACACTAGCCTTCCCCCTCGGCCCCGTCCTCCGGGGCGGTCGTCTCCCCGACTGGCGCGGGCTCCACTGCGGGAGCCTCCTCCGTCGCGGGCTCGACGGGAGCGGCAGCGGGGGCTTCCTCCGCGGCCGGCTCGCTGGGAGCGGCAACGGGGGTCTCCTCGGCGACCGGCTCGACGGGAGCGGCAACGGGGGTTTCCTCGACGGCGACGGCGGGGGCCTCGACGGGCTCCGCGGGCGCCTGGGTCTCGGTCGCGGCGACGGCCTCGGCCTCAGCGGGCTGGGCCGCGGCCTTCGCCATGTCCTGGAGGCGGCGGTGGAACTGCCGCTTGGTCTCGCGGACGACGATGTGGCGGATCACGCGGCTGTCGATGCGGAGGACGCGGTTCAGCTCCTCGATCACGGGAGCGCCGCCCCAGAAGATCATGTCGACGTAGTAGCCCTCGCGCTCGCGGTTGATCTCATAGGCCAGACGCCGCCGGCCCATCTCCTCGAGCTTGACGAGGCCCCCACCGTTGTCGGGGATGATCTTCTGGAACTGCTCGACAGCGGCCGCGGTCTCCTCGGGGGAGAGATTGGTGCGGAGGATGTAGAGACAGTCGTGCCAGTACGTGCGTACAGGGTCGGTCAAGACCTACCGACCTCCCTTCTGTGGCCAACGCCCCCGGCTTGCTGCCGGAGGAGAAGGGGGACGACCGTGAGCGAAGCTCGTGGTCTGTCGGAACGGGTTGTCGGCCCTACGAGCCGGCCGAGGCCGGTCCGGAGAGCACCTGTTTGACGGCGTAAGCTAACCTCTCGGCAACGGGCTTGTCAACCCCAAGCTCGGCGAGGAAGACCGCGCCTTCCTCCCGCCCGAGCATCGCCGCGTCGGCCTCGAGGCGCGCGCAGACCGGCAGCGCCTCGACCCCTCGGTAGACCATCCGCTCGGTCAGCAGCTCGGGCGCCGCCTGCAGCAGCGGATCCTCCAGCGCGCGCTCGTCGATGTTGTGGACGTACACGACGGGCAGGCGGGTGACCAGCTTCGTGCCGGTGAGTTCGTTCATCTCGTCGGGCGGCAGCCCCATCTCGCGGGCCGGCTGGCCGCCGGCGAGCGCCGTGCCGACCTGCTCGAGCATCTCGCGTCCGGGGTCGTCCGGTGCGGTCTCCTGCAGGCGTCTCTCGATCGCGTGCACATCGGCGATCTGCAGTTCGCGCTCGACCATCTCGAGATCCCAGAGAGGGTCTCCGGTGCAGCCGGGCTGCTCGAGCGGTCCGGCGCCGGTCTGGAAGGTCTTGGTGACCATCACGAGCACGTCGGCGTCGCGGACCCGGTCGAGCCACTCCAGGCCGAGCCACTGGCCGGCGTGGGAGTCGCGGGCGATCCCCGGGAGGTCGATGACGACCGCGGGCAGGAGGCCCGGGCAGGAGAGCGGCGCGGAGACGGGCTCCTCGGTGGAGAACGGAGCGGGGGCGTCGCCGCCCGAGACGCCGGTCAGGGCGCAGAAGAGGGCGGACTTGCCCGCGTTGGGGGCGCCGAGCAGCGCGATCGTCGCCACCACGGACTCCTCTCTCGGCCGGCACGAACAACAAGGGGCCCGTCCGAGCGCTCCGGACGGGCCCAGTCTCCCGAGCGCCCGCGCCGGCGAGCCGGCAGAGGCGCATCATCGACATGGTTGGTAGCGGGGGGGAGATTTGAACTCCCGACAACACGGGTATGAACCGTGCGCTCTGACCAACTGAGCTACCCCGCCACGCGGGACCTGCTACTTGCCCTTCTTCTTCTTCTTCTTCTTCGACTTACGCTTCTTGGCCCTCTGCTCCTCGAGCGCCCGCTTGCGATTCTCCTCCTCGCGCTGGATCGCGTCCAGGATGGACTTTTCGAAGGAGAGGAAGCGCTCCGAGACAAAGGACTTGAGACGTTCCATATTCGGCATGTGGGCTCAGTCCTCCAGGCGGCGAAGTGTACCGACTGCCCCTGCGGGTGTCAAGCGCGGAGCGGCGGTTCGACACCGGCTTGCTTCCACGGGCGGCCGTATGCCACACTGGGCGGAGGGGCTCCCCACGGCGCCACACCCCTCTCAGCCCCTGGAAAGCGGAGATACCCGATGGCAGACCTGGCGGCCTTTCGCGCTTGGCGGTACGCGCTCGACCGCGTCGGAGGAGCCCAACAGGTGCTCGCCCCGCCCTACGACGTGATCTCCCATGAGGAGGCACGGGCGATGCGGGAGTCGAGCCCGTACCATGCCATCCACCTGATCCTCGGCAAGCCCGCGCCGGGCGCCGAGTTCGGCGCCGAGGACTATGCCCGCGCCGCCGGCCTGTGGCGCACCTGGCGCGAGACGGGCGTGCTCTGCCACGACACCGAGCCGGGCCTCTACCTCTACGACTGCCGCTTCGCCGACCCCCTGACCGGGGAGGAGACCACGCGCAAGGGGATCCTCGGCGCGCTCAAGCTGGCGCCCTTTGGCGACGGCAGCGTACTGCC
>CAZRDB010000013.1:44462-49219 GCA_964598695.1 uncultured Armatimonadia bacterium
GTACCAGGGGGCGCTAAATCGGGGGCCCTTTGGCGCGGGCATCTACAGGCCGCCGTCGTTTTATTACCCCACCCCCTCGCCGACCGCGGCCGGCTAATCGAGGCGGCCGACGCGGGCTTCTCTCCGATCCTCGGCCTCTACGACGACGCCAAGGACGAGGCCCGCGCCACACTCGAGGCGGCCGATCCCCAGCCGATCCTCGAGTACGTCGACCCCCAGGGGGCGACCCACGTCGTCTCGCGGGTGACCTCGGCCCAGGCGACGAAGGCCGCCTCCGCCCTCCTGGGCCGGACCCCGGTCATCATCGCCGACGGCCACCACCGCTACACGGCCCAGCTCGAGCACGCGCGCGCTCAGGGCCGCCTGGGCACCGAGGCGCCCGGGGCCCGGTGCCTCGCCTGCGTGGTCAACGCCAGCGACCCGGGGGTCCGGGCCTACGGCACGCACCGGCTGCTCCGCTGTGAGGGCCGTTCGCCCGATCTCGCTCCGCTCACGGCAATGGCGCGCGTCACGCCGATCGACGGTTGGACGGTGGCCGGGGCCCTGGCGACGCTGGAGCTGATGGGGCGGCGCACCGCCGGGTTCGTGTTCGTGACGCGAGCCGGGTTGTTCCGCGTCGAGGTGGCCGACCCGACGGAACTGGCGCACCTCCACCCGCAGACGCCGCCCGCCCTGCAGCGCCTTCCACTCACGGTTCTCCACGAGTGCTTGCTCCGTCACGGCCTGCAGCATGGCACCGACGAGATCGACGCCGACGCCGGCGTCAGCCACACCCGCGACGCGGCGCAGGCGATCCGCTGGGTCCGCGGGGGTCTGTACGACCTCGCGGTGCTGACCAACGCGCCGGACCTGGGCGATGTCTTCGAGATCTGCGCGGCAGGACACCGGATGCCGCACAAGGCGACCTACTTCTACCCCAAGCTGATGTCGGGCATCGCGTTCTACGACCTCGCCCAGACCTAGCCCTACCAGCCGAACGGGGTCTGGCGGAAGCCGTGGCACCACATGTAGTGGTCGAACGTCTGCTGCTGGATCTGCAGCATCGTGGTGGAGCGGATCATGCGGTCGACCGCCGTCTCGCCCCCGGCTCCGCCCCCGTTGCCGTCGTCGCCGGTCTCGGAGGCGCGCGCCGCCACCCGGGCGATCCGCTCGCGGGCCATCTGCCGCTCCGCGTCACTGCCGTAGGTGAGCGCGGCGCGGCTGACGAGCCACAGCGCCGGGCACTGGGCGACGGCCTCGCGCTCCTGTTGCGAGAACGACTCCCAGGAAGCCTCGAGCCGCTGCCGCAGCGAGTCGGTCTCCTTGGGGTCGATCAGCGCGATCGAGGCGTCGGGGTTCTCGGCCAGGGCCTGCGAGAAGGCGTACATCTCGGCGTACGCGGCCTGGGCCATCTCTGTGAGCGGCGGCTCGCCCGCCACAACCGCCCTGCCCTTGCGCTCGAGCTGCTCGCGGACGGCACGGACGGCGGGATCGTCCGGATCCGATTCCTCGAGCCACGCGCGGGTCTGGGTCTCGACCTCGGCCCGGACCTCCGCGACCGTCTCCTCGTCGGCGTGGAGCAGGTTGCGGGCAAGCGTCGGGTACTCGGCGAAGGGGGCGAACTCCTCGGCCGACGACCGCTTCCAGCCCTCGAGGAGCCGCGCGAGGATCAGCGTCTCCTGCTCGGCCGTGAAGGGCGCGGTGAGGCCGAACTCGAGCACGAACAGGAACCCGCGTCCGGCCTCCTCGAGCGGCGAGGCGGGAAGCGTGGCCCACTGCAGGTCGGCGATCGCGGCCGGCCCGCCGCCGATCAGATCGGCCAGTCCGCTCCGGATCAGCGTCACGAGGAGCGCCTGCACGCGCTCGGGGGAGTAGGAGCCGGCCGGAGCGGTCACGCAGACCAGCGCCTTGAGCCCGGCGCTGGCGACCACGCAGCACTGGCCGCGGTACGGCGCTTCATCTTCCGTGTAGGTGACCGCGCAGGAGAGCAGCTCGCCGTCGCCAACGGCGCCTTCCTCCCACGGGGTGGCCTGGAAGTCCTCGTTGGCCTGGGCAGCATCGGCCAGCACCGCGTCGCCGAACGCGCGCGCGTCGTCGTACTCGGGGAAGGGGCCGTACAGCACCAGGGCCTCCTCCGAGGTGAGGTAGCGCTTGAGGCCGACGAGGTGGCACCCCGCGGGCATCGGCTCGGCGTCGGCGCCTCCCGACCAGCCCTCGGGGATGATGAACGCGCGGCCATCGGGGGCCTCCCACGGCGCCCACGCCTCGGCGAGGACCGGGGCCAGGCAGGCGAGACTCCCGAGAAGCGCCAGCCACAGCGAGAGGCGCCGGGTGCGGTGCGTGCGCAGGGTCAATGCGGTGTCCTTTCCCGTCGACGGCGGGGCTCAGCCCCGGAGGCCCGCGGCGCCCACGTACGGGGGCCACTCCTCCGGCCAATTGCGATTGTATGTGACCTCGCCGGGGGCGCGGAGCCCGGCCGGCCGGTTCTGGCCGCCGCCCATGACTCCCTCGCGTGCGCCGTCGACCGACGGGTCGACGTACCGCGCGAACCACTCCTCGAGCCCGGCGCGCAGTTCGCGGATCCGGGGCTGCATCTCGGGCTCGCGGAAGAGGTTCCGCGTCTCTTCCGGGTCCTCCGCGAGGTGGTACAGCTCGTGCGGACCGTAGGGGTAGCGATGCACGTACTTCCACTCCCGCGTCCGGATCATCCGCACGGGACCGTACTCCTCATGCACGATGAGACTCTCGCGCTCGCCAAGAGGTTCCCCGCGCAGCAGGGGGGCGAAGCTGCGGCCCGGCAGGCTCTCAGCCTCGGGAGGCGCAAGACCCGCCACCTCGAGCAGCGTGGGGAAGAGGTCGAGGTGGCTCAGCAGCGAGGAGACCACCCGCCCCTGCGGGACGCTGCCCGGCATCGAGACGAGCCCCGGGACCTTCACGGCCGAGTCGTACATGTTGAGCGGGAACGTGCCGTTGCCTTTGCCGTAGATCCCGTGGTGGCCCATGCTCATCCCGTTGTCGCCGGTGAAGACGACGAGCGTGCGCTCGCGCAGGCCGTGCGCCTCGAGCCACGCGAGCAGCCGGCCAACGCCCCGGTCCATCGCGGTGATCGCCGCGAAGTAGCCGGAGAGCTGCCTGCGGCGGGCGGCCTCATCCTGCGGGAACCACGTGGGCGAGACGATCCAGGGGTGCATCGGCACCCGGGGGATGGACTCGAACGAGCAGTCGTCGTGGTACGCGTCCCACAGCTCGGCCGGGTGCTGGTCGCGGCCCCAGGGGCTGTGGGGCGCGGTGTAGTGGACGGAGAGGTAGAACGGCTCCGGCCGCCCGGCCTGCTGCTCGAGGAAGCGGAGCGCGCTGTCGGTGATGAGGTCGGTCACGTAGCCCTCGACGTCGCGCGGTTCGCCGTCGACCACCATCGGCGGGTTGACGTAGGGTCCGCCCCCCTTGGTGTGGACCTCCCAGAAGGTGAAGCCCTTCTGGGGATGGTGGGTGTCGCCCAGGTGGTACTTCCCGCTGATGCCGCAGGTGTAGCCCGTCTGGGCGAGGTACTCGGTGTAGCCGGGCTGGTCCCTCAGGTATTCGATCAGCCCGGCGCCCTCGACGGTCGAGTTGCCCTGGGCGAGCCAATCGTGGATCCCGTGCCGGCTCGGGATACGGCCGGTGAGGATCGAGGCGCGCGCGGGGGAGCAGACCGGCGAGGCGCAGAAGAGGTTCTCAAGCCGCAGGCCGCTCGCGGCAAGGCGATCGAGGTTCGGGGTCTCGAGTTCCGGCGTTCCGGCGCACCGCATCGCCCATGGGCCCTGGTCGTCCGTGAGGATGAACAGGATGTTCGGTTGCTCGGCCATGCAGGGGGATTCGGGTGGGGAGGAGGGCGGTCCTGCTTGGGGTGCGGCGGCGGCCGGCGCGAGCGCAGGCGACTCCAGGCGGGCTGCGAACATGGATGGCGAGCAAGACCGCGGCAGGAGGAGTGATCCGATGGACAGCGAGACCCGCAACACCCGAGCACCCGGGTTGACCGGCGAGGAGAAGCCGGCCCTGCACGGCGCGGACGTCTGCCCCCACTGGCTGGCGCCGATGCTCGACAACCCGCTCCGGCGCTGGTTGACCGGCACGCGGCGGATCGCCCGGACCTACCTCCGCCCCGGCATGACGATGCTCGACGTGGGCTGCGGCTCGGCGCCGCTGCTGCTCGACGCCGCGGAGGCGGTCGGTCCGGACGGCGCGATCATCTGTGCCGATCTCCAGCCCGCGATGCTCGCCCGGGTCGCGGCGAAGGCTCGGCGCGCCGGGATCGCGGGCCGCGTGCGCCTCCACCAGTGCGGCGCGGAGAGTCTCGGACTCGAGCCGGCGATCGCGGACCTCGCGGTCGCCTTCTGGATGCTGCACGAGGTCCCGAGCCAGGAGGCCCTGCTGGCCGAGATCGCCGCATGCCTCCGGCCGGGCGGGCGCTTCCTGCTGTTCGAGCCCGGCATCCACGTCAACGCCGAGGCGTTCGCGAGGAGCCTCGAGCAGGCCGAGGCCTGCGGCATGACGGTGGTCGAGCGTCCGCGCTTCCGCATGAGCCACACGGCGGTGTTGGAGCGGGGCTAGCAGCAATCCCAGCGGAAGCCTAGCTGCTCCGGGTGTGCGAGGCAGCGGTGGAGAGTGCCACAGCCCGCGTCGCCGAACATGTAGGGTAGCGAGCAGTTGGAGTCGATCTGGAAGACGAGAGCCATCGGCTTCCCGCAGACAGGTCACTCGGGGTACTGGACGTTATGCAGCCAGTTCGGCCAACCGAG
>CAZRDB010000014.1:0-48281 GCA_964598695.1 uncultured Armatimonadia bacterium
TGGAAGGTGAGCGTCGCGAGCGTCTGGCTCTCGTGCTCGACCTTCACGTTCTCCTTGGCCTCGATCGCCTGGTGGAGCCCCTCGCTGTACCGCCGGCCGAACATCAGGCGGCCCGTGAACTCGTCGACGATGATGACCTCACCCTCGCGCACCACGTACTCGATGTCGCGGCGGTAGAGGCTGTGCGCTTTGAGCGCGCAGTTGATGTGGTGGACCCACTGGAGGTTCTCGGGATCGCCCAGGTTGTCGATCCCCAGCGCGCGCTCCACCTTGTGCGTGCCATCGTCGGTGAGCATCACCTGGTGCTCGCGCTCCTCGACGGTGTAGTCGGTGTCGCGCGCGAGCTGGCGGACGACGCGGTCGGCCGCCCGGTACAGCTCCGACGATTCGCCCTTGAAGCCCGAGATGATGAGCGGCGTCCGGGCCTCGTCGACCAGGATCGAGTCGACCTCGTCGACGATCGCGTAGTGCAGGTCGCGCTGCACGAGCCGCTCCCGCGAGAGCGCCATGTTGTCGCGCAGGTAGTCGAAGCCGAATTCGTTGTTGGTGCCGTAGGTCAGGTCGCAGCCGTAGGCGTCGCGGCGCTCGGCGCTCGTCAGGTCATGCTGGATGATCCCGACCGAGAGGCCGCAGAAGTTGTAGATGGGCGACATCCACTCGGCGTCGCGCTTGGCGAGGTAGTCGTTGGGGGTGACGAGATGGCAGCCCTTGCCGGAGAGCGCGTTGAGCACCATCGGGAAGACGGCCACGAGCGTCTTGCCCTCACCGGTCTTCATCTCCGCGATCATGCCGCGGTGGAGCATCGAGGCGCCGACGAGCTGGACGTCATGGGCCCGCAGGCCGAGCGTGCGCCGGCCGACCTCGCGCACGGCGGCGTAGACCGGCGCGATGATCGCGTCGAGGTCGGCGCCGTTTCCGTGCATCTCCCGCTGCTCCATCACGAAGCGGCGCAGGTCATCGGCCGAGCGGGCTCGCATCTGGTCCTCGAGCCCGTTGACGGCGGGTACAAGCTGCTTCAGCTCCCGCCGCACGGTCCGGACCGTGGGGTCGAGCCAGTCCCATATGCCCATTGCGGCAACTCCTTATGCGACAGGACGCCTCCTTCGCGCAGGGCGCGCGCGAGGGCAGGCGGAGCGGAATGCGATCGCCTCGTCAGGTCGGTTAGTCGGGGAGGAGGAGATCGACTGCGAAGTACCCGCGATCCACATTATAGCGCAAGCGGTAGGTGAAGTCGGCGCTCCGGTAGCGCAGGGAGGCCTCCGTGTGGCGCGTCCGGGTCTCCAGGACGTCGTACCGGATCTCGCTCTCGGCCGCCCAGCGGTCGGTGATCCCCACCCTGCCGCCCAGCCGCAGCTCGAGCGGCATCTCGACCCGGTCGGTCTCGAAGGGCGTCGAGCCGCGGATCGCGTGCGCCAGCAGGGCGCCCCAGACGCGCTCGTCACGGCCGAAGCGGTGCGAGGCGAAGACGCCCCCCCACAGGTCGCCGTAGCGTTGCCCCGTGCTGTAGGCGAACGCCCGCGCGCCGAGCGAGACGTAGCCGCGGGTGTCCTCGGTCGCGATGAACGGGCGCGAGGTGGCCTCCAGCGTGACCGCCGTCCGCCGGCTGTGGGCCGCGGTCGGCAGCTCCCAGATCTGGCCGTAGCTCGCCCGCGCGTCGACCCGCCACGCCGCGTCCCGGCTCGTCAGCCGCCAGTCGGCTCCACCCTCGATGTGGTTCCACCGCAGCTCCGGGCGCACCAGGTCGCCCACCAGCTCGCGGTAGCCGGCCGTGCCCCAGATCGCGGCACTGTCGCCGATCGGCTTCTCGAGCCGGGCCGCCCCGGAGAGCCCGCTCCGCGTCGCGACCCGGCCCCAACCCCGGAAGCGCATGTCGCCGAGAACATCCCGCTGGACCGCCCACTGCGCGAACAGCCCGTCTTGGGGGCTCGTGCCGGGCGTCGGCACCCACTGCAGCGCCGCCAGCGGCGCGTCGGTCACCTTCTGCTCGAAGGTCGACTGCTTGAGGACCGTGACGCCGAAGACTTCGACCCGCACGTCCTTGCCCCACCACGACTGCCCCTGCGTGTACCGGATCTCGGAGGCCGTCAGGCGGTAGTTCGGGTCGGCCGCGTCGCCGGCGCGGACATCGGCGTCGGCCAGTGTCCACGTCGTGCCCTGGAAGGTCAGTCGCGAGCCCAGGACCGTCAGCCGCGCTCCGGTCGAGTCATCCCAGCCGCGGACGTGGTTCAGCTCGGCCCGGCCCGTCACGAGGTCATACCGGCCGTCGGCCGCGTGGACCAGCCGGTGGGGCGCCGAGACGGTCACGTTGCCGTGCATCTCCGCCGCCTGCTGCTCCTGGTCGTACGTCGCCGCATCGGCCGTGATCCAGAACTCCGCGGTCCGCAGGAGAACGTGGCCCTCCGCATAGGCCGCCCCCCCGGCCTGCTCGATCACCAGGCGGTCGGCCGAGAGCCGCACGGCGCCGAGATCAAGGCTCTGAACGGGGGCCGCGCACGAGGTGGCGGCCAGCCACAGCGCGAGCGTCAGCATCCGGCGCCCGTCCCTCTCGTGACTCGACTGTCGTGGTCGCCGCGCACTAGAAGTCCATCTCCAGGCCGCCCCCGAGCACGCTCTCGCGGCTTCCGGTCAGCTCCGCGGCCAAGTCCCGCGTATGATAGCTGAAGAGCAGCGTCAGGTCGTCGTTCATCCGCACCGAGGCCGCCAGCAGGCTGCTCGCCGAGGTCCGGCCGAGCCGGTTGACCCCGCTCAGCACATCGCCCGTGAACGCTAGGCGCCCGTGCCGCCAGACGAACCCCGCCGCGTAGCCGCGCGCGATCCAGCTCGTCGACGCCGGCGCGACACCGACGGCGAACTCGGACCCGGTACCGCGCGCGCGGAGACCGTACAGCTCCTGGCCGAAGCCGCCGCGGCCGTGCCAGATCGGAAGCCTCTCCAGCGCCGCAAAGGCGGTCAGGGGAGCCTCGAACGTGCCGTCCGCCAGCGGCGCGGCGAGGGCGCTCGGCGGCGCCAGATCGCCCACGGGCTCGGCCGCACGGGGCTGCGGGGCGAACGGCGCGGGGATCAAGCGCTCGGGCGGGGGGGCGACGGAATCCGCCGCGGCCCGGCTCGCGAGCGCGAGCAGGCCGGTGAGCGCCAACGTGGTCGCGATCGTCCGCAACGCAAGCCCTCCGTGCGCCTGCCCTCCCGCCCGCTACCTTAGACGCTCCCCCGCCCGCTGTCTATCACGGGCCATCGGGGTGTCCGGGACGCCAACGGCCCCGTGCCGGAGCCGGTGTCATCCACCGGACCCAGGCACGAGGCCGCTGTACTGCACGGTACCGCGTCGCCCGTCTCGGCCACGAGGACGCGACGGACGGCGTGGCGCAGCTCCTAGGCGGACTTCCGACGCCGACGGAACCAGGCGCCGGCCCCGGCCGCGCAACCGATCAGAACGAGCGATGCGGGCTCGGGGGCGCGAAGGAAGATGCTGTCGTTGAGACACGAGTTGGCGAGGCCGACGCTACGGAAGCCGCCGATCTGGTCCATGAGCGTGTCGCTGACGGAGACCTGGTAGGCATAGGTGTCGAGCGCCCACGTCGGGTCGCCGTCGCCACCGGTGATGATCGGGGTCGTCGGCTCGTAGAAGAGCACGTCGCCCGCGGCCACGGTCGTCCCGGTGCCATGCCAGAAGTTGCTGCCCCACCAGTAGTTCTGGTACTCGCCGGGGGCATAGCCACGGCTGTTGGGGCCCGCGTTGCGGTACGGATCGCGCCACTCCAGCTCGCTCGGCGTCGCGCCCGCATAGGTACCCGCCTGATAGCCCCACTCGGCGTCGGTCTCGGCGTAACCGGGGTGACCACCCGCGGTCTTCACGCCGAGCCCGGCCTGGTTGGGGCCGCCGGGCGTCCAGGTCGGACGGCCGTCGGCGCCCAGCTTCTGGTTGATGGCGAGGTCGCCGCGCCAGAACGGCTGGGGGCTGCCGAGCGGATAGGTGGTGTAGATCCCCGGGTCGGCGCTGAGGACGACCAGGAAGTTGTGGAACCCACCCGACTGGTTGAATAAGATGCCCTCGAGGACGAAGTAATCCTGCAAGTACGTGTCATGACCCGAGGGGATGTCACTGCTCGTGGCGTAGTCCTCCCACACGTACGACAGCCACGGAACGACGCTGCTCGGCGCTGCGAAATCGCCGCTGTCGTCGACGGTGAGCGTCAGGTTGCCCCAGTCTGCCCAGCCCGCGGCTGTGCTGAACGTGTAGCTTGTGGAAGCCCAGCCGGCACCGGCGGTGCCCAACAGGACAACCACTGCTGCGAGGGCTAGAGCCCTACTGCGTCGCACACCCATTGTCTATTCCCTCCTGACAACTCGGAGCGAACGGGTGACCCGCTGCTCCGCGTGAACGCGCGAACTCGGGAACGACCTCCTTTCGGCACTGGACTCTGGGGCGGTAGCTGTTCAACGCACTCAGCCTGCCCCACCCCGTCTGTTGCGCCGGTCCCCGACCGGGAACCGACCCCAACCTCGTGATGGTCTCCGCTCGTGCGGGCCGGCTCGCTCGGCCTCGGTCCCGCCACGGCGGCTGGGCGATTCGCCTTACTCCCCCTCGGCCGCGACGGCTTGGCGGGCCCGCTCCGCGGCAGCCTGCCGCAGCGGAACCACGTTCGCCGCACCGAACGCCCGACGGGCCGTGCGCGACGGGGCGACCGACTCGAACGCCGCCGCCGGACGCGGACGCAGCCGTCGCACATGCGAGAGGCGCGCCGCCACTCCCGACGAGTTCTCGAGGTGGCAGATCGTCGGCTTCTGCCACGCCTTGCGCAGGGGGCTGACCGCGGCGGGCCGGAGGCGGCTCGCGGCTTCGCCGGCGACCGGCTTGCCGACCGGCGCGGCCAGGTCGCAGGCGCGCGGCTCGAGCCGAATCCGCTCGCGCTCGCGCTGGGTGAAGACGTACCGCTCCGCGGTCTCCACTGCCTCGGCGTTGGTATGCTCCCCGCGGAAGCACGTGCAGAGCGTGCGGAGCATGACGCCGAAGTCCGTGAGGGGGCCGCAGTGGTCGATGTACCAGACATCGAGGGCGAAACGCTGGGAGAACGCAAGCAGCGTGTTGCCGTTCACCTGGCCCCAGCCGGTGAGCCCCGGTCGAACCGTGTGGCGCCGGGCCCACGCCTGCTGCGCGTAGGGGGCCACGTAGTAGCTCTCGGTCTCCGGGATCAGCGGTCTGGGTCCCACGAGGCTCATCTCGCCGCGCAGGATGTTGATCAGCTCGGGTAGCTCGTCGATGCGGTACCGACGGAGCAGCGTACCGAAGGTTGTCGCGCGTGCGCCGTCATCGCTCGCGAGGCCGCTCGCAGTGGGAGAAGCGTGACGCATGGTGCGGAACTTGAGCAGGATGAAGGGCTTGCCGCCCTGCCCGACTCGGTACTGACGGAAGAGGATCGGTGAGCCCATCGTGGCTCTGACTCCCAGCGCGACTGCCCCGATCAGCGGCGCGGAGAGCGTGAGCACTACGGAGGAGACCACGATGTCGATGGCTCGACGGACGAACCCACTGAAGACGCGGCGGAGAGACGGAACACGCACCAGGCCCTCTTCTAGCGGACAGGTGCCCACAGTCCGTTCCACGATCATGCCCCCTAGTCCACATCGCTCTTGCGACTGAGCCTGGGACCGTTGCCCGAATCTCGTCTTCGCAACTTTTCGCGGATCGGCCACTCACTACTGCTCGTTCGTGGCACAACCCAGTTACGGAGCCCGACCCGACGCTGGTTGCTGACGATACAACCAACTGTCAGGTGTAGCAACGACCCCTGTGAGAACTCGCCTCCCCGCGGAGGAAACGACCTCTCACAACCTACTTTCCGCACAGGGGGCTCCGCCTGCGATGTGCAGGCCTGACGAACCCCCCCCCTCGCGTAGGCTTACTGATAGCACGCGGCCAACAGGGGTGTCAACGATCCGGGGTCCTTTTTTCCGCGCCTTAACCCAGCCCGGACGACGCCTCCCACTGCCCTTCCGTCCGCGCTGTGGTGCGGCTGAAGGCCTTCGGCCGCCCCGCGCGAGCCCGCCTTCCGCGCCCAACGGGCGATCACGCGCGGCTGAACCGCTCCCGTCCCGGCTTCGTTTGGCTCAAGGCCGCCCCAGTGCGGCCGATCCGTACGGACAGGAGTGTCCGCAATGAAGGGTGTCATCCTGTGCGGAGGGCTGGGAACGCGCCTGCGGCCGCTGACGCACACGGGCGCCAAGCATCTCATCCCCGTCGCCGGCAAGCCCATCCTCTTCTATGCGATCGAGAGCCTCGTGGCGGCCGGGATCGTGGAGATCGGCGTCGTGGCCGGCGGCGCCACGCGCTCCCAGATCGAGGACGCCGTGGGTGGAGGGGAGTCGTTCGGGGCGCGCGTGACGATCATCGGGCAGGAGCGCCCTCTCGGCCTCGCCAACGCGGTCACGAGCGCGCGCGCGTTCGTCGATGACGAGGAGTTCATCGTCTATCTCGGCGACAACATCATCCATGGGGGGGTCACCGAGTTCGTCCGCTCCTTCCGCAACGGGGTCGCCGCTCAGGTCCTCGTGGCTCCCGTCCCCAACCCGGAGCGATTCGGGGTGGTGGTGCTCGAGGGCGACCGCGTGGTTCGTCTCGTGGAGAAGCCCAAGGAGCACGTCTCCCACCTCGCGATCGTCGGGATCTATGGCTTCAAGCCCGTGATCTTCGACGCCATCGCCCGCATCGAGCCCTCGGCGCGCGGGGAGCTGGAGATCACCGACGCAATCCAGACGCTCGTTTCGGACGGCGCGTACGTCCGCGCCCATCACATCGCCGACTGGTGGGCCGACACCGGGCAGCCCGAGGATGTCCTCGAAGCCAACCGGCTGATGCTGCTCGAGATCGAGCGACGGATCGAGGGCCGGTGCGACGCCGCGAGCGAGGTGGTGGGCAACGTCCGGGTCGGCGATGGGACCGAGGTCACCGGCAGCCTCATCCGCGGCCCGGTCTGGATCGGCAGGGACTGCGTCATCGAGAACTGCTACCTCGGCCCCTACACCGCCGTCAGCGACGGCTGCGAACTCCGCAACGCCGAGGTCGAGCACTCCATCCTGCTGCCGCAGTGCCGCCTGATCGATCTCCCCACCCGGCTCGGGTCGAGCCTCATCGGCAACCGCGTCACGATCACGCGCCGCGAAGGTCCGATGCACGCAATGCAGCTCGTCGTCGGCGACGAGAGCACCTTGCGCATCGTCTAGAGCAGACCCCGCAAGTCCCCGTACAACGCGGAAGGGCCGGGCGCTTGCCCGGCCCTTCCGCGTTGTACGGGACCTTCAGCGCTCTACCGTAGCGAGGAGGGGAAGATCCGCCCCAGCCAGTAGCCGATCTCCGACAGCCAGGGGAGCACCGATCTCCGGACCCGAGCCCCGCCCTGCTCCTGCACCATCACGATGTCGCCGCGCAGCAGCACCGGGTTCGGGTCGGGCTCCGACCGCTCCTCGGCCACGGCCGCCGGCGGAGGCGTCGCACGCCCCTGCAGCTCGGCCGGGACGTGGCCCATCGTGCCGGTCGGCGGCTCCTGCGAGCGATCCGGCGCCGTGTCCTCGGGCTTGAACAGCGCGCTGAACGGCACCGTCAGCACCTGGCGCTCGCCGTCGACCGTCCGCGCGATCAGCACCTCACCCATCCTACCGTCGGGCTGGACGCCGCCCGCCTCGGCGATCGCCTGGCTCAGCCGGATCCCGTCGAAGTGGGGAACCGCACCCGGCCGTGAGACCCAGCCGAGCACGAAGACGAAGCCCTCCTCATTGCGCGGGACCACCACGAGGTCTCCCGGCCGCAGCGCGATGTTCTGGCTCAGGTCGCTCTGGTTGTAGAAGGCGCGCATGTCGACCGTCAGGGCCTCGCCGGCGCGGATCACGCGCACGCGGCTGAGATCGGCCTGGCCCTCGGTCGTGCCGCCGGCGCGGGCGATCGCCCGCGCGACGTCGGGCGCGTCCTCCACCCGGACGGCGAGCGGCGAGGTGACCACGCCGGTCACGTAGACCCGCTCGTCGAGCAGCTCGGGGATCACCACGCGGTCCGAGGGCTCGAGGGCGATGTCGGCCTCGCGCGAACCGCCGCGGATCGCCTCGGCCAGGCTGACCTCGAGCGTCTTCTCCCCGCGCACGACGAAGGCGCAGTCGACCTTGGCGTTCGGGGTGACCCCGCCGGCCGTCGCGAGCAACTCGCGGAGCGTACGGGCCTGCCGGTAGGCGACGGGCCCCGGCTTCTGCGCCTCACCGATGAGGTACACCCAGGCCTCCGGCACCACGATGACATCGTCCGGCGACAGGGTTGGGTCGTTCGCGAGCGTACCGGTGTCGTACAGAGCGCTCACATCGACCACCGCCGGCTTGCCGTCGCGCAGGATCGTCACGGCGCGCAGATCGGAGCTGGCGAGGGGCCCCCCGGCGCTCGCGAGCGCGTCACTCAGATGGCACCGCCAGCGCAGTCCGTACTGGCTCGGCTTCTGCACGGCGCCGAGCACGAGGACCTGGTTGTCGGGCACGACCACCAGATCGCCGCTCTCGACCTCCACGTCGGGGCCCACCTTGCCCTCGGCGAGCACGGCCGCGAGGTCCACCTCTCGGGCCTGGCCCTCGTGGATCACCACGCAACGGTCGAGGGCCGCGTCGGGCAGCGGCCCGCCGGCGGCCAGAATGGCGCGCGCGGCGGTGTAGCCCTGTCGCGGATCGACCGAGCCGGGCGTCGAGACGCGCCCGCTGACGAAGACCTCGCCGCGGTCGGCGACCACGATTCGGTCCTCGCGCTGCAGGGGGAGGTCGTTCGTGGGATCGCCCGAGCGCCGGATGGTCTCGAGGTTGACGATGAGCGTCTCCTCGCCCCGGACCACGCGAACGTAGCGCAGCTCCATGGGGCTGGTCTCCAGCCGGCCGGAGAGAAGCTGGTACAGGGTATCGCCCTGCTCGAAGTAGGCGACGCCGGCGCCTTCCACCGGTCCGAGGATCGTCACGCGCGGCCGCTCCGGCACGAGGATCTGGTCGCCCGGCTCCAGCGCGACGTCGACCCGGAAGTCGCCCTCGCGGACGAGCTGGGCGACATCGAGCGTCTGCTCGATCTGCCCGCGCTTGAGCCGCACGTTGCGGAGGTCGCCGCGCTCCGTGATGCCCGAAGCGAGGTTGAGCGCCTTCGCGAGCGAGGGAGCGTCCTTCCACTCCAACACGCCCGGCTTGAGGACTTCGCCCGCCACGTAGATCCGCCGCGGAGCCGGCTTGGCAAGCTCCAGGGAGATCTGGGGGTTGATGATCGGGACAGCCAGGGCCTCGCGGATCCGCCCGGTGGCCTCCGCAAGGGTCAGGCCGCCCACGTGGACCTCGTTGACGATGGGCAGCAGCACCATGCCGTCGCCGCGCACGGTGTAGGTGCCGCTGAGGTCGTCCTCGCCCACGACCCGGAGCTGGAGCGCGTCGTCGGGGATGAGGCGTAGTTCCGGCTCCGTCCCCGGCGCCGCGGCCGGCTGAATCGTGCTCCCCTGGCCCAGGGCCGTGTGGCACACGGCCAGGAGGCAGAGCGCCAGAAGCACCGTCTTCCCGCTTGCCCGATGCAGCATTGCGCGCCTTCCAGTTCCGGCAGCGGAGGCTGCGTAGTCGCAGCATCCCCGCACGACACCGTTGCTTACCGGCCGGGCACCGTGAATCCTCCCCCGCGAGGGCGAGAATCGCGGAGCCTCCGGCCGACTGGCGGCCATTATAGCGCACAGCGGGGCTCTGAGCGCGAGGGGCGGGTCGCTCAGGCGGGCGCGGGACTTCCGCGCTGCCCGTCGGGGCCGCCGCCGATCGCGCGCTCCAACACCTCTGCCAGCTCGCGCAGCTTGAACGGCTTGTCGAGGATCTCCCGGACGCCCAGGGCCCGCGCTTGGTCCCAGTCGATGCGACTCGCGTAGCCGGAAGCCAGGATGATCGGGAGGTCGGGCGCCAGCTCCCGGATCGCCTCGGCCAGGCTGGTCCCGAGCAGGTGCGGCATCGACTGGTCGGTGATCACGGCCCGGAACCGGCCCGGCTCGCGCCGGATCCGCTCCAGCGCCTCCGTCGGGTCGCAGAGGGCGACAGACTCGTAGCCCAAGGCGGCCAGGAGCGGCTCGGCCATCGCCGCCAGCGCGGGCTCGTCATCGACGAACAGCACGCACCCCCTCCCCATCGGGGCCCGCGGCTCGGCGCTCCGCTCGACGCGGGCTCCGGCGCCCTCGGGGGCTGCCGGGAGGTAGATCGTGAAGGTCGCGCCCTGCCCCGGCGCGCTCGCGACGGTGATCGCCCCCCCGTGGCTCACGACGATCCCGTGCGAGGTGGCCAGGCCGAGGCCCGTGCCCTCGCCCTGAGGCTTCGTCGTGAAGAACGGGTCAAACACGCGACTGCGGTGGGGCTCTGCGATCCCCACCCCCGTGTCGGCCACCGCCAGCACGACGTACCGGCCGGGCGCGATCCCGCCCACGCCGGCGGCCCGCTCGGCGTCCAGGCTCTCGTTGGCCAACGAGACCGTCAGCAGCCCCCCCGCGGCGCGCATCGCGTACTCCGCGTTGGCGCACAGGTTCAGGACCACCTGGTGGATCTGCGAGGGGTCGGCTAGGGCGATCCACAGATCGGGCGCGACGCGCAGGTCGATCTCGATCTGCGCCGGCAGCGAGGCGCGCACGAGCCGCAGCGCCTCGGTCAGGAGCGGGCCGAGGTGGATCGGCTGCGGATCGGATCCGCCTTGGCGGCTGAAGGCGAGGATCTGCTTGACGAGGTCGCGCGCGCGCTCCGTCCCGTGCAGGACCTGCCGGAGGTTCCCTTCCGCCTCGGTCCCCGGGATGCACTGCCGGATCGTCAGCTCGGCGAAGCCCATGATGGCCGCCAGGATGTTGTTGAAGTCGTGGGCGATGCCGCCCGCCAGGACCCCGAGCGATTCGAGGCGTTGCGACTGCTGCAACCGCGCCTCCAGATCGCGACGGTGGGCCTCGGCGCGCTTGCGGTCGGTGACGTCGCGGAAGATCCCGAGCATCAGGGTGCGCCCGGCGAGTTGGACGGGACTGCCCTTGATCTCGACGTCCAGGACCTCGCCGTTCGGGCGCGTGACCTGCGCGGCGTTCAGTCTCCCGGCCCACCCGGTGAGCCGCCTCTCGAACGACTCCGTGTGGCGCTCACCCCGCGGCTCCGTCGATGGGTGCAGGACACTCTGGTGCCTGCCGATCAGCTCCTCGGGCCGGCGACCGACCAGCTCCGCGAGCGCCGGGTTGCAGGCCAGCAGGATCCCCGACTCCACGTCGGCCAGCGCGATGCCGTCGATCGCGCCCTCGAAGAGCAGACGGTACCGCTCCTCGCTCTCGCGGAGCGCCTCCTGCGCCCGCTCGCGTTCCGAGATGTCGCGGATGCTCACCACGCTCAGCCGCCGGCCCCCCTGCTCGTAGTAGCTGGCGGTGATGTCCACCGGGAAGACGGAGCCGTCCTTGCGCCGGTGACGCCGGAACGCCGCCCTCCCGAGGCCGCTCCGCAGCGCCTCAGCGGTCTGCTCCGGCTCGGCCGAGAGGTCGAGGTAGCGCAGCCCCAGGAGTTCCTCGCGCGTGTACCCGTACATCGGGGTCGCCGCCGGGTTGGCGTCGAGGATCCGTCCGTTCTCGGCGTCCAGGAGGAGGATCGCGTCGCTCGCCGCCTCGAAGAGGCTGCGGTACCGCTCCTCGCTCTCGCGGAGCGCCTGCTCGGCCGCCTTCTCCGCCGTGATGTCCGTGATCACACCGTCGAGCCACAGCACCTCGCCGGCGGCATCGAGGACCGCGACCCCCCGGTCCCGCACCCACCGGAGAGAGCCGTCGGCGTGTCGGACTCGGTACTCGTCGACGTAGGGGGGGCGCCCCGACAGCGTCGCGACGCGCGGCAGGTCCTCGGGAGCCACGAGGTCACCCCAGTCCCGCTCGGGCGGCGAGCCGAGGAAGGCGCGCGCGGGGTGGCCGCAGATCGCGTGGACAGCCTCGCTCAGGTGCTCCATACGCCACGGGGCCCGCGGGGCGCAGCGGTAGACCGCACCGGGCAGGTTGCCGACGAGCGTCCGGAAGCGCTCCTCGCTCGCCCGGAGCGCCTCCTCCGCCGCCTTGCGCTCGCCGATCTCCTCGGCGAGCACCAGGGAGCACGGCTCGCCCCCGTACTCGACCACGCGGGCCGAGAGGGCGACCGCGTGGACAACGCCGGACTTGGCGCGCAGGCGCACCTCGAGGCCGCGCACCGAGCCGCCCCCCCGCAGTTCCCGGCCCAGCAGCCGGCGGGCGGCCTCGTCGACCCAGATGCCGACCTCGGCCGGCGTGCGACCGATCACCTCGGCCCGGCTGTAGCCCGTCTGCGTCTCGAAGGTCGCGTTGACCTCGCGGTAGCGCTGGTCGCGGACCGAGACGAGCGACATCGCCGAGGGACTGTCGTGGAAGACGGCGTGGAAGCGGTCCTCGAGGGCGCGGCAGGCGTCCTCGGCCGCCCTCCGCCGGCGCGTCTGGTCCTCGAGCGCGGCGCGGAGTGAGGCTAGCTCCGAGTCCTGTGTCTCCCGGTTGTCGTCGACGGGCACTGTGCAGTGCCTCCGTCCGAGAGCGCCTCCCCGACACAGCCGCATGGCCTCTCTTCGTGGGCGGCCGGTCGGAGTCCTGTCGCCGTCTGCTCAGCGAATCAGTGACTCGATCGCCTCCGCGACGGCGAGACGGAACGCGGCATACTCGGCGGTCGGCCACTTCGCGTCGTGATCGCGCTCGCCCAGCCGGAAGCCGTCCAGCTTCTCCGCCAGCAGGCGTTGCGCGGCCGCGGCGGCCGGGTGGTCGGGGCGCTCGCGGAGCATGCGCTCGAGCGTCTGCAGGTACCGATAGTCGTCGATCCCCTCGCGGACGTCGCGCTCGAAGTGGAGTGTCGGGATCAGCTCCATCGCGGCGTTGGTCGCACACCAGGCGTAGTCGTCCTCGCGGCAATCGAGCGCGTAGTAGGGGTCGCCGGCCGCGGCATTCCAGTGCCACGAGAGCCGGAACCGCATGCCGTGACGCCGGGCGCAACGGTACATGTAGGCGCCGAACGTCCAGCGGTTGCCGCCGTTGTAGAAGGCCCAATCGCTGCCGGCGGCCCGGAGCGCCTCGATCGCCTCCTCACTGTGGCCGTTGAGGTCGGCGATCCGGAGAGCCCGGGCCAGGGCGAACTCCTCGGCCTGCTCGGCGGGCCGCTCGACGCTGGTCGCGCCCGTGGTGAGCAGGGACTCGGGGGCCGCCTCACGCCAGGCGGCCGCGTTGGCCGCGGCACGGACCGCCGCCTCGCCGATCGGTTCATCGCACAGGTTGTACGCGACCGGTAACCAGCCGGCCTCGCGGGCATGGGCGTCGACCGTCTCGAGCACGGCCCGGAGGAAGCCCGGGTAACTCGCGAAGCCCGCGGAGCGCATCGCCTCCTCGTCGACGAAGTAGTTGTCGAAGCCGCCGATCCCGCCGTTGTAGTTCACGACGAGCATCGAGAAACCGGCCGCGCGGGCCTCGGCCATCTCCCGGTCGGCCTGCGCGAAGTCGATCTCCGGCCGGCCGTCCTTCCAGCCGAGGATCCGCAGGGTCGGGATCCCCGAGAAGCTGGTGCAGCCGTACTCCCGGAGCTTCGCGAGGCACTTGCGGAACATCGTGCGGTCGTAGTCGCCCTTGTCCTCTTGGTACCACGGGAGATCGATCGTGCAGCCCCACGGCCCCACGGGGAGATCGAGCGGCTCGAGGGGCGTCGCGAACAGCCGCACCGTGAGGTCGAGCGCGTCCACGGCGCCGTCCTCGAACGCCAGGCGCACCGTGCCGCGGTACTCCCCGGCGGTCACGGCCGCCGGGGCGCGGAGGGTCAGCCAGAAGGTGGTCGTCGTGCCCTGGCGGATCTCCGCGCGGTCCTTGGGCATCACGAACCGCGGCGCGATCGTGTAGACCGTCCCCTCCATCGTGACGCGCGAGAGCCGATGCGAGACGAGTCCCGGCGCGATGGCGTCGGCCGAAACGACCGCGCCGCCCGGACCGGTGAGGTCACTCACGCTCACGGTCACGGGACCGCGGTCGCGCAGCGGGTAGAGCGAGAAGACGATCGGCTCCAGCTCGCCAGCAGAGGCGAACGCGGAGAGCGAGCGAGTGACCTCGGCGCGCCGGGGGATCGCGTTCACGCTCACGTCGCGCATCCAGTCGCGGGCGAAGAGCACATAGCCGCGGGCTTCCTCGTCGGCGGTCGGGGCGAAGTCGGGCACGCGCTCCGCCCCGTCACGGTGCGGGTCAGGGAGCACCCGCTTGAAGTAGTTGTCGAAGGCGAAGCGGCGTCGCTCGCGCAGGTTGTCGAGGTACCGGCGGCCCGCCTCGGCCTGCTCGACGGGGTAGACCACGAGCGCCGAGACGCAGTGGGCCCAGTTGGCGCCGAGGAACTCCAGGTAGAGTCGGCCGTCGGTCACCTCGACGTCGAACTCCTTCTCCTGGAAGTACGGCCGCTGGTACTTGTCGAAGGTGTTCTCGTCGGGCCGGTCCTCGACATCGGCGAAGCGGAACATCCGGCGCACGAAGCCCTCGAGGTCCTGCGTCTCGTGGACGACGACCGTCCCGTTGGCCCTGACCGTCCGCTCGCGGTAGACCTGCTGCTCGCCCCAGAAGCCCGAGGGGCTGTCGAGGTTGACGAAGACGTGGTACCGCCCGTTGGCCAGGTCAGTCGCGAAGCCCCCGCTCTCGATGCAGACGAAGGTCCCGTAGAGCGGATCGGGTTGGAGCGCGTCGAAGGCGCGCCAGACGCGGGCATCTCGCAGGCCGTAGCCCCGCGCGGGCGTGTACAGGGTCGAAGGCGAGACCCGGGTGAAGCCGCGTAGCGGCGGAGTGGACTCCGGACCGAAGCTGTAGGCCTGCAGGCCGGGCACGCGGACGCTGTCGGAGAGATCGCGCTCGAGCCGCAGGTTGTCGAGGAACAGGGGCGTGGTCGCCTCGCCGAGGCTGAAGACGAAGCGCGTGATGTGGGCCTTGTCGAGCGCCCGGCCCGGGCGGCTCTTCTCGCCGACGTAGAGGTCGGTCGGCACGATGAGCGTCGAGGGGCCGGGTGGGAGGACGGTGTTGTAGTTCACGCGGGTCCAGTAGTCCGTCGTCGCGGCGTCGCGGACCTCGACGTATAGCGCGACGGGACTGTCGCCGGGGCAGTAGACGTCGGCCTTGAGGTAGTCGTAGCCGGTCCAGTCCTGCGGTCCGTCCCACGAGATGTAGCTCGTGTCGAGCCGCAGCGCGTACCGGCCGTCCGTGGCGTGATCGGCGACGACGGCCGAGGCCTCGTGGCCGAACGGCTGCTCGGTGCCCTCCTCGAAGCTCGCGAGCGGCCGTACGTCCGGCCCGGCCGGAGCGCCCGCGCTCGCCGCGAGCGTCGCGCCGCAGGCGTAGCAGCGCTCCCAGGCCGGCATGTTCCGGCAGCCGCACTCGAGGCAGCGGATCGCCCGGTCGGCCTCGAGGGGGCCTGGTGGCGCGATGGCGCTCTCCTCGGCGCCGACGACCGGCTCGACGGTGAGCGGCGTGTCGGCGGCGACCCGTACGAGCGAGGCGTCATCAACCCAGAGCCGACCGGCAGCCCAGAGGCCGATCCGGGCCACAACCTCCTGCTCGGCGGTCAGCTCCTTCACGAGCGTGATCGGCGTCCATCCGAAGGTCCCGGTGAGCGTGAGCGGGTGGTACTGCTCGTCGGCGAAGCACAGGTCCTCGCTGAGCCCCCACTCATGCGCGCCGACATCGAGCCCACGAACGTAGCAGGTGAACCGGTAGCGGCCGGGCGGGACGGTCACCGCCGGGGAGTACAGGCGGAGCTTGCCCCCCTGCACCCCGACCAGCTCGGCCGAGGTCGCGCCCGTGCGCGCGACGCGACCGTTGCGGAACTGCGGGGAGCCCTCGAAGACCCAACCGCCCCACGCCGCGAAGGGGATCCCGAACTGGTCGGGCTGCCGGGTCTGCTCGATCGATGGATCGGGCACCAGGTTGGGTGGCTCCTGCAGCGCGGAGGCCGCGCCCACCAAGAGGGCCGTAGCAAGCAGAGCCGGCAGGACCGGTCCCGTACGGCGGCGGTTGGGGGGCGGGAGGGAATCGCGCGGTGCGGCCATGGGGCGCCTCCGTTCCTCGGAGCCTGCGGGGAGATGACCCGGTCGGCTTCGCCCCGCGGGCGTCTGAGTCCTGTCGCCCCGGCAGGCGTTGGCCGACCGGGCGGCGAAGGCCGTGGGGGAGTGCTGGTGCTGCCGAAGGAGGAGATCGCATGGGTGCGCGCCTCGGGTTGCCCCTGGCAGTCGTGCTCGGCTGCGCGCTGTCCCTGCCGACCGTGCGGGCCGAGCCCGTCGACGTGCTGCTCACGCGCGACGGCAACCGCCTCGTCGGGAGCCTCGTGTCGTTCGACGGCGAGCGCTTCCGCTTCGAGGCGTTCGGGCAGAGCTTCACCGTGGAGCGCGACCGGGTCGACGCCATCTATCTCGCGGTCGAGGACCCGTCCTCGGTGGGCCTCGGCTCGCCGACGGAACCGTCGGCCACGCCGCCGGGGCGGCCGGCCGCGACCTCGCCCGCCGGGCCGGCGGCCCCGGCCGAGGTTCCGCGCCGCCTGCTGTACGTGGTCTCGGGCGCCTGGCCCCAGACCGACGAGACCCTGAAGTCGGTCTTCGCGGAGGCCGGCTACCGCGTGCAGGTGGCCGAGGCCGTCACGGGGTCGCTCGACGGCTTCGACCTCGTCGTCTACGCCCGCCAGAGCCCCGGCGATGCCGGAGCCCCGCGCGAGCTGCGCCGGTTCATCGAGGCCGGCGGCGGTTGCGTCTTCCTCGCGGCGGCCCCGGCCGCACTCGCCGACCCCACCCGGCAGCGAGACCCCGCCACCGCCGGCGATACCTCGGCCCTCGCCGAGTGGCTCGGCGCCCGGGCCTTCGCCGGTCCGGGCTGTGTCGAGCGCGCCCTGGTGCGCTCCCCGTCGATGCTGCTCGCCACCGCCGACCCCTTCGGCGACCACCCGGACTGGGCCGAGGGCCTCACGCTGTGGAGCGCCCGCGGCGAGTGGGAGGTGGCCCGCACCACGCGCGCCGCGCTGTGCGAAGGGGCGCGGGTGATCGCGACCGGCACGCCCTCGGGCCCCGGCGCCGAGCCCGGCGTGTGGGCGTACGCGTACCGGTTCGGCGAGGGACGGGTCTACTACCAAGCGCTGCTGTACGACCCGAGGAACCCGGCCCTGCTCGACCTGCTTGTCTCCGGCGCGGCGTGGGCGGCACGCGGCCCCGCACCCGCACCCCTCGTCCCGTAAGGAGGATCGATGAGCCGCCGCAAAGCGATCAGCGATGAGGCGACCCTGGAGGCCGCCGGCGAGGTGCTCTCGGGCACGAGCCAGCGCGGCTTCTTCGCCCGGCTCCTGCCGTTCCTCGGCCCCGCGTTCATCGCCTCGGTCGCCTACATGGACCCGGGCAACTTCGCGACCAACATCGCCGGCGGGGCCCAGTTCGGCTACATGCTCATCTGGGTCATCGTCGTCAGCAACCTCATGGCGATGCTCATCCAGACCCTCTCGGCCAAGCTGGGGATCGCGACCGGCAAGAACCTCACCGAGCTGTGCCGCGACCACTACAGCAAGCCGGTGGTGTGGGGGATGTGGTTCGTGGCCGAAGCCGTCGCCATGGCCACCGACCTCGCCGAGTTCCTCGGAGCCGCGGTCGGCTTCCAGCTTCTCTTCCACTGTCCGCTGATCGTCGGCGGGATCCTGACGGCCATCTCGACCTTCCTGATCCTCGGCCTCCAGCGCCACGGCTTCCGCCCGCTCGAGGCGGTCATCACCGCCATGGTCGGGGTCATCGCCGCCTGCTACCTCATTGAGACCGTGCTCGACCGGCCCGACTGGGGCGCGATCGGCCGGGCGATCGTGGTGCCGCGCCTGGAGGGCACCGAGAGCGTGGTCCTCGCAACCGGCATCCTCGGCGCGACCGTCATGCCCCACGTCATCTACCTGCACTCGGCGCTCACCCAGGGACGGATCGTGACGCGCGACCCCGGCAGGCTGCGAACGCTGCTGCGGTTCGAGATCACCGACGTGCTGCTCGCGATGGGCGGCGCGGGACTGATCAACGGCGCGATGCTCATCATGGCCGCCTCGACCTTCCACCGCGCCGGCATGCACGAAGTCGGCTCGATCGAGACCGCCTACGAGACCCTGACCCCCCTCCTTGGCCCCGCGGCGAGCTGGGTCTTCGGCCTCTCGCTGCTCGCCTCCGGCCTCTCGTCCTCGGCCGTGGGGACCATGGCCGGCCAGGTGGTCATGCAGGGCTTCGTCCATCGCACCATCCCCGCGTGGATCCGCCGCGGCGTCACCATGCTCCCCTCGATCGTCGTCATCCTGATGGGTCTCGACCCGACCCGCGTGTTGGTGATCAGTCAGGTTGTGCTGAGCTTCGGCATCCCCTTCGCCCTCGTCCCCCTGATCCGTTTCACGCGCGACCGCAGGCTGATGGGCGTGCTCACGAACCACCCGGTGACCACGGTGGTCGCGTACGGCGTCGCCGGCCTGATCATCGCGCTCAACCTCTTCCTTCTGCACGAGATCTTCCTGGGAGGGTGACACCCATGGCCGACACGCACCCCTTCGCCCGACTCCTCGTGCCGCTCGACGGCTCGGGCCTGGCCGAGGCCGTCCTGCCGGCGGTGGAGGCGCTCGCCGCGCGCTTTGGCGCGACCGTGACCCTGCTCCACGTTCTGGAGCGCAACCCGCCCGGCACGATCCACGGCGAGAAGCACCTCGCCGAGACCGACGAGGCCGAGGCCTACATCGCGCGGGTCGCCGAGCGCCTCACCGCGCGGGGGATCTCGGTCGAATCGCACATCCACGACGCCCGAGAGAGGGATGTCGCCGGCAGCATCATCGCCCACGCCGCCGAGTACGAGCAGGAGCTGGTGGTGCTCGCGAGCCACGGCAGCGGGGGGTTGCGCAACGTGCTCGTCGGGAGCATCGCCGAGCAGGTGCTCCAGCGCGGCGCGCAGCCGATCCTGCTCGTGCGCCCCGAGCGCGGGGCGTCGGCCGAGTTCGCGCCCCGGACCATCCTCGCGCCCGTCCATGACGCCCATGCGCAGGAGGCCTCGCTCTGCGCTGCGACGACCCTCGGCCGCGTCTTCGACGCCCGCGTGCACCTGGTCTGGGTGGTGGCGACGGCCGCGACGCTGAGCGGCGATGAGGCTCCGACTGCGACGATGCTCCCGGGCACGATGCGGGCGCTCCTCGAGATGCGGACGCGCGAGGCCGAGACGACGCTTGCCGGGATGGCCGACGGCTGCCGCGCGGAGGGTGTCGAGGTCGTCAGCCGCGTCGCCCGGGGCGAGGCCGTGCGGGCGGTCAGCCACTACGCGCGCGACGTCCAGCCCGACCTGATCGTCCTCTCGAGCCACGGCCGCTCCGGTCTCGGCGCCCTCCTCGAGGGCAGCTTCGCCCACCGTCTCGCCCAGCGCGTCGACTGCCCGCTGCTGCTCCTGCGGGTGCCGTAGCGCGGCCGCGGGGGAGGCGATCTCCCGCCTGGGCCGAACTCCCTTGTCGTCAACCGGGCGGCGCGACCGACCGCGCCGCGGCGTCACGCACCAGATGGGAGTGCTACTCGATGGCTCGGATCACACGTCGCAGATTCCTCGAAGACGCGTTATGGGCGACCGCCTCGGTGGGCGCGTTCTCGGCCGTGCGGCCGGCGCGCGCGCAGCAGGCCGTGGCCGCCAACGACAAGCTGGGCGTCGCGATCGTCGGCGTCCACGGGCAGGGCAACGGCCACATCGGCGCGTTCCTGGGTGAGCCGCGCTGCGAGATCCTCTACATCGTCGACGCGGAGAAGGCGCTCGCCGAGCAGCGGGCCGCGGAGGTCGAGGCCAAGACCGGCCGCAAGCCCAAGGCGGTCCAGGACATGCGCCGGGCCTTCGCCGATCCCGCGGTCGATGTCGTCAGCACGGCCACGCCCAACCACTGGCACGCGCTCACCGCGATCTGGGCCATGCAGGCCGGTAAGCACGTCTACGTCGAGAAGCCGCTCGCCTACAGCATCCCGGAAGGCCGGGCCATCGTCGCCGCCTCGCGCAAGTACGACCGGATCTGCCAGGTCGGCACCCAGTGCCGCAGCCACCGGGCGCTCCGTGACACCGTGGCGTTCCTCCAGGAGGGCGGGATCGGCGAGGTCAACTTCGCCCGCGGCCTGTGCTACAAGCGCCGCAAGTCGATCGGCGCTCTCGGCCATTACGAGGGCGACATCCCCGAGACGCTCGACTTCAGCCTCTGGAGCGGGCCGGCGACCTACACGAGTCCCAGGCTCACCCGCCCCAGCCTCCACTACGACTGGCACTGGCAGCGCCACTACGGCAACGGCGACCTCGGCAACCAGGGGCCCCACCAGACCGACATCGCGCGCTGGGGCCTCGGCCTCGATCGGCACCCCGAGACCGTCCTCGCCTACGGCGGCCGCCTCGGCTACCAGGCCGAGACGAACGACCCGGCCTTCGTCGATGCGGGCGATGTCGCCAACACCGAGGTCTCGATCTACAACTACGGCGACAAGTGCATCGTCTTCGAGACCCGCGGGCTCGAGACGCCCGACCTCCGGGGCGCGAAGATCGGCGTGATCTTCTACGGCTCCGAGGGCTACCTCGTGAACACCAGCTACACCGCCTCGACCGCGTTCGACCTCGACGGCAACAAGATCCGGGAGTTCGAGGGGGGCGGCAGCCACTTCGGCAACTTCCTCGACTGCGTTGTGGCGGGCACGCGTGAGGGGCAGAACGGCGACTGCCTCGAGGGCCACTACTCGGCCGCGATCAGCCACCTCGGCAACATCTCGTACTACCTCGGCGCCCAACACCGGATCGGCCTGGACGAGGCCCGCAGTCGCGTCGAGACGGTCGAGAGTCTCGACGACAACCTGGAGACCTTCGATCGCACCGTCCAGCACCTGAAGGACAACGGCGTGGACCTCGCCGCGACCCCGCTCTCGGTTGGCCCGCTGCTGCGCTTCGACCCGACCCGCGAAGTGTTCCCCGGCAACGAGGCCGCGAACGCGCTGCTCACGCGCGAGTACCGCGAGGGCTTCGTTTGCCCGACCGCCGACCGAGTCTAGAGCAGTTCTCGCAAGTTCTCGCGCAAGAGCGAAGAGCGACAACCTGCGGAGGTTCGCCCTCCGCACCGCTCCGGTAGGGCAGAAGGACGAGCATTCGAGGGGCAGCTCCTCCGGGCGCCCGCGAGGTGCTCGTCCGCGCCCACCGAAGCCTCCGAGTACCGGCCCGGGCGCCCATGCTCGAACCGGCGCGACGGCTCCTTGGAGGCGCGAACCCGATGACCCTCTCCGCACTCGTGCTCCTCTTGCTCGCCCCCACACCGCCCGATCTCCTCGCCTACCTGCCGTTCGACGGCGCGGTCGGCGTGGTCCTCGGCCAGGGCGGACTCCGTCCCCTGGGCGAGCTGCCGGCGACTGTGCCGGGCCTCCGCGGCGGGGCCGCGAGCCTGGCGAGCGACTGCCGGCTCGAGCCGGGCAGCGTCTTCCCCAAGGCCGAGGGCACATTCGCGGTGTGGCTCCGTGCCGAGTGGCCGGCCGATGACCGCGCCACCCACTACCTACTGAGTCTCTACGGCGACCCGAGCCTCCCCGAGAGCTGGCTCCACAACCGCTTCGCGCTGTGCGAGGCCGGCGGGCGCCTCGGGCTCACCGTGTACGGCGCCGCGGCCGGCGAGCAGCTCGCGCTCGAGGCGGAGGCGGGCGCGCTCCGCGACGGCGCCTGGCATCACGTCGCCTGCACCTGGAAGGGGATCGGCACGGGAGCCGTGACGCTGCGGCTGTACCTCGATGGCTCGCTCGTTGCCGAGCAGTCCGCGCCCGCCCTTTCGATGGGCGCCTTCGGCACGACGATCGACATCGGCCGTGACTCCGACGGCTCCCCCGACTACGCCGCCGCCCTGCTCGATGACCTCTTCCTCTACTCCCGCGCCCTGACCCCGGAGGAGATCGCGGCGGGTGTCCGCCAGGTGCGCGGGGGAGTCGCGCCGGCGGCGGTCGAGGCCTCCGCGCCGCGGGCCGTCGAGGGTTGGGCCCGGCCCGACCTCCCCTATCGGGTAGCGTTGACGCTCCCGGCGGCGGAGACGACACGCCCCCGGTCGCTCGCCCGCGCCGAGCTTGCGACGGTCCTCGGGCAGATCGCCGCGCTCCGCGAGGGCCGCGGGCTCGAGCCCGACACGGCGGTGCTGGTGGATGCGTCGGGGGCGCGAGAGACCGCGCTCGACTGCCGGACCGGCATGGCCACGTGGGAGGAGGACGCCGCCGAGGTCGGCGCCCCGGAGCGGGCCCTGATGCTGTACGTGGGCGGCGCTCCGGGCTACGAGTACGTCGCGCCGCTCGTCGTCGCGACGCCCGCCGAGCCGCTCGCGGCGCCCCCAACGGCGGACACGCCGACCTCCGACTACGCGTGGGAGACCTACCGCGACGCCTGGGACTTCGACGAAGGCGACACGGAGGAGATCGACCGGTTCGGCGATCGACCGGAGCTGATCCGGGACGCGCGAGTCGAGGACGGCGTGCTCACGGCACGCGTCAGCGAGGATCCGTACATCATCTGGGGCACGATGTGGGGCGCCGAGGACGCGGGCCGCCGCACGGTGCGGATCGACGTGACCCGCACCAACCTGCTGACCCTCCGCGTCCGCCAGAGCGTCGAGTACGCGACGTGGCGGATTCTCGGCCGGACGGCGGGATCGGACTCCCTCCAGCAGTACGAGTTCGGCGTCCGGGGGACGGGCTGGCAGACGATCGCGATCGACCTTCGCCGCGAGGCGCGCTGGACCGGGACCCTCTCCGCGTTCCGGATCGACCCGACCGAGAAGGTCGAGGCCGAGATCGCGATCGACTGGGTGCGCCTCACCCCCTCGATCCGCTGCGCGGTGGGCGCGGTCGAGGCGCTCGGCGAGCCCTCCGGGGCGGTCGCGCGCCTGGAGCTGGCGCTCGCGGATCGGAGCCCGGTCGCGGGGAGCGAGCAGACCGTGACGGTCCGGGCCCTCGATGCGGCCGGGGCGCCGGTCGCCGGGCAGCCCATCCTCGTGCGGCTCGCGGAGGGATCGGACGGGGCACTCCAACCCACCGGCGCGGCCTTCGCCCTGCCCGGCGGGGGCGTCCGCGGCCTCACCGACAACGCGGGGAGCCTCCGCGTCTCCCTCACCGCCGGCGCGCGTGCGGCGGAGCGCTCGGCGACCCTCCTCGCGGCGTCCGAGTTCCCGACCGTCGAGGCGGCGCCGGTCGAGATCGCCTCGATCGCGGGGCCTCCCCACCACTACGTGGTGCTCTCGCCGCGCGTGACCATCGTCCCCGAGACGGAGACGCCGCTCGCCATCGAGGCCCACGTCGCCGACGCCTGCGGCAACCGGCTGCCCCTCGCAGGGCGGCGGCTGAGCTGGTCGGTCGAGGACGGCATGCTCGAGGACGCCGGGGCGGCGACCGATGCCACCGGCGGCGCCTCGGCTCGGTTCGTCCCGGCGATGGACCGACGCTGGGTCTACCGGATCGAGGTCGTGGATGACCAGGGCCTCGCGGGCGCCTCGGGCGAGGTCTGCGTCCTCCCGAAGGGCCCGCGGACGGAGCCGGTCACCCTCGGCCCGAACGGCTACTTCCGGATGGGCGCGGAGCCCTTCGTCCCGCTGGGCGGCTTCTACGCGGTGTGGATCCCCCACGCGGCGCCTCCGGGGACGGAGGAGGGGCTCGACTTCGGGCCGTTCACCCGCGCGACCGAGGAGGAGATCCACCACTGGTTCGGCCACCTCCGGGATCAGGGCGTGACCGCGATGCGCCTGATGCTGCGCACCCACGAGTCGGCCGGTTGTGAAGCGCTCGACGCGGGCGGACGGGTGAACCCCAGGCTCTTCGCGCGGGTGCTGCGGATGCTCGACATCGCGCGGCGGTACGGCCTCTGCTTCCTGCTCACGCTCCACGACGACTACGACAAGCCGGTCTACTGCAACGAGCGGAACCTCGAGGCCTTCTCGCTGCCGGCCTTCGAGGGCGTCGACCTCGCAGCGCTCCCGGAGTTCCAGCGGCGGTTCCTCGTGGAGCGCGACCTGGTCGCCCCCCCGGAGCGCTACACCGACCCCGACGCGATCGCCTGCCAGGATCTGTACACGCGGGAGGCGGTCGGCTACCTGCGCGACAACCCCGCCCTCTTCGGGTGGGAACTCGAGAACGAGATGGTCGACTGCCCCGCCTCCTGGGTGAACCACCAGCTCGAGGTCATCCGGGGCGTCGACCCCGTGACGCCGATCTGCGTGAGCCACGGTGGCGGCGGTCTGGAGACAGCCGACCCTCTGTGGTGGACGACCCGGACCGCCATCGACTTCTACACCTACCACCTCTACCCGCTCGGGACGACCACCCCCGACGTCGACTACGGCGCGGGCGTTGACCTCCTCACCCGCTATGGCCGGATGGCGGGCACGTGCTTCCTGGGCGAATCGGTCGGCGACGAGTTCTCGAGCTTCCCCGCCGAGCGCCTCGAGGATCGGCGGGCGATGGCCCGCGATGTCATCTGGCTGAGTCTCATGAACGGCAACCCGGGCTGCTTCTTCTGGAACGCGCGAGGCCACGAGCTGGCCGAGTTCCGCCTCGCGCGCGCGGTCACGTCGCGGTTCGACTGGACGACGTGGAGGCGCAAGCGCCCGTCGGTCGCGCTCCTCGTGCCTCACCCGCTCGACAGCGACAAGTACTACCGCACCCCCGAGGGACGGCTCGACTGGGGGGCCATGGCGAGCGCCTGCCAGACGTTCCTCTCCTACGGCGCGGACTTCGACTTCGCGACCTCGTCGGAGGGGTACGCCGAGACCCACCGGCCCGGCGAGGCGCTGCTCCCGCCTCCCGATGACCGTCCCTTCGAGCCCTCGAGGGGCTATCAGCTCGCCTCACTCACCCGGGAGGACGCCCGCCAGGGCCTCCTCTATCTCCGCTGCTTCGCGGGCGTCGAGCCGTGGGAGGTCGGCCCGGGCCGCTCGATCTACCTCCGCACGCGCAAGCCCGCGCCGGCCCGGGTGCGGCTCGAGTTGCCGCCGGCGCGTGTCACTGCGCACGTGTGGGACCTCAACACCGGCGAGGAGCGCACCCTCGAGGTCGCCGGCACGGGGACGCTCGAGCTGGGCACGAGCGACCACGACTTCGCCGTGCTATGGGAGGCGGGTAGGTGCGGCTCCTCCCGGGACCTCGGCTGCCGGCGCCGCCGCCCACGGGAGAGCCTCCGTCTGTGGGGTCTTCCCCAGGGGATTGGCGCGGTCTCCGGGCCGGCGCGCAGCGCCATGGCACGGGGACGCTCGAGCTGGGCACGAGCGACCACGACTTCGCCGTGCTATGGGAGGCGGGTAGGTGCGGCTCCTCCCGGGACCTCGGCTGCCGGCGCCGCCGCCCACGGGAGAGCCTCCGTCTGTGGGGTCTTCCCCAGGGGATTGGCGCGGTCTCCGGGCCGGCGCGCAGCGCCATGGCACGGGGACCGAGGCAATCCCCCGAGGGTGGTCCGGAGGGGGACCCTCCGGCGGGTGTGGGCGGAGCCCACGGTCGTGGGCGCGGGTGTGGGCGGAGCCCACGGTCGTGGGCTATGGTTGCAGCAGGGCGAGGTCTCGGAGCGTGGTCTCCAGGATGTAGGGCGAGGGCAGCGGCCCGCCGGAGACGCCGCGGGCGAGGAGCGCGTCGCCCTCGAGCCGGAGGTCGCTCGCGTCGAACGGGGTCACCTCGAGCGTGAGGCTCTCGAGGCGGAGCGGGCCGGCGAGGCCGAGCGGGCCGCTCTCCCAGAGGACCTCTCCCGTTTCGGCGGTGAGCGAGAACCGCGCGGTGGCCTCTCCATCCCAACCGGCGAGCAGCTCGTAGGCGGCGCCCTCGGTGAGCCCAGGGACGGAGACGGCCGTCACGGCCATGCCATCCTCGGCCCGGGCGAGACAGTTGGCGCGGACGGTGCCGGGTGGGAGATCGCCATCGCAGTCCGAGCGGCAGAGGGCCACCCCGAGACGGCTCTTGCCCGGTCCCGTGAGCCAGACGCCGACCGTGCCGTAGTAGTGGGCCCGGCGGATGTCGACCGAGAACCGGAGGCCCGCGGCGCCGCTGGGGCTCGCGGGGAGCGGTACGGCGCCTCCGTCGATCTGTCCGTTCACCTCAGGCGTCTCGCTTTCGGCGCGGTGGAGGGTGAGCCCGGTGAGGTCGATCGGCGTCGCGTGCGCCGAGATCGACTGCTCGAAGCTCCGCGCGGCCACGGCGGCCTCCGCGGAGGGGCGGTCCGAGAGTGCGGGACGCCGATCGGCGATGACGGTGTAGCCCTCGCCGGGAAGCAGCGACGAGCCCTCCGGCGCCGGGAGCGACCCGCCGGGCCACAGGCGCGCGACGGTCTGCTCCGTACCATCGGCCAGGCGGAGGCGCACCCGCTCCGCCGAGAGCCTGCCGAGGTTGCGGAGCCGCCCATCACGGAGAAGCAGGGCCGGGCCGAGGAAGTGGTCGTAGATCGCGCGATCGAAGGCCTCAGAGAGGTGGGCCGGGATCTCGGGGAAGACCCCGATCCCGGGGCAGTCCGGCATCTCGGAGCGGATGTGGCAGATCTGGCGCCGCAGCTCGTCCTCGGTCGTAATCCATCGCTCGCCGATCCCGAGCACGGGCAGCGAGCGGTCGGCAAGGCCCTGCTCGACGAACGGCTGCAGACCGCGCACGAGATCCGGGTGGGTGCGGAAGTCGCCTCGGTACAGCTCGACGAGCACGAGGTCCGACTGCCCGAAGACCCTGCGCATCGGTTCGGTCCCGACGGTCATGCAGTACGGCGCGAGGAAGAGCCGCGGGTGCTGGGTGCGGAACTGCAGGAGCGCCTCGCCGGCCGGTCCGTCGTGGTGGGGTGGGGTCCCGGCGCCCCAGAACTCGTCGAACATGAAGCCATCGACCTTGTCGGCCGCCTGGTTCCACTCCTCCAGCCACTGCTCCGGGCGCTCGTAGTAGTCCAGCGCGCCGGAGCCCCAGCCGAGCGCCAACACACCGCGGTCGCGCCAGCCCTCGACCGTCTCGGGCTTCGACGGGTCGACCAGCACCGAGGTGACGTAGCGCTGCGTGGGCGGCGCGCCCCAGCAGTTGATGTGCAGCGACCGCTCGACCGCGAACACCTCGACGGGCGCAAGGTCAACCGCGTCGACGCGGGCGGTGATCCGGTACGGCCCCGGCGCGAGCGGGGCCCACGTCGCCAGAGCGCCCTCCGCGACCAGGCTCGCCGGCGCGCACTGGCCACCGAGCGGCTCGACGGTGAAGACGACCTTCGCTGCGGGGTCGAGGGGCTCGTCGGTGCGAACGCGGAGCGCGCACGGGCCGCCGACGAGCGGGAGCGAGCGCTCGACGCGGAGGTGCTGCGCCCCGGCCGCTGTTGCGAGGAGACCCAGGCCGAGCAGAACCGTCGTCCACCGTCCGCGCGCCATGCGAGCCGCCTCCTGCCGCCGTCTCCCTCGGCCCGGTTCGAGCGCGACGCGAGGGACTCCTGCCCCTGGCGGCGGGGTTGCCGGCCGGGTCGGATGTGCTACGGTACTGGCGAGAGGAGCGTTGCCATGCGATTGCCGGGACCGGGCGAGGCTCCGTGGATCCGCTGTGGCGCGATCGGCACCAACCTCCACACGACCGGTGCGGGAGCCTCGCTGCCCGTCGAGCACCTGAACCTCTCGGCACCCGAGCGGGTGCTCGGGCTGTACCGGCGCTACCGGGAGGCCGGCGCGCGCATCCTCGTCACCAACACCTTCGCGGCGCACCGCGTGGGGCTCGTCGATCACGGCCTCGAATCGCGGGCTGAGGATCTCTGCACGGCGGGTGTGCGGCTGGCGCGGGAGGCCTCAGACGGCGCGTGCGCGGTCTGGGGCTGTGTGGGCCCACTCGCTCTCGGCTACGGGGGCGAGGACTACACCGACGGCGACCTGGCCGCGATCTACCGCGAGCAGTGCGCGGGTCTCCGCGAGGCCGATGCCCTGGTGCTGGAGACCTTCGTCGAGCCGCGCGAGGCCCGAGCCGCTCTCGCCGCGGCCGCCGAGACGGGGCTCCCGGTTCTCTTCCAGGTCGGAAGGCTGGCCGCGGGACCGGCGCGCGGACGGCGGATGGCCCGGCTCGTGGCGGAGGCCGAGGCGGCCGGCGCGGTCGCGATCGGGGCGAACTGCCAACATCCGTCCGAGATCCAGCAGACGCTGCGGGAGCTGGCGCGGCTGACCGACCTCCCCCTGGTCGCCGCGCCGAACGCGGGCCACGCGCAGGTCGACCGAGGTCGCGTCGTCTTCGAGTTCCCGCCCGAGCAGTTCGCCCAGGTGGCCGGTCGGCTCGTCGGTATGGGCGCGAGCGTCATTGGCGGCTGTTGCGGCACGACGCCCGAGCACATCGCGGCACTGTGCGCCGCGCACCCCGCGTGGAGTGTGGGAGACCGCGAAGCGGCCGACCGGGAGGCCCCCGCCCCCGCGCGCGCGCCCGACCCGGTCCACCGCCGGCGTAACCCGGTCCGGGCACTGCTCCGCGAGGAGCGCCCCCTGATCGCGGTCGAGATCCGTGCCGACCGCGGCCGTAGTCTGCCGGAGATCGCTGCCGGGGCGCGCGAGGTCGTGGCGGCCGGCGCCGACCTGCTCGATGTCCCCGACAACCCCGCCGCGACGGTGGGCCGTGACGCCGCCGTGGTCGCGCAGGCGCTGCAGTCGTCGCTGCACGTCCCCGCCATCCCACACCTGGCCGTCACGCAGTCGAACGTCCTGCGGCTGCACTCCAGCCTGATCGGCGCGTGGGATCTCGGCCTCCGCGGGGTGCTGGCCCTGACGGGCGACTCGCCCTCGATCGGCCCCTTCGCCGAGATCGCGAAGCGGGCGACGGATGTGAAGAGCTCCGTCGAACTGCTGCGCCTGATCGCCTCGCTCCGCGAGGGTCTGCTGCTGAACGGCGACGCGGTTGCCGACCCGCCTGACCTGTGCGCGGGCTGCGTCACGCGCGGGGGCGACTCGCAGCTTCGGTGGCTCGAGCGCAAGATCGCGGCCGGCGCCGAGTTCGTCTTCACGCAGCCCGTCTTCGGCGAGGAGGCCTTCCGAGCGCTGTGGTCGGAGCTGCGCCCGTTGCCGATCCGCGTCTTCATCGGCGTACTGCCGCTCACGAGCCACCGCATGGCCGAGAGGCTCTCATCGGGCCGGATCCCGGGCATCGAGGTGCCCGAGGAGGTCGTGCGGGAGCTGGAGCGCGCGGGCGATCGGGAGGCCCAGCGCCAGGTGGGGCTCGCCCGCGCCGGCGAGCTGGCACGGATGATTGCGCGGGAGGTGGGCGGCCTCTACCTGATCATGCCGTTCGGCCCCGCCTGCTACGCCGAGACGGCTTCCGTCGTCTCGCAGGTGCGCGAGGGTCCTTAGGAGCAGGGTACGCGCCCGGCCGGGGGGAACGGTCCCGTTGGCGGCCCCCACGGGGCCGGTCCGGAGGGAGCGTTACCAAGGTGGGCAGGCGCATTCTGGTCACGGCACGGGCGTTCTGGGAGAACGGGGCGGCGGCAGAGGAGCTGCTGCGCACCAACGGGTTCGAGGTCGAGCACTCGCCCGTGGCCGGGCCCTATACGGCCGAGGACCTGGCCCCGGTACTGGCCGGGTACGACGCCGTCATCGCCTCGACCGACTCCTACACCGCCGGGTTGATGGACGCCTGCCCGCGGCTCAAGGTCGTCTCCCGCTGGGGGATCGGGATCGACTCTGTGGACCTCGAGGCGGCCACCCAGGCCGGCGTGGTCGCGACCAACACGCCGGGTACGACCACCGAGGCCGTTGCCGACTATGCATTCGCCCTGCTGCTGGCCGTGGCCCGCCGGATCCCCGAGGGAGACGCGACGATGCGCGCCGGCGGCTGGGGGGAGTTCCCCGGAACGCTGGTGCTGGGCAAGACCCTCGGTCTCGTGGGCTTCGGTCAGATCGGCCAGGCGGTCGCGCGGCGCGCCGAGGGCTTCTCCATGCGGGTCCTCGCCTACGACCCCCACCTGTCGGCAGAGGCTGCGGCGCAGTGGCCCAACGTCATCGTCGTGCCCCTCCGCCGGCTCCTGGAGGAGAGCGACTTCATCTCCGTTCACGCCGCCGTCACCGACGACACGCGGGGGATGTTCGGGGCCGAGGCGTTCGGGCGGATGAAGCGGACCGCCTACTTCATCAACACGGCGCGCGGCGCGCTCGTGGACGACGAGGCGCTCCGCCGTGCGCTGGTCGAGGGACGGATCGCGGGGGCGGCGCTCGATGTCTACCGCCACGAGCCCCTCCCCGTCGAGCACCCGCTTCGAGGCACGCCTCGTTGTATCCTCACGCCGCATAACGCCTTCAACGCGGTGGAGGCCGCCCGTGCGACGAGCATGTTGGCGGCCGAGAACATCCTGCACCTGTGGCGCGGCGAGCGGACCATCGGCGTCTGCAACCCGGCCGTGCTCGACTCCCCCGGTCTGCGACTGCGCGATCGGTAGCCCGCTCGCCCGAAAGGACGGTGCCCCATGCGAAGCAACCCGGTGAAGGCGGCCCTGCGCGCGGGCCAGGCGCAGGTCGGCACGTGGCTCTCGCTGGCGAGCCCCCTGGCCGCGCGCTTCATGGCGCGCACGGGGTTCGCCTGGCTCACGCTCGACCTCGAGCACAGCCCGGCCGACTGGGAGACGGCGGCCGCCGTCTTCGGCGCCGTCGCCGATGCCGGAGGGGTACCGCTCGCGCGGATCCCCATCAACGACCTCGTCAGCGTCAAACGGGCACTCGACTCGGGCGCCTGGGGGGTCGTCGTCCCCATGGTCAACACCGTCGAGGAGGCTCGCGCGGCCGTCGCGGCCTGCAAGTACCCGCCGGAGGGGCGGCGCAGCGTCGGGGGGTCGATCCACGCGATGAGCTTCGGGGCCAGCTCGGCCGACTACTTCCGCCGGGCCAACGACGAGGTGCTCGTGATCCTGCAGGCCGAGCACGTCGAGGCGGTCGAGAACTGCGAGGCCCTCTTCGGCGTCCCCGGCGTCGACGGCATGTTCGTCGGCCCCAACGACCTGCTCGCCTCGATGGGTAAGACGCCCGCGATGGACAGCGACGACCCCGCGTTCGTCGCCGCGCTCGCGCGCCTGCGGGAGACGGCCAACCGTTGCGGCATCGCGCCCGGGATCCATGTCGGCGACGCCGAGGCGGCCCGCCGGCGGATGGCTGAGGGATGGCGCTTCATCGCGGTGAGCAGCGAGCAGGGCTTCATGCTCGAGGCGGCCGAAGCGGCAGCGCGGGCGGTGGGCCGCTAGCCCCGCTCCGGCTCGTGCAGCGCGCGGTCGATCGCCTCAGCCAACTCGCGGCGGCTGTAGGGCTTGCGGACCACCTCGCGGATGGCCAGCGCCGCGGCGACCTCCGGGTCGACCCGGCTCGCGAAGCCCGTCATGATGACGACCGGCAGATCCGGCCGCATCTCGCGCACCCAGGCGGCCAGCTCGAGGCCAGCCATCTTGGGCATGGTCTGATCGGTCAGCACGATGTCGAACGCCTCGGGCGAGGCGGCCAGGATCTCCAGCGCCCGCTCGGGCTCGGTCGCTGCCGTGACGGCGTAGCCCAGGTTCGACAGCATCCGCTCCGCCATCGCCGCGAGCGCGGCCTCATCGTCGACGAACAGCACGCGTGCCTCGCCCTTCGGAACCGGCCCGCGTGAGGATCGGCCGGTGTCGCGGTCAGCCGGCGCCTCGGCCATCGGGAAGTAGACTCGGAAGACGCTGCCTCCGCCCGGCTCGCTCTCGACGACGATCGTCCCACCGTGGCTCGCGATGATCCCGTGCGAGGTGGCGAGCCCCAGGCCCGTCCCTTCGCCTACGGGCTTCGTCGTGAAGAAGGGCTCGAAGATGCGGTCCCGCGTCGCGGGGTCGATCCCACAGCCCGTGTCGGCCACCGAGAGGCAGACGTACGCGCCGGGGGCGCTGAGGCCCATCGTCTCGGCGTGCCCGGAAGTCAGTGCCACGCGCTGGAGACCGATCGACAGCACGCCGCCCTGTTCGCGCATCGCGTACTGCGCGTTAGCGCACAGGTTGACGATCACCTGGTGGATCTGCGACGCGTCGGCGCTGACCGGGCCGGCGGCGGGGTCGATCTCCTGCTGGATCGCGATGTTCGCGGGCGTCGAAGCCCGAACGAGCTTGAGCGCTTCCTTGAGCAGCGAGTCCAGGTGGAGCGGCCGCACCTCCATCCCCGCCTGGCGGCTGAAGGCGAGGATCTGGTTCACCAGGTCGCGCGCGCGCTCGGCGCCGGCGAGGACCTCCTCCATGTGTCCGCGCGCCTCCGGGCTGGCCTCGGCCGCCTCGATCGCCATCTCCGAGAAGCCCAGGATCGCGGCCAGGATGTTGTTGAAGTCGTGCGCGATCCCTCCCGCCATCACGCCCAGGCTCTCCAGTCGCTGCGTGCGCTGGAGCTGGGCCTCGAGCCGCAGCCGGCTCTCCTCCGACTCCTTGAGGTCGGTGATGTCCTGGATCGTCCCCTGCATGCGGATCGCCGCGCCCGAATCATCGTACTGGAACGAACCCAGGCCCTTGACCCAACGCTCGGCGCCGTCATGGGCCCGGATGATCCGGTAGGTGCGATCGAAGACGGTGCCCGATTCGAGAGCCTCGGCCAGGTACGCCTCCATCGCCTGGCGGTCGTCGGGATGCACGAGCGCCAGCCAGCCGTCGATGCTCTTGGGGTGGGTGTCGTCGATCCCGAACACGGAGTCGAGCACTGCCGTGCTGGTCCAAATGCCGGTCGGCGCGTCGAGGATGTAGCTCCCGAGTCGGGCTACCTCCTGCGACTCCCGCAGCAGGCGCTCGCTGTCGCGCAGCGACCGCTCGGCCGCGAATCGCGCCACCACGCTGCCCATCAGGGCCGCGATCGCCTCCAGCGACTCCCGCGCCGGCGGGGCAAAGGACTCTGTGCAGCGCGAGCCGGCGCAGAGGCAGGCGACGAGGCTGCCCCGCTGACGGACCGGCACCAGCGCGATCGACCGCAGACCCTCATGCCGGAGCAGCTCCATGTACGGCGGCTCCAGGCTCGCGTCTTCGGGCGTGGCGTAGACCGGCGCCTCGCCCTCGAGCAGCCGCATCCGGCAGCCGGTCACCGAGCGAAACGCGTTCACGTACTCCTCCGAGAGGCCTGTGTGGGCCATCAGCGTCGCCCCGCCGGTCGCTCCTTCGATCGTGTAGGCGCCGCCGCAGTCCAGCTCGGCCGCGTCGAGCGCGGCGCGCAGACACAGGCCGAGCGCTTCCTCGAGCGAAGAGGTCCTGAGCAGCGCGGCCGCCAGATCGCGCTGGATCCGGCTGCGCTCCTCGGCCGCGCGCTGTGCGGTGACGTTGCGGATCGTGGCGATCACGCCGGTTACCTGGCCTCGGCTGTTGCGATGGGGCGCGTAGGTGCTGACCACCCAGCCCTGCTCGCCGGTCTGCGGCACCCGGAACGGCATCTCGGGCGAGGTCACCGCCCTGCCCGCGAGCGCCTCGGCGAGCAGGCGGTCGGCCCCCTGCTCGCGCAGGTGCGGGAACATGTCGAGGGCGTTGCGCCCCAGCACCTGGCGTGCCGGCAGCCCGGTCAGGTGCTCCATGAAGGGGTTCCACACCATGTACCGGAGATCGTTGTCGTACACGACGATCCCCTCGCCGGCTGAGGAGATGATCTCGCGGTTGAACACGAGCGACTGCTCGAGCCGCACGCGGGTTTCCCGCAGCTCCGTGACATCGGTGAAGGTCGCGAACGCCCGGAACGGCCGCTCCTGGCCAGGCCGGAACTGCGGCACCGCGCTTACCACCAGCCAGCGGTACTGCAGGTCGATCGGGTGGTAGGCCCCCATCAGCACGTCCCGCACCTCCCGTCCCGTGCGGAGGGCGACCGAGGCCGGGTGGTCCTCGCGCGGGAAGGGGCTCCCATCTTCACGCACCGCGGCGGGGCGTGGGCTCTCGTTCATCTGCGCGAGCGTCATCCCCAGAATCCGCTCGGCCGCGGGATTGGCCGCCGAGATCCGGCCGTCAGCCTCCTGGCAGATCACCCCCTGGGCCATCTCCTCGAAGAGGAAGCGGTGGCCGGCCTCGGCCTCGTCCACGGACGCCACGGTCGGCGCGCGATCGCTGAGGTCCTCCAGGACCGCCGCGCACAGGCCCGGACCCGGCGAGAACACCGAGACCCGGACGTGGCGCCCCCGCGGGGGGAAGCGTGTCTCGAACCGGGTGGGCGACCCGGACTCGACCACCTGCGCGTAGATGTCCAGGAAGGGGGGCTCCTCGACCCCGTACAGCTCGGAGGCGCGGACGCCCGGCACACGGCCGCGGGGGAAGCCCGCGATCTCCGAGAACGACGGGTTGGCCTCCACGAAGCGGTAGTCGACGGGCTCGCCGGCCTCGCCTCGGATGATCTCCTGGACGCAGACCCCCTCGGTCATCGCCTCATGGAGCGACCGGAACCGCCGTTCGCTGTCGCGCAGGGCCTGCTCCGCCTCCTGCCGCTCGCGCAGGTCGATGAACAGCCCTTGCATGATCAGCCGGCCTGGCTCCAGTTCGATCGCCCGGTCCCGGATCTCGACGGGGATCCGCTCGCCCGAAGACGAGACGACGAACACCTCCTTGGGCGGCGCCGCGCGGTCTCGGGAGCGCTCTTGGAGCAGGCGGCGGCACATCTCTGCCATCTCAGGCGGATGGAGGGCCGTATGCGGAAGCCCGATCAGCTCATCGCGGGATCGACCCAACAGCGTCTCGGCCTGGCTGTTCGCGTCCAGGATCGCGCCCGTGGCGACGTCGACCGTGATGATCGCGTCGCGGCTGCCGTCGAAGAGCGCCCGGTAGCATCGCTCGGAGGCACGGAGACGGTCGACGCCCTCCCGCGGCGCGTCGGGGGCCGCCGCGATCGCCGCGACCTCTCGAACCAGCGCCGCGCGCAGATCGGCCGGTAGATCGGCCCGTGCCAGCAGATCCTCCAGCGCCATGCCGGTCCACCCTTCCCTACCCCCTCGAGCCGGGAGGCCGTGCCAGGAGGAAGGTTCGCCGGGAGCGTCGCGCGGTCCTGGTCGTGAGGCCGAGCGATGCCCTAGAGCGGCGGAGGCCCGGCACGCCCGATGCCGACGTAGACGAGCCCCTCGCGGGCGATGTCGACGGGGGCGTAGAGGTTGCGGCCATCGAAGACGTGGACGCCGCGCATGAGCTTCCGCACCTTCGCCCAGTTGGGCAGGCGGAACTCCTGCCAGTCGGTCACGACGGCGAGCGCGTCGACCTCGACGCAGGCGTCGTACGGCCCGGCACAGGCGAGGACGCGCTCGTCCCACCGCTCGCGCACGACGCTGATCGAGGCGGGATCGAAGGCCTGGACTGTGGCCCCCGCGGCGACCAGATCGTCGATCAGGGTCAGCGCCGGCGACTCCCGCGTGTCATCGGTGTCGCGCTTGAACGAGAGGCCCCAGACGCCCACTCGGCGGCCGGCGAGATCGGAGCCGAGGCACTCGCGGATCTTGTCGGCCAGCCGCCGCTTCTGCCGCTCGTTGACCTCATGGACGGCCGCGACGAGCCGCGTCTCGTAGCCATGGCGCTGGCCCATGCTCATGATCGCTCGCACGTCCTTGGGGAAGCACGAGCCGCCGTAGCCCACGCCGGGGTAGAAGAAGTGGGCGCCGATCCGACGGTCGGCCCCGGCCGCGAGGCGCACCTGCTCGACATCGGCCCCGAGCCGCTCGCACAGGTTCGCGATCTCGTTGATGAACGAGATGCGCGTTGCGAGGAAGGCGTTGGCCGTGTACTTGGTCATCTCGGCCGAGCGGTTGTCCATCAGGAACACCTGCGTGGTCGGGCCGAGGTAGGGCCGGTGGAGCGAAGCGACGCTCTCGCCGGCGTCGCGCTCCCGGCAGCCGATCACCACGCGGTCGGGCTGGGCGAAGTCGCGTAATGCCTGACCCTCGCGCAGGAACTCCGGGTTGGAGACCACCGCGACATCGCTCCGGCCCATCTCCTCCAGAATCTCGCGGGCGCGATCGGCCGTGCCCACCGGTACGGTGCTCTTGATCGCCAGCACCAGGCCTCGGGGCCCGTGCTCGCCCACGGCACGCACGGCGCGCTCGACGGCCTCGAGATCGGTGGAGCCGTCCGGCTGCGGCGGCGTGCCCACGGCGATGAAGGCCCACCGGGCTTCGGCGAGCGCCTCCTCGGGCTGCGTGGAGGCGGAGACCCGCCCGTCCCGGAGGTTGCGTTCGAACAGCTCGGCGAGCCCGGGTTCATAGATCGGGAGGATGCCCCGTCGAAGCCGCGTCACCCGCTCGGCATCGACATCGAGGAAGGTGACATCGGCGCCGGAGTCGGCGAAACACGTCCCGGTGACCAGCCCCACGTAGCCCGCGCCCACAACACAGATCATCGTGACCTCCCGATCGCGCGATCACGGCCCACGGCCCTCACGACCGCGTGCTCGCTATTCCGCGCCCGCCCGGCGGTCTCCTCGCACCGACGCTCGAACGCCCCGCGCAACGCGGCAGCCGAGCTGGGAGGAGGGGGGAGAGGCGGGGAGCACCCATCGTCAGCAGATCAGTCGGGGGGGGGGCATTGCATGATCTGTTAGTGAGCACTCCCCAGACCAAGAATAGCCAAACTGGCCGCCATCTCCTGCGTATGGCCCTGGCTTTTTTTGCCGCTGCCGGCCCGGGACTGGCACGCTCGGCAGGCCGTATCGCCGCCTCCCGGGGGCCGCGCTGTGGAAATCCGCGCTTCTTTCTCGGGGTTGACGCGGACGCCTGACGGGGTAGGGCATAAGTGAACTGAGCGCGATCGCGGGACCGGAACCTACCGCGGTCGAGCCCTGAGCCCATCGCTCAGATCGTGATCAGTCGGGGATCTAGGCCGTGCCGGTGGCTCCTCCCAGAGCGTTGGGAGCAGGGCCCCGGCTCCGGCCTTTGTACCACCCCGGTCAGCCGACCGTGACGCGGTTCCGCCCCTCCGCCTTGCTCCGGTACATCAGCTTGTCTGCGCGCGCCACAAGCGCCTCGGCGGTGTCGCCGCCCGCGACGACCGTGCCGCCGATCGAGACGGTCGCGACGAGGTACGGCGCCTCCGGCCCGGTGCGGAGCCCGGAACTCTCGACCAGCAGCCGGCAGCGCTCCGCACAGCCGCGCAACCCAATCGCGTCGGCGTGCGGCGCCAGCACGAGGAACTCCTCGCCGCCCCAGCGGGCGACGACATCCGAGGGCCGAACGGACCGCGCCAGCGTCTCGCCGACCATCGCGAGCACCTGGTCGCCCGTCTTGTGGCCATGGGCGTCGTTGAGGTTCTTGAAGCGGTCGATGTCCAGCATCAGCACCCCGAAGGTGATCGCGTAGCGGGCGAACTCGCTCAGCATCGCCTCCAGCCGCATCTGGGCGTACCGCCGGTTCGGGAGGCGGGTGAGATCGTCGAGGAAGGCCATCTGGCTCAGCCGCTCGACCTGCTCCTCCAGGATCCGGACCGGCGTGGCATCGGAGAAGATCTGGATCGCGCCGATGATCGAGTCGCCGGTATCGCGAATCGCGTAGCCCGAGGCGCTGACCGGCACGCGGTGGCCTCGCTTGTGGTGCAGGTACGCCTGCACGGTTGCGTGGTGGCCGTCGGCGAGCGGCCGGAGGATCGGACAGCCGGTGTTGCACAGCTCACGGCCGGTGTCGTCGACATGCCGCGGCACGTCATCGGGACACCGTCTGCCGACGACCTCCTCGGCGCTGAAGCCGGTGATCCTCTCCGCGCCCGCGTTCCAGTAGACGATCGTCCGATCCCGATCGACGACGTAGACGCCCTCCTGCAGTTGGCCGAGCACTGACTCGACCGACAGCCCCTGGAGCAGTTGGCCGCTTCCGGACATCGCGTTCACGTGCGGTTCCCCTTATACGGCGGTCGCCGCGTCACGCGCGGCACATGCCCCGTCCCCGGGCGCAGCGATCTGCGTCTGCCGTATCATTCAAGCCACCGGGGGATTCCCCTACCGGCCGCCATGCCGGGAGGAGCGGGCGTCCGGCGCGGCGAAATGCCCGTGGTCACGGTCCTCGCTGCCGCGGGGGCCGGCGGCGGGGACGGCGCGCGCGACACGAACGATCGGAGGGTAGGCGAGCGTGCCTCTCGACGACCTTCCAGGCCGCCGGGACGTCTCCCCCGATGGAGCCGACGACCCCGGCGCGGTTGGCGACGGCCTCGGGCTTCTCGACGCCGTCCTCGACGCCGTGCCCGACATCGTTCACCTGAAGGATCCCTCCGGCCGTTTCGTGCAGGTCAACCGGGCCGCTGCCGAGTTCCTCGGGCTGAGCCTCCCGTCGGAGGCCGTCGGTCGGTGTGAGGCCGATTGGCTCCCGGGCGACCATGCCGATCGTGCGCGCGAGGCCGACGCGGCCGTGCTGACGACCGGGGCACACGCCGACGAGCGCCTCGAATGCGTCGAGCGGCCGGGACGACCGCCGACCTGGCTGATGACGACGCGGCGGCCGCTGCGGGGCGCGGACGGCACGCCGATCGGCATCCTCACCGTCAGCCGCGACATCACGGAACAGCACGCGGTCGAGCAGTCGCTGCGGGTCAGCCAGGATCGCTTCCGCCGGATCGTGGAGGCCGCTCCGCTCGGCGCCCACCTCTACCAGCTCCTCCCCGACGACCGCCTCGTCTTCCTGGGAGCCAACCCGGCCGCCAGCCGAATGCTTGGCACCGACTGCGCGCAGTTCGTCGGGCTGACCATCGAGGAGGCGTTCCCCCCGCTCCTCGAGACCGAGGTCCCGGCCGCATACCGACAGGTGGCTCGGACCGGCGAGCCCTGGTTCACCGAGCACATCGAGTATGCGGACGGCCGGATCCAGGGCGCCTACGAGGTCCACGCGTTCCAGACCGAGCCTGGGCTGATGGCGGCGCTCTTCCTCGACATCACCGACCGGCGTCGGATGGAGGAGGAGCTGCGCCTGACCCAGTTCGTGCTCGACCACATGAGCGAGGCGGCCTTCCGGATCCGGCCCGATGGGAGCATCGCCTACGCCAACGAGACGGCCTGCCGCCTCTCGGGCTACACCCGCGAGGAGCTGCTCACGATGTCGGTGCCGGAGATCGACCCCCACTTCGCCCCCGAGAACTGGCAGCCCCACTGGCAGGAGCTGCGTGAGCACGGTGCGGTTCGCCTCGAGGGCATCCTCCGGAGCCGCGACGGGCGGGAGGTCCCCATCGAGGTGGCCGCCAACCACGTCGTGTTCGGGGGCCAGGAACTCAACTGCGCCTTCGCCCGCGACCTCACCGAGCGGAAGGCCGCGGAGGAGCAGCGCGCCCAGCTCGAGGCGCAGGTACAGCATGCGCAGAAGCTCGAGAGCCTCGTGCTCCTCGCCGGGGGCATCGCCCACGACTTCACCACCATCCTGATGGGCGTGCTCGGCAACGCCGCCCTCGCGCTCTCGCAGCTCCCGCTCGAGGCGCCGGCCAGGGCCTGCGTCGAGCAGGTCGAGACCGCGGCGCTCCGGGCCGCCGATCTCGCGAAGCAGATGCTCGCCTACTCGGGCAAGGGCCGCTTCGTGATCGAGTGCCTCGACCTCTCACGGTTGGTCGAGGAGATGAGCCACCTGCTGGAGGCGTCGATCTCCAAGAAGGCGCTGCTGCGGCGGCAGTTCGCGGCGAGCCCGGCCTTGGTTCGGGGCGACGCCACGCAACTACGGCAGGTCGTGATGAACCTGATCACCAACGCCTCGGACGCACTGGGCGAGGAGCAGGGCGTGATCACCGTTCGCACCTCGATCATCGAAGTCGACTCCGGCTACCTGGCCAGCACCTACATCGACGACGAACTCCCCGCGGGCCGGTACGCGCTGCTCGAGGTGGCCGACACCGGCTGCGGCATGGACGCGGCCACGCGAAGCCGGATGTTCGACCCATTCTTCAGCACCAAGCGCACGGGCCGCGGGCTCGGCATGGCCGCCGCGCTCGGGATCATCCGGGGCCATGGGGGGGGGCTCAAGGTGTACACCGAGCCGGGGGCGGGCACCTCGATCAAGGTGCTGCTCCCGTGCGCCGAGCCGGGCGCCGCCGCGCCCCCGCCGGACGAGGCGCCGCCCGCCCGCGAAGCCGCCCTCGCGGGCCTGGTGCTCATCGCCGACGACGAGCCGCTCGTGCGGCAGGTGGCCCGGCTGGCGCTCGAGATGGCCGGCTTCCGCGTGCTGGAGGCCGGCGACGGCCTGGATGCGCTCGAGCAGTACCGCAAGCACGTCGACTCCGTGGTCGCGGTGGTCCTCGACATGAGCATGCCGCGAATGGGAGGCGCCGAGGCCTTCCGGGAGATCCGCCGCGAGAACCCCGATGTCCCCGTGATCCTCTCGAGCGGCTTCAACGAGCAGGACACGACGCAGGACCTCGTCGGTCGGGGCGTCGCGGGGTTCATCCAGAAGCCGTACCGCCCGACCGAGCTGATCGACAAGATCCGGGCCGTGGCGGCCCACGGGAGGAGCTAGGCCGCGCGGCCGGCGCGATCCTCGCGGGCGTGGCGGACGAACTCGACCAGCCGGTGGGCGCCCTTGGAGAGCGGCTCGAGTTGGCGGCGCGGGAAGCTGAGGCTCCGACGGATCGCCGCCACCGTGCCCTCCGCGATCCCGCGGGCCGTCTCGCGGACCCCGGCGGCGCCCTTGTCCTCGATCCCCACCAGCCACAGAAGGCTCAGGAGCCGGAAGAAGCCGGAGATGATGAACAGCAGGCCGTGGTAGGTCAGCGGGACGCCGAGGACGCTGCCGTGCCAGCCGCCGAGCAGCTTGGCCATCGCCGCGCCGAAGACCCCGCTCAGCACGCCGGCCACCGCCACGACGACCGAGCTGACGGCCGCGTAGGCGCTGTTCTGGCGCCGGGTGCCGGGGATCGTCGAGAGCCCGAACATCAGGTTGAGGCTCGCGAGGTCGAGCCCCGGCCAGGCCGCCATCACGACCAGCGAGAGCGCCACCCCCACCCACCACTGCGGCCCCGCGAGCAGGATCCAGACCGCGGCGCCATGGAGGATCGAGAGCCCGGTCAGGATCATCACCGGCTTGCGTCCGTACCGGTCCACGACCTTGCCCCAGTGGGGCACGCAGAGCATCGCGACCAGCAGCGGCAGGGAGACCAGCAGGGCGTTGGCCTGGGAGTTCGAGTAGTGGACGACGTCGAAGATGAACAGCCAGACGTACTGCCCGACATAGCCGATCGCGAACGTGAAGGTCGCCGCGAAGCCGAGGTAACGGCGGAACTGGGCGTCTGCCAGGGGCTCGCGGAGCACCTCCATGAGCCGCAGGTGCTTGTTGGTCGGCTCCGGCCGCGGATCGGGCAGGGGGACGAGGATCAGGTAGTCGATGGTGCCGAGCAGCGCGGCCCCGGCCATCATGCCGCACAGGGTCCACTGCAGCGTGAGGCGGTCGGCGACCTGCGCGCGGTCGAGCAGCAGGGCCACGAGCACCGTCGCGAAGAGCCCCGTGAGCTGGCCGAGCTGGGCGCGCCGGCCGAAGTACCGTCCCCGCACCGGCTTCGGAACCACGTCGCCGAACCAGGCGAGCACCCCGGGCGAGGAGACGTGGCCGGCGAGCGAGGAGGCGCCCAGAATGCCGATCAACGCCACCCACCACACCTTCTGCGGCAGGAGCAGGGGGATCGCGGCGACGCCGAACCACAGCATGCGGTTGATCAGGCCGGAGATGATGAAGATGCGCTTGCGGTGGCCGTAGCGGCTCATCACGTAACTGGTCGGGAGCTGCAGCAGGCTGCCGGCGAACGGCACGGCGGCGAGGAAGCCGAAGGCGTACTCCGGCGTGCCCAGCAGCTTCGCGTACTGGGTGAGGGCGGCGCCGGTCGTGATGTACATCCAGGCCGCGCCGAAACCCCAGGCGTAGCTGATGTGCCGCATCGAGTGCAGCACCCGCCGCGAGGGGCGATCGGCCGGGAGGCGCCGCGGCCCGTTCTCGTCGATTCGCACTGCTCGGCTCGTGCCGATCACCTGTTTCGCGCGCTGCCCGAGCCGCCGGCCCCGTGGGGGGGCGCGGAGGCCCTAGAACTCTTGCCACAGCCCGGGCGCGGGCCCGTGCCCATCGCGCTTCCGGCGCCAAAAAGCTCATCCGGCAGGCCCCGAGAGGCCTGCCGAAGCCGTGATTCGCGTTGTCAACTCCTGAGTGTTGGCCCGAACCGCCCGGAGGGGGACACAAAGGCCCGCGCCGCACCGTTAAGGAACGCCGCAGGTGGATCGCGGGATCATCCGGAAGACGCCCGACCGCGGGGGTCTCGGAGGGCGGCGCACGGGCAAGCCGGGGAGTGGATGTATGACGGCGCGAGCGACGGTTCTTGCGGGAGTGATTGTGGCGATGGCTCTGGGGACGACGGACGCCTATGGCGTCTCGGTGACCGCCGACGAGATGGCGGCCAAGCAGGCATGGGTGAGCGCGCGGTTCGCGGGCGCGCCGGCGGCCGCTCCGAGGCCCGGGATCGAGGTCGTCACCAACTTCGACACGGTTCAGAAGAACGCCCGGTTCGGCAGGCCGCTCGACGTTGCGGGCACACGCTTCACGAGCGGGCTCTTCTGCCACGCGAGCAGCCGACTCCTCGTTCGGCTGCCGGGGCCGGGCCGGTCGTTCCGTGCCCTGGCAGGGATCGACACCAACGAACAGACCCGACCGGGCCGCGGCACCGTGGTCTTCTCGGTCGAGGTGGACGGCGTGGAGGCGTTCCGCTCGCCCGTGCTGCGCGAGGGAATGGCCGCCCTGCCGGTTGACGTCCCGCTCGGCGGGGCGACCGAGTTCGCCCTCTGCGTGGACGACGCGGGAGACGGCATCTCGTGCGACCAGGCCGACTGGGCCGATGCCGTGATCACGCTCGCCGACGGGGCGCGCCTCGCGCTGGCCGACCTCCCGCTCGCGAGCAGCCCCGCGCGCGCCGACACCGAGGCGCCCTTCTCGTTCACCTACGGCGGCAAGCCGTCCTCGGAGCTGCTGCCCACGTGGAAGCTCGTGCGGGAGACGCTGCCGTTCGACAACGGCACGACCGGCTACCGGCTCACCTACACCGACCCCGAGACCGGCCTCGTCGTGTGCTGCGCGGCCACGGAGTACTGCGACTTCCCCACCGTCGAGTGGGTCGTCACGTTCCGCAACGAGGGCGCCAAGGACACGCCGCTTCTCGAGGGCATCCAGGCCGTCGACATCGCCTTCGAGCGGGGCCACTACGGCGAGTTCACGCTCCACCACGCCGTCGGCAGCCCCTGCGCGGTGAACGACTACCAGCCTCGCTCCACCGCGCTCGCCCCCTCGAGCACGGCGCGGATCGGGGCCGCGGGCGGACGGCCGACCAACAGCGACCTCTCCTACTTCAACCTCGAGGCGCCGGTCGGCGCCGGCGCGATCGTCGCGGTCGGCTGGCCCGGGCAGTGGGCGTCGGAGTGGACGCGCGACGGCGGCGTCGGCCTGCGGCTCCGTGCCGGGCAGGAGCGGACGCACCTCGTGCTTCACCCCGGCGAGGAGATCCGGACCCCCCTCGTCGCGCTGCAGTTCTGGTCGGGCGGCGACTGGCTCCGGGCGCAGAACATCTGGCGCCAGTGGATGCTCGCCCACAACGTCCCCCGGCCCGACGGCGCGCTGCCCGAGCCGGAGCTGTTCGGCTGCTCCTCGCACTTCCTCAACGAGATGCAGGACGCCAACGAGGCCAACCAGATCGCGTGCATCGACCGCTACCTCGAGGAGCGGATCCCCATCGGCCACTGGTGGATGGATGCCGGCTGGTACCCGTGTGAGGGGATCGGCTGGCCCAAGACTGGCACATGGGAGGTCGACGCGACCCGGTTCCCCGCGGGGCTGCGGCCGATCAGCGACCACGCCCACGGCCGCGACGTGCGGACGATCCTGTGGTTCGAGCCCGAGCGGGTCCACCCCGGCACGTGGCTCTACGAGGAGCACCCCGAGTGGCTGCTCGGGCCGGAGGGCGGCCAGAAGCTGCTCGACCTCGGCAACGCCGAGGCGCGCGTCTGGCTCACCGACCACGTCGACCGGCTGATGACCGAGCAGGGGATCGACCTCTACCGGCAGGACTTCAACATCGACCCGCTCGAGTTCTGGCGGCAGGCCGACGCGCCCGACCGCCAGGGCATGACGGAGATCCGCTACGTCGAGGGCTACCTCGCCTACTGGGACGAGCTGCTCCGGCGCCATCCCGCCATGTTCATCGACTCCTGCGCCTCGGGCGGCCGCCGCAACGACCTCGAGACCATGCGCCGGGCGATCCCGCTCTGGCGCTCCGACTACCGTTGCGAGCCGGTCGGCACCCAGTGCGCGAGCTACGGGATCTCGCTGTGGATCCCGCTCTCGGGCACGGGCGGGGCCGATGTCGACGAGTACACGTTCCGCAGCAACATGGTCCCCTTCACGAACTGCCTGATGGACATCCGGGACCGGGGGCTCGACTACGACCTCCTGCGGCGGCTGACGAGCCAGTGGCAGCGGATCGCGCCCTACTACACGGGCGACTACTGGCCGCTGACGCCGTACAGCACCGAGAACAGCGCCTGGATGGCGTGGCAGTTCGACCGGCCGGATCTCGGCGAGGGCTGCATCCAGGTCTTCCGGCGAGGGGAGAGCGTCTACGAGTCCGCGCGGCTGAGGCTGCGGGGGCTCGACCCGAACGCCCGGTACCGCGTCCGTGACCTCGATGTCGAGGGCGGCACGGTCCACACCGGCTGCGAGCTGATGGACCCGGGCCTGCTCGTCACCGTCCAGGGCCAACCGAAGGCCGCGGTGCTCGCGTACCGCAAGGTGCGGTAGGGCGGGGGGAGGCCGCCCCCGACTTCCCCCTTCGTGACGTGCTTGGCCCAGCGGGGCCAAGCACCCTCAGGGCCGTCGGGGCATGACGGGCAGGAGGAGGCGGCGGACAGGCACGGAGCCTGTCCCACCGAGGCTACCAGGGGGGCCGAGGGATCACCCCGCACAACTGGGACTCCCCGCGCGCCGCTCGCGCCTGTCGGTTGCTCTGCGTTGCTCACACGGGGGGGCTCAGGAAGACGACCGAGTACCCGCCGATGAGCACTGCGAGAGCGAGCGCCAGGAACCACCAGCCCAGTGCCGAGAGGCCGACCCGGGCGCCGAGCGCCTCGCGGGGGAGGTGTCGGGCCCAAGCCCAGGCAGCCATCGCCGCCGTGTCGGCCGTCGCCCCGCCCAGCCATAGCGCTGCCCCGTGGAGGCACGTGGGCCCCAGGGAGTACGGGCCGGCCACCACGACGAGCACCAAGGCGCAAGCGGCGCCCATGGCACCGGCAACGAGCCCGCACCACGAGGCCGCGAGCGCCTCGCCCCGCGGCCAGGCAAGCGAGCGCTCGAGGCTCCCAGCGCGACCGAGGATGAGGACGGGAAAGGGCACCACAAGGGCGACGAGGCACCCGATCCACACGGGGACCCAGTTGGCGACCGGGGCATCATCCATCGAGGCCACCTCCTTGGGGCAGAGAGTAGCCCCAAGGGCGGGCGTCGACGACGGCCTGGGACCGCCACCTACGCCACCCAGGTGCAGCCCGTGCGCTCCTGAGTGCGCAAGCGGACGTGGGCGGTGCTCCGCGCCTTCCTACGGCTCGCAGTACACGTGGACCGCGTAGCCCTCGAAGGCGTCCTCGAGCGATGCGCCCGCGATCGCCGGCGCCGGGCCCTCCTCGCGCCAGCGGACGAGCCGCGTGTGCCCCTCCGGTAGCGTGAGCACCGCCGTCGTGGGTGCGGCCGACTCGTTCACGGCGAGGACCCAGAGCTTGCCCTCGACCATCCGGCCCGCCGCGAGGACCGGGCTCTCCGCCGGGCCCACCCCGATCGCCGGCCTCTCGACCGCGACGAGCGCCGGCGTGAGATCGCGCAGCTCGCTCGCCATCCGCCGCAGGTCGCCCCAGATCGCGCTGTCGCGCGGCTCGTAGCTCGCACCCCAGTAGATGACCCCCACCGCGCCGTTCAGGACCGCGTCGTAGGCCATGAACCGTGTCTCGAGCCAGGCCGGTCGGCGCTTGGTGGTCGCCGGATCGCCCGCCCAGACGTTCCAGCCGAAGCCCTGGAGGATCGCCCAGACCGGCTTCCTCCCCGCCACCGTCTCGATGTTCTTCCGGACCTCGTCGCCCACCACGCTCAGTGTCTTGTTCGGGAGGTCGGAGTGGTCCGGCATGTCGACCGGGTAGATGTCCATGCCGGTCACGTCGGCCGCGCGGCAGTAGCGGGCCAGGTCCTCGATCGTGTTGCGTGGCGCCTGGTTCTGCCAGAACAGCCGGGTGGGCATCAGCCGCCGCAGGATCCGGTAGCCATCCATCACGTCCGGGAGCGGCACTCCGTTCCAGATCGCCTCATCGCACATCAGCCCGAGGAAGGCCGGGTGGTCGCCGGCGTTCTCGGCCATCTTGCGGAGTGCTGCTTCACGGGCCTCCGAGGCGATCCCCCCGTGTACCCAGCCGTTGTTCCACTCCAGGACGTACATCCCGAGCTGGGCGGCCCGGTCGAGCAGGGCGCGCATCTCCTCCGGGGTCCCCTGCGAGGCCGTGCCCGTCGCGAGCATGTTGAAGCCGGCGGCGGTGAGGTCGACGGCCTCGTCGTCGGTCGGCTGGATCGAGCAAACCCCGATCGGGAACCAGGGCTTGCCGTCGACCACGGCGATGTGGTCCTCGCGGAAGAAGACGCCGTGCGAATCGGGCGCGACGAGGTCGATCGTCGCCTCGTCGGCGGCGAGCACCGCGCCCTCCGGTGCGCGCACCTCGAGCCGAAGCGCCGTCTGGCCGAGGGGCGTGTCCTCGAGCGGCACGGCGATCTCCCCCGACGCCTCGTCGAGGGGCTGCTCACGCGTACCCGCCGCGCCGCGCATCAGCAGCACGGCGCGCGCGCCCTCGACGGGCGACTCCCACGCGTAGACGACCTTCGCGAGATCCCCGTCGACGCCCTGGCGGAGCAGACCGCGGGGGTTCGGCAGCGTGATCTCGAGCCGCGCCTCGGCCCGCGTATCGGCCGGGGTGAGCGCCACGCCGTCGAACCACACGGTGCCCGTCGAGGTGAGTTCGAGGACGACCTCGGCACGGGTGGCCTCGGGCGGGCAGGTCGAGGCCACGCGCTTGCGCTGCCAGGCCTCGAAGGTCTGGTCGGCGAACTCGGCGGTCTCGAGGAGCGTCTCACCCTTCCACCACTCGAGCGCGAGGCGGAACTCGCGGCCGAAGGTGTCGCAGCGTGTCGCGGCCGACAGCTCGTAGGCGCGACCGGGCTCGACGGAGGTGTAGGCCTGACGCACGAAGGCGGGCGCGGCATCGTCCGTCTCTCGGGCAGTTCGGATCCCGCAACGGCCGGAGGCGGCCGTCGTCGGATCCAGCGCCACGCCGCTCGGGCTGAGGGTCCAGCCGTCGGGGAGTCCGTCGCCGTCGGCATCGGCCTCGAAGCCCGGGTTCGCGAGGACGCTCTCGGGCATCCCGGCCACCTCGTCGAGTCGGACGTCGTCGAAGTCGTAGGACCCCGCCGCGTAGCAGCGCAGGAGCGGGATCACGCGCGTGGCGCCCTCGGGCGTCAGGATCGGGCCCAGGGCGACGCGCACCCATGCCCCGCCGACGACCGCCGCGGCCGCGTCGCGCCGCAGGAAGGTCTCCCCCGAGAACCACTGCAGCTCGAGGGCGTGCGAGCCGGCCGTGACGTCGGAGGCGCGCACGGCGGCAGTCAGGAGGTAGGCGGAGCCGGGGCGCACCGCGACGAACCCGGCGGCGGGACGCAGGTCGGACTGCCCGGCCTGCGTCTGCTCGATGCGGGCGTAGGCCTCGCCCTCGGCCGCCCCATCGGTGCGCCGCTCGACCTGGGCCTGGCCCGTCGCGCGCTCCAGGACCCACCCTTGGGCGAAGGCATCCTCGGCGATCTCGAAGCCGCCGTTGGCGGGGAGATCCCCCGCGGCACTCGTGAGAGCGATCATGGCACAGGTCAGTGCGGGCACCATCGAGCCACCTCCACGGGTCGACCGGTCGGTCCTGCAACGGGCCACGGTTCGCCGACGGGAGGCCCGAGGCCTTGGGCGAGGAACGGCCGGGCAGCCGAGAGCCCTTGCCCCCGACAGGCGCCCACCCGTGCTATACTCGGAACGTTTGTGTGCCATTCCGGCACGGGAAGGGCTGTCGCGCGTGAGCGAGGAGCTGACGATCGGGAAGGCCGGCAGCGGCGCCGGCGCCTACACGGGTGCGGGCGGCCGGTTCCGGATCCTCCACAACTACCAGCCGCGCGGCGACCAGCCCAAGGCGATCGAGGCGCTCGCCCGGGGGATCGAGGAGGGCCGGCCCTGCCAGACGCTGCTCGGCGTGACCGGCAGCGGCAAGACCTACACCATGGCCTGCGTGATCGAGAAGGT
>CAZRDB010000015.1:0-31089 GCA_964598695.1 uncultured Armatimonadia bacterium
TGAGCTACTCCGAGCTGCTGATGGACCACTTCCTGAACCCGCGCAACGGCGGGAAGCTCGCCGCGCCCGACCTCACCGGGACGGCAGGGGTCCCGCACCAGGGCAACTTCGTCGTGCTCGAGCTGCGCCTCGTGGCGGGCCGCATCGCCGAGAGCCGCTTCCAGTGCCACGGCTGCGGACCGACCATCGCCTGTGCCTCGTACCTCACGACCCTCCTCGAGGGCCGGACTCTCGCGGAGTGCGCGTGTCTCACGGAGGAGGCGCTCTCCGAGGCGCTGGAGATCCCCGCGCACAAGCAGGCCAGCCCGAGGCTTGTCGCCGAGGCGCTGCACAGCCTGCTGGACGCGGCACGACGGCAGCCACGCGGCTCCCCCCGGACATCGACTCATGCGGTGTGACGCAGTCTCCGAACCCGGTCCGGCGTTGGCCCCTGGTTGCCTGCGTCGACGGCACGACGCGGGCGTTCGTCGTGTTGCCGCCCGCTAGCGTCGCGGACCCCCCGCGGCGGTACTGAGGAGCCCCCGGCGCCTGACCACCAGTCCCGCCCCGTCTGCTTGCATCAGGCAGCACATGCTCGTCTCCGAGGTCAAGCACGTCCGCCGGCAGCTCGAGCCGATGGTCGAGCAGCTCATCGACCTGTGGATGGCGCTCATCCGCCGGCGGGGACGATTCCGCGTCCGCTGGTCCGAGGTGACGCTCCAGGATCTCAAAGACACCGCCGACGCCGTCTACCGCCGCGCGATGGCCCGCAAGGCCGATGTCGAGTCGCTCACGGCGATGGTCGATCGCGGCTGGGCTGACGACGCGTTCGCCCGCGAGCAGCTCTTCCCCTCGGCCCGCTACGAGATCATGGACGAGCCGCCCGAGCCCGTGCTCCTCCCCGCAACCGAGAACGCGCCCCTCGCCGACCCCGCCGACTGACCGAGAGGAGGAAGCCCATGCTCCACCCGCACAGCAAGGTAGTCCGCGTCGGCGCAGAGCCCGGCGCGCCGGTCGAGGACGACCTCCGACGCATCAACGAGTTCAGCCCCGCCCCGCTCGCCGCGGGCGAGGTCACCGTTTGCGCGATGACCCTGTGCACGGGCGACTACGACCGGGACTTCGAGCGCTTCGGCGACGAGGTGCTCGAGCGGTTCGCCGTGACCCTCGTCGGCAAGTCGCTGCTCGTCGGCCACCGCCACGACGCCGCGCCCGAGGGCCTGTTCTACCGCGCCGAGGTCGTCCAGCGCCCGGGCGCCTCGCCCGCGCTCCGCGCCTGGGCCTACCTCCCGCACACGGAGGCGAACGAGCACATCCGCACCCTGATCGAGACCGGGGTGATCCGCTACGTCTCGGTCGGCTTCCGCTGCGAGAAGCTGCTCTGCGATCTCTGCGGCAGCGATCTCCTCAGTGCCCCCTGCGGCCACAGCCCGGGCGGGGAGTACGGCGGACGGCTCGCGACCGCGACCTGGGCCGGCGAGGCCGAGGCGGTCGAGGGGAGCCTCGTCTACCTCGGCAGCCAGTACGAGGCCGTGCTCCTCAAGGACGCGCCGGCCGCGGAGCCGCCGGCCGAGACGCCCGACCGGCTGCTCGCCGAGCACCTCGAGGCCGCCCTCCGCCTTGTCGCGGCGCGCGAGGAGGAGATCAAGCGCCTCCGCCCGCTCGCCGACGACGGCCTGCGGCTGCGGATGGAGCTGCGGCGCGAGCTGCACGCCCTCACCGCGCTCGCGGGCGAAGCCGAGGCATGGACGGCGCTCGAGCCCACCCTCGCAACCCTCGACGTGCCCGCCCTTCGCGAGCTGTGCGACGCCGTCGCCCGCAAGGCCGACTGGCTCGCCCCACCGAGGCCGTGGGCAACGCGACGGGCGCTCGTGCGGGAGCCCGACCTCTCTGCATACGTGCGTGCCTAGCCGGTGACGCGCGACGCCCGACCCCACGGGGCGCTGCCCCGTGCTCCTCCAGAGGGCGGGCCCTCTGGACTCCCAGCGCGACCGCGCCGCGGCGGGGGAAGCCCGCTCCCCCCGCTCCGCGGTCGTCACGGCAACCACGCGGAGCACGCACCCGGCGGATGACGGGACCGACGGCTCGCGCGGACAGGCGCCCCGCGCACCCCCACTCGACGACTCGGGGGCAGCGCTGGGGCATCGTGGGTCCGCACCGGACCGAAAGGAGTGAGGAAGGCCATGGCGCTTCGCACTGTCAGCGGCGGCCCGATCGAGGGCGCCGTCGCCACGTTCGCACCGACCTCGACCTGGACCGACCCGGCGGCCGGAGACCTCGTGAAGCTCAGCACCTCCGGCGCCTACGCGGTCGCCGAGTGCGCGGCTAACGATCCCCCGGCCGGCATCGTGCGCGGGGTCTCCCCGAGTGGCGCGACGCTCACCGTCGAGCTGTTCTCCTCCGGCGCGATCGCGCGGCTCCCCGTGAGTGGCACGCCCGCGCTCGGCAACCAGATCCAGGCCGCCTCCGCCACCGCCGCCAAGGGGGTCGCCTCGGGCGGCACGGGCGTCGTCGTCGCGATCGGCATGGAGACCGACACGGTCGACGTCCTGTTCCTGTAGGGCAGAGAAGGGGGTACCGCTGTGCAAAGCGTGGCAGTGAAGAAGCTCGACCTCGAGAAGGGCATGTACCAGGAGGCGCGCCTCCGCGGCCTCACCTTCCCGGATCTCCTCGAGGAGCTGGACCCCTCGGACGAGTACGGAGGGGCGCTCGGGAAGGCCGGGGCGTTCGCGCGCCAGCTCCTCGCCCACGACATCAAGGTCTTCGGTCCGCAGGCCGACGTGATCGGCAAGTTCTTCGCCTCCACCGCCTCGGCCGTGCTCTTCCCGCACTACGTCGAGAGCCAGGTCCACGCGGGGATGCTCGCCGAATCGCTCCTGCCCGAGATCGTCGCGACCGAGACGCGGATCCCGTCGCACACCTACGACGGCGCGTGGCTCAGCGACGCCGAACCCGACCGTCAGCTCCACGAGGTAGCCGAGGGGGCGATCCTGCCGACCGTCGAGCTGAAGACGGCGGAGCACACCGTCAAGCTCCACAAGTTCGGCCGGATGCTCAAGGCGAGCTACGAGTCGCTCCGGCTCCAGCGCGCCAACGTCGTCTCGGTCTGGCTGCAGCGGATCGGCGCCCAGCTCGCGATCGATGAGTCGGACGCCGCGCTCCGGCGGATCCTCAACGGCGACGGCAACGCCAACGCGCTGAGCCCCCTGCTCACCGAGGCCAGCGGCACGCTCGACTACGACGAGATGATTCGGCTGTGGCTGGCCTTCCCGGCCGGCTACCGCTGCCGCAAGCTCGTCGTGGGCGACACGCTCCTGCGGACCATCCTCGGGATGGAGCAGTTCCAGAACCCGGCGGCCGGGTTCCACTTCCAGGCGGATGGCGAGCTGGTCAGCCCGGTCGGCGCCAAGCTTCTCCGCTGGAGTTCCTCGGCCGTGCTGCCCCCCGACTGCGTCCTCGGCCTCGACGAGCGGTACGCGCTCGAGCAGGTCACCGAGTTCGGCGTCCTCACCGAGGTCGACCGGCTCATCGACCGGCAGATCGAGGCGACGACGGTCTCCAAGTGGACCGGCTTCGTGAAGCTCGACGCCAGCGCCACGCGGGCGCTCGACGTGACGCACAGCTAGCGGCGCGGCCGCCCCGCCCTCGGTCACGGGCTCCGGCCGTGCGCCGGAGCCCGACCGCGGGGCCCCAACGCGAAGGGAGTTCACGATGGCGCTCGCGACCGTCTCGGCCGTACGGGCCGAGGGGAGCTTCCTCCGGGAGCAGTTCAGCAAGGCGACCGACGGCGAGTTGGAGGCGCTGCTCGCCGAGCGCGTCGCCGAGGCCTCGGCCGAGGTGCTCGCCCGCGTCGGCGCCGTGACCTACGCGACGGAGGAGGCCCCGCTCCGACAGGTGCTGACGACCGCCGAGGTCTACCTCGCGACCGCGAAGGCCCTGCAGACGATCCAGAACATCGTCGCCACCTGGGACGCCGAGGCGCTGCCCGCCGAGTTCGTCGACTCGCACGAGCTGTCGGCGATCGTCGCCCGCTACCGCAGCTCGGTCGACCGGCTGCTCGCGCCGCACGAGCAGGGCGTCCGGGAGAGCCCGCGGCCCTACCTCGCGGCGCGCGGCATCGAGATCGAGCGATAGGAGGTCGAGCAGGATGGCTCGCAAGTCCGGCAAGCACGCGTCGGTCACCATCGGCGCCTACAACGGTGCGGAGCTGTACCACGTCGAGGTGCGCGTGACCGCCGATCTGATCGACGTGACGGCCCTCGGCGATGACTGGGCGACCGCGATCCCCGGCGTCGGCCACTGGGAGGTCCGAGCCGAGAAGTACTACGCGACCGAGGCGTTCCTCACGCTCGTGAACGCCACCCCGGCCGCGGCGACGCCCGTCGTCGTCACCGTGAAGGACGGAGACGGAACCACGGTCTTCTCCGGCACGGGCTACGTCACCGAAGGCAGCTTCCTCGTCCCGCAGGAGGCCGTCACCGAACGGATCGTCATCCAGGGCGCCGGCGCCCCCACGGCGTAGTCGCCGGCCGAGCGAGCCCCCGGGGCTCTCCCCCGGCCCCGCCGGAGGGGACCCCTCCGGACCACCCGAGGCGATTGCGGTCGGGGGCCAAGACCGTGCCCCCGACCCACAATCGCTGGGGCCCACCGGCAGAGCATCCCACCAGGGAAGCTGAGGCGGATCTCCAGGACGAACCCGTCGGGGACGGCGAGGGAGGAGCACCAGGTGGAGCACAGCCTGAGCACTGTCGACGATGTCCGGCGGAGTCCCATCCGCCTCTGGAACGGGCTCGAGGCCTGGGTCTGGGGGCTGACCTTCGGCCAGTTCCTCGCGCTCCAGCGCGAGGCCCAGTTCCCCGGGGCCGACGGCGAGCCGCGCTTCGACGCGGAGCGGTACGCGATCGCCCGCGTCATCGAGTGTGTCCGCCGCTCCGGGGAGCCGGGCGCCGAGCCGCTGTTCACGCGCGCCGAGCACACGGAGTGGCTGCGCGCCCGGAGCGCCCAGTCGATCGAACGGATCCTGCGCCTCTCGATGGAGCTGAGCGGCGAGCTGGAGGGCCCGGGATGCTCGGACCCTCCGGCCTCGCCGTCCGGCTCCGGCGGTTCTGCGTAGAGCGGCTTCACCGGCTGCCGGAGGAGATCCACGCCTCGCTCGCGGCGGTCGTCCGTGCCGAGGGGCTTGATCGGACCGCCCGCGCGGCCTATGCTCCGCGGGAGGAAACCCGGGGCCTGTCGGCGGTGTCCTCCTGAACCGAGGAGGAGCCCGCGCCGCCGGGGCCCATGCACCCACGGACGGGATCGAGCAGCCTGAACACGACCGAACTCCGAGAGAGCCTCGCCCGCTTCCGCTACGAAGGCGGGGGGCCGGAAGACGCCTCGCCCACGCGGGAGGAGCAGGCCGACTGCGGCGGGCTCATCGTGCCCCGCTACACGAACGAGTTCTGGACCTCGCGCCAGCGGCGCGGCCATCCGCTCCACGAGGTCTCCTACCGGGCCTGCTTCAAGGCCGAGCTGCCCCGCTTCTTCATCGAGCGGCTGACCGATCCCGGTGACCTCGTCTACGACCCCTTCATGGGCCGTGGGACGACGCTCCTCGAGGCGGGACTGTGCGGCCGGCGCATGGCGGGGAACGACGTCAATCCGCTGAGCCGGATCCTGCTCGAGCCGCGGCTCGACCCGCCCGCGCTCGACGAGATCGTCGAGCGCCTCCGCGGTCTCGACCTCGCGGGCCCCGCCCCGGCCGATCTCGACCTCAGCATGTTCTACAGCCCCTCGACCGAGTCGCAGATCGTGCGGCTGCGCGACTACCTCGCGGAGCGGCAGGCCCAGGGCGCCGAGGACCGCGTCGATCGCTGGATCCGGATGGTCGCCACGAACCGGCTCACGGGCCACTCGCCCGGCTTCTTCTCCGTCTACACGCTGCCCCCCAACCAGGCGGTCGCCCCCGAGGCGCAGCGGAAGATCAACGAGCGGCGCAAACAGACCCCGCCCGCCCGCGACGTGGTCGGACTCATCCTGCGGAAGACACGCAGCCTGCTGCGGCTGACGAGCTGCGCCGACCGCGAGGCGCTCGCGGCCGGTTACGAACCGGGCCGCCTCTTCTGCCTCGACGCGCGCGAGCACACGGGCCTTCCCGATGGCTCCGTCGCGCTGGTGGTGACCTCGCCGCCGTTCCTCGACATCGTGCAGTACAACAAGGACAACTGGCTCCGCTGCTGGTTCAACGGGCTCGATGCCAAGGCGATCGGTCGGAGCATCACCATGGCGCGCTCGGTCGAGCAGTGGTCGGAGGTCATGCTCGGCACCCTCCGCGAGCTGGCCCGGATGCTCCGTCCGGGGGGCTGGGTCGCCTTCGAGGTGGGCGAGGTCCGACGCGGGAGCGTCCGCCTCGATGAGGTCATCGCTCCGCTCGGCGTCGAGGCAGGCCTCGAGTGCGCCGCGATCATGGTCAACGAGCAGGACTTCACCAAGACCGCCCATTGTTGGGGCGTCGCCAACAACGCCGGCGGCACCAACACCAACCGCATCGTCCTCCTCCGCAAGCCGTAGCCGACCGAACCCGCCCCTCCTCGCCTCCGCGCTCCCGACGCGATGGATGGCGCACGCCGGGCCGCAACCGCGTCGCCCACTCCCGGGCGCCTCTCGTTCGCACCCCCGAGGCCCGGCGGCGCGCGCGGCCGGGGAGGGCCCGCATCGCGACAGGGGATGGCAACCATGCAAGTCGGCCTCACGCTCGACACCCCCGAGACCGTTCTCGACCAGTCCGGCTTCTCGCTCGTACAGCTCTGCCGCACCCACTGGCGACGGTTGCGCGGCCAGGGCTTCCGCTATGAGCCTCTCTCGCAGAGCGTGCTGCTCGAGCCCGATCTCACACCCGAGGACTGCCTTGCCGGGCAGTTCGTGACCGACGCGGACGGAAGCTACCGCGACGAGCCCGTGGGCCTGCTCGGCGGGAAGCGGGCGGTCGTCCAGTGCCTTGCGGCGGCCGGGAGCGGCTACTGGCTGCAGACCCACCGCCGCTACGGGCGCAACCAGGGCTTCGTGCTGTGGTTCCACCTCTACCAGCCGGCGCCTGAGTTCCTGGGCGTCCAGGGGCTGACGGTCTACTTCGGTGGGCGGTACGCTCTGCGGGTCACGAGTGACGGCGCCGTGCTCTTCCGGGCCGAGGGCCGGGACTGGCATGACGGTACGGAGCCTGCCGAGGCTCCGTACGCGGCCCTCACCTGGCGGGAGGTGGCCCGCGGCCCGGTGTTCGACGACGGCAGCCACCTCGCGAACGCCTGGCACCGGCTGCTGATCCTGCCGCTGAAGCACGATCGGATCGTGGTGAAGGGAGGCGACGAGACCGGCTTCTGCTACACCGAGCCCGACACCCTGGAGGCGTGCGACGCCGATGGCAGCGGCCCCTACGCCTGGTCGACGTTCTCGGCGCCGGTGCGGATCGCGGCGGAGGGCGGGGCCTTCCTCTGCTCGCTCGGCACGCCGCGGTATGCGACGAGCGGGAGCATCGAGAGCCCTCTCCTGCCGCTCACCTACACGGCGACGCAGCAGCCGGAGACCGAACTGCGCTGGGAGCCCGTACCCGGCGCGAGCGCCACCCTCACGCTCCTTGCGGAGCCCGGAGGCGGGAGCTTCGCGCCGCCGGCTGACCACCTCGCCTACCGCGTCTCCGCGACCGGGACGGCGGAGCGCCCGACGGTCCTGTACGACGTGCAGGTGCGCTTCCCGCCGACCTCCCGTGCGCGGGAGGGCCAAGCGCTCGATGCCTCGAGTTGCCTGCTCGAAGCGCGCGAGTCGGTTGCGCTTCACGACGAGAGCGCGCGGCTCGAGCTGCTGCTCGACAACACCGAAGGTCTCCTCGATCCCGTCCTCGACCGCATGAACCTGCGGCTCGCGCTCACGGTCGACGGGGAGCGTCGCTTCACCGGGCTGACGGGTCTCTCGGCGCTCGAGGCAGGCAAGGCGCCGCGCCTGGCGCTCTCGGCCGAGGACCTCACCAAGCGGCTGCGCACCACGCTGCTCACCGACGCGGCCGCCTACGACGGCTTGCCGCACACCGAGGTCGTGGCCGCGCTGCTACGGCTGTGCGGGCTGGGCGACGACGAGATGGCGATCGCCGAGGACGACTTCGTGCTGCCCGCGCGTGTGGGCGATTCGCTGCCGCTGTTCCAGCCCCGCAACGGCGAGCCGGTCTCGGCGTTCCTCGCGTACATCCGTGAGTCGTTCTCCGGCTGGCGCGCGTACTTCGATCGGGAGGGCGTGTTCCACTACGAGCCGCCGCCGGAGGCCGGCGAGCCGGTCGCCGCGTTTGTGACCCGGACCGAGGCTCCGGGGGGCGCGCTGCCCGTGTTCGACCGGGTCGACGCGCTCGATGAGGAGGGTCTGGCGAACGAGGTCTACGTCATCGGCCGGACGCCGACGGGCGAGGTGCTGAGCGCCTGCTTCGTCGACTACGCCGGCCAGAACGATCCGGCGTGCGATCGCTACGTCGGCGAGCGGCGGCTGATGGTGTGGGTCGACACGGCGCTCGCGACGCAGGCCGCCGTCAACTGGGTCTGCCGGACGCTCGCCGAGGAGGCGTACCGTCCGCGCAGGCGGGTCGCCTTCCGCGCGCCGTGGCGCGGACGGGTCTTCCCGGGCGACACGATCGCGCTCGACGGCCGACGGCTGACCGTGCTCGCGATGGAGACGCGGATCCTCCCCGGCCAGGCGCAGACGCACTACCGCTGCGAGCCGGTCGAGGAGGAGGGGGAGGAGGACGACGATGGCGGCGATCCCTGATCTCGGCGCGGCGCTGGAGACGCTCGCGCGCGGCGCGGCAGGTGCGCGGGTTCGGGTGCGGGGGCTGACGACCGAGCAGGTCGCGCACGGCCTCGCGCACAGCCTGCGGGTGACCGAGGAGGGTCTCACGGCCGGGGTGATGCTCACGGTCCGCGGCTCCGGCGGCGCGACGCTCCGCACCTTCATGGTGGGTCGCGACACGCTCGACGACCCGCGGGTCGTGCTTGGGTGAGGAGGGGGCGCGGATGGGGCCTTTCGGGACCTACTTCCACGACGATCTCGAGGACACGGCGCTCGGTGCGCCGCCCTGCCGGTGGAGCGCGCCGGGTCCGCTGACGCTTTGCATCGCGCACCGAGGCTCGCACTGGGCCGAACTCAGCGCCGGCGCATACCCATTGATCCACGGCGGCACGCAGCTCCCGGCGCGGGTCGAGATCGACCTCGAGATCCCGGTGCTGGGGCCGCCCCCGAGCGGCGCGGTCGGCTTCCGGCTGGAGCCCCGGCTCGCGATGAACGTGATCGCGACGGCCGACCCGCCCGGCTATGCGGTCAGTCTCGGCGGGACGGCTGCAACGCTCTCCGGGCTGCTCGGGGCGCCCCACCATCTCGACATCGCGCTCGAGGGCGGGGAGTGGCTCTACCGGTGGGACGGCGACCTCGTCGCGCGGATCCCCGCCCTCCCGCGGCTCGAGGTGAACGATGTGCGAGCGTGGGCCTCCGGGGTGGGGACGCGTCTTCTGCTCGACCATCTCCGGTTCTCGCGCGAGGAGGTCGGCGGCGTCGCGCTCGCGACCGACGGGACGGCCGTCGCGAGGGCCGCGGGGCTCCCCAGTGCCGCCGGACAGCCGGGACCGCGCCTCGTGACGAGCTACGGCCCGCCGGGGTTCGGCCCGGACGATCCGCTGCTCGGCCGTCGCGCGCCGGCGCTGGCGCTCCTGGCCGATGGGGGCCGGGTGCTCGCGGTGGAGGATGACCTCGGCGTCCTGCTCTGGCGGACCGATGCCGTCGCGGGCGACCCGGCCCGCGGGAGGGGGAGGATCACGGTGCTGCTCGACCACTCGCGCCCGGCGCTCTGCGCCCTGCCGGAGCGGGGCGAGGTGCTCCTGCTCACCTGTCACGAGGGGAGGCTGTGGCTCACGCGCGGGCGTCTCGCCGGCGACGACGTCGAGTGGCTCATCGCCGCGCGACAGCCGCTCGCGGTCGACGATGCCGCCGAGGCCACACCGGCGATCTGCCCGCTGCCCGACGGCCGGTTGCTGGTCTGTTACCAGGACGAGCGTTGTGCCGTCCACAGCCTCGTCTCGCCGGACGGCGGGGTGACCTGGCTCTGATCGGCAGTGGCCCCACGGCCCCGCCGCGGGCCCAAGGAACACGGAGGCGACACGCATGGCGACGAAGGACATCCCTGCCGGGACCGCGTTCGTGAGCGGCGACACGGCCCCGGTGGTCCGCACGAAGCTGAACGACAATCTGGTCTGGGCGGACGAGCAGCTCCAGGGGATCGAGGACCGGCTCGAGCAGGGCCTCATCGAACTCGTCGGCGTCGGGGTGCTCCGGGGTCTCGCGGTCTCGCCGGGCGAGGGGCTCTCGGTCTCGGTCGCGCCCGGCGCGGCCTTCCTGGGCGTGGTGGTGGTCGTGGCGACAACCGTGACCGCCGCCGTGCCCGCGGGGGAGGAGAGCACGGTGTACCTGCTCCAGGACGGGAGCCTCGTCGCCTCGACGAGCGGTCCGCCCACCGAGCAGGCCGCGCTCATGCTTGCGACGGTGGTCACCGACCTCGCGGGCGTGGTCTCGGTCGACAACGATCCGGCGGGCAAGCCCGTGCTGGGGCTGCTGCCCGCCCTCGGCGCCGGCGAGGGGATCGCGGCGACGCTTCTCGCCGAGGGCCGCGTGCTGTTCGATTCCGCGTCGGGCCACACGCACGACGGTGCGGACTCCGCGGGGCTCGCGGGCACACCGGAGAACGCCTTCGCGATCGGCGACGGCACGAGTGGGACCAAGGCGCTGTATGCGGCGACCGGAGCCGCGGCCCGGCCCGGGTGGCGGTTCCACGGCTACGTGTGCCGTTGGGTGTAATCGAAGGTGGGGGCGGCCTGGAGCGCGATGGGGGCGGGTGGGGGGGGAGGGACGCCGGCCGACTCGGTCGTCGCCGAGACCGCATTCGGGCTCGCCCCCTCGGCCGGCCTCTCCACCGACTACGCGCGCGGCGATCACACGCACGGGAGCCCCTCGCTGGCCGGCTCGACGCCCACGGCCGTTGCGGCTGGTGGGAGCGGCTCGGCCGGCGCTGCCGAGGAGGCCAGCCGGAGCGACCACGCGCACGCCGTCTCGACGGCCGCGGCGGGTGCGGTGGGCGATGTGGACGGGGCGGAGGGCACCGCCTCGACACTCGCGCGCTCCGACCACCGCCACGCGCCGTTCGACACGACGGCGCCCGCGAGCGTGGGCTCGACCGCGGCGGTCGGCAGCGCGACGCGCGCCGCCCGTCGCGACCATGTGCACCAGGGGGTGCACTCGATCGCGCGCTCGGGCAGCGGCCAGCTCTCGGGCGATGTGCTGCTGGCGCAGGGGCCGAACATCAGCCTGAGCCAGTCGGGCCAGACGATCACCATCTCGGCCACGGCGGGGACGGTGAGCCTGGGCGACACCGTGCAACCGGAGACGAGCTTCGGCCAAGCGGCGTCGGCCGGCATGTCGCTCGCGCCGTCGCGCGCCGACCACACCCATGGCACGCCCTCGCTGGGCGGCAGCACGGGGCAGGTGCAGTACAACGCGGGCGGGAGCCTGGGAGGCTCGGGCGCCCTGGCGTGGGATACGGCGGCCGGGCGGCTTGCGGTCACGGGCGAGGGTGTGCGCCTGCGGCGCGACGGGGCGGCGGCGCCGCCGACGATGTACCTCGCGCGCACGGAGACGGGCGGGATCGGCAACGGCACGGTGCTGGGCCGGGTCGTGGGGGAGGGCGCAGTCAGCGGTGGCACGCCGGCCGCGGGCGCGTACCTGGAGATCGTGGGCAGCGAGGCGTGGACCGCCGGGACGGCACAGGGCAGCGGGATCCGGCTGTGGGTGGTCGCGAACGGCGGCACGCAGGCGCTCCAGGCGCTCCACGTCCGGCAGGACCGGGTGGTCCAGTGCCTGGGCGGTCTCCAGGTCGATGGCGACGTCACGCTCGGCTCCGCGTCCGGGGACACGATCGCGCTCGCGGGCCGTGCGGTCCTGCGCACCCTCGCGACCGACCCGCTACACGCGACGGCTGCCTCGCGCCCGGCCGGGAGCACGGGCGAGATCGCCTACTACGCCGGCCAGGCCTACGTCTGCAGTAGTGGGGCCGTGCCGGTGTGGAAGCGGCTGCAGGAGGACAAGAGCCTGTGTCTCGCTCGGTGCGCGAGCGACGTCGACGTCGCGGTGGGCGACGGGCTCCACGGCCTCGTCGTGGGGAGCGACCTGGCGGGCTACGAGGTCGTCGGGGTGGTGGCGACGGTGGCGACGGCCGGCGCGACAGGCTCGACGCAGGTCCAGCTCCGGCGGAGGCGCGGCGACACGGGCTCCGGCTCCGATGTCGATGTCCTCTCGACCCGGTGCTCGATCGATGACGGCGAGCGGAGCAGCACGACGGCCGCGACCGCGGCGGTGGTGGACACCGGCTGTGACGACCTGGCGGCCGGCGACCTGCTCTTCGTCGACGTCGACGCGGTCAGCGCCACGCCCCCCAAGGGGCTCAGCGTCGCGGTCGTCTGCCGGCTGCCGCAGTAGCGGGGGCGGCAGACGGTCTACTGGATGGGCGGCGCCGGGTCGACCTGCTGTGCCTCGTCGGTCTTCATCTGGGCCTTGAGCGCCTCGAGCTGGGCCTGCAGGGGATCGATCTGGGCCGCCTGCTGCACGAGGGTGGGGTCGGTGAGGCTTCCGGCGCGGACCAACTCGAGGGCGCGGTAGCCCATCTGGGCGTAGATCTGCCAGATCTGCCGCTCGACCTCGGAGACCTGGGTGCCGAGGGAGACCTTGCTGGCTTCCTTGGAGACCGCGTCGGCGACGCTGCGCACGCCCTTCTGGAGATCGTCCCAGATGCTCATGACTCTCCCTCTCCTTCGCTGCCGTCGGGGTAGTCGGCGAGGATGTCACGCACCGTGGGGATGACCGCGCACAGCGCCGTGACGACCTCGGGATCGAAGTGCGTTCCGCTCTCGCCCTGGATGCACTCCATGGCCTCGTCGATCGTCCAGGCGCGCTTGTAGGGCCGCTCGGAGGTGAGTGCGTCGAGGACGTCGCTGACGGCGCAGATCCGGCCCTCGATCGGGATCCCCTCTCCGCTCAGCCCGTGCGGGTAGCCGGCGCCGTTCCACCACTCGTGGTGCGTGAGCGCGATCGACTCGGCGAGCTGGATCAGGGGCGTCGCGCCGCCGGCGAGGATCCCGGCGCCGATGGTGGTGTGGGAGCGCATGACGCGCCACTCGTCCTCGTCGAGCTTGCCGGGCTTGAGCAGTACGGAATCGGGCACGCCGATCTTGCCGATGTCGTGCATGGGGCTCGCGTGCAGCACCAGCTCGCTGAACTCGCGCGAGAGGCCCAGCTCAGCGGCGATCTGCCCGGCGACGCGCGACATGCGCTCGATGTGCATGCCGGTCTCGTTGTCGCGGTACTCGGCCGCGCGGCCGAGCCGTTGGACGACCTCGAGGCGCATCGCCTGGAGTTCGACCGTGCGGCGGTCCATCGCGGCGGTGAGTTCCTCGTTGTGACGGACCACGAGCTTGTGGAGGAGCCGGGTCTCGAGCTGGTGGTGGATGCGGGCCAGGATCTCGTGGCGCTCGAAGGGTTTGGCGACGAAGTCGCGCGCCCCGCCCTCGAGGGCCTGGAGGCGGGTGGGGAGGTCGGTCTTGCCGGTCAGGACGAGGACGGGGGTGTAGTGGCCCATCTCGATGCTCTGGATCCGGCGAAGGACCTCGATGCCGTCGAGCTGCGGCATGCGGATATCGAGCAGCATGAGGTCGGGCTGCAGGTCGCGGTAGAGGGTGAGCGCCTCGACGGGGTCGGTCGTGCCGTGGGTGTTGGTGTAGCCGTCGGCGGCGAGGACCTCGGTGAGGAGCTGCACGTTCAGGGGCTCGTCGTCGACGATCAGGATTGTGGCGGCCCGGATCTCCGGCTCGGTCAGCACACGTCCACCTCCCGCCATGGGTTGCCTCCGGTCTTCATCGCTGAGGGCCGCGGGCCGGAGGCGGGCTCCATCCGAGAACGAGCATACCACGGCACGGGAGGGGGCGGAGGCCCCTTTCCGTGATCGTCGGCGCTCGAGTTGCGGTGCTCGCTCGGTCGGGACCCGGCCCGGCCCGCGCCCGGGGCGCTACCGCTCGTACCGCTCCTTGTAGGGCGGCACCGGTGGGAAGGGGGCATGGGGCCCCACCTGGTACCAGTAGGCGACCGAGGCGATGTCGTCGGTGAGCGGCTGGTACTTCGCGTCGGGCCACCAGCCGAGGGCCTGGATGGTCACGCGCAGGTCCTGGTCGAAGCGGATGGGGTCCATGACGTGGAAGCGGTAGAGGCCGTGCTTGGGGATCCGGCCCGGCTCGCGCTCGTGGAACGGATAGCCGAGGAACGGTCCGCTGTAGGTCTCGCCGAAGCACCAGGCGCCGCCGACGTAGTCCTCGGTCCCGGTCCCGCAGATCGTGGGGTACGGGTCGTCGCCGTCGATGTAGAACTTGACCTCTCCCTCGCCCCACCATCCGTCGGAGAGCTGGCACCAGGCGAGGTACGTGCCGACGTACTGGCCCTTCCCCTTCACGCCGTCGAGGATGACGTGCTCGGGGCACTCGCGCGAGGTCATCGACCGGCGCCACTGGGCGTGGAAGTAGGCGGCCTCGGCGGGGACGGCGGTCAGGGCGTAGGTGACCTGGTAGAAGAAGCCGCCGATGTCCTCCCACCGCTCGTTCTGGATGGTGATCTTGGCGGAGCGGCGGAACGGCATCGGCCAGTAGGAGTTGAAGCCGCCCGAGGGGTTGACGTTGATCGGCAGCGCGAGCACGTTGCAGCGCTTGGCATGGCCGTTGCAGAAGAAGTCGCCGAGCGGCACCTCGACGCTCGGGCTCTCCTCGCCGTCCCAGTAGATGCGCAGGATGCAGCTCCGGTAGGAGGCCGGGTCGGCGGTGATCCAGATGTGCTGGATGATCCCCGGTCCCTCGATCTCGGCCAGGGTGGTGGTGGCGCCGGCCGGGAGCGTGATGCAGGGGCGGACCTTCCAGCCTCTGCCGAGGTCGCCGGCGGCGCCGCGCCCCGGCTCGGGGACGTCTTTCGCGCCCCCTCCGCGGGAGCCGTCGGGGTTCTCCGCACAGATCGAGCGCGTCGTGCCGTCCATCAGAAACGGCAGCGCGGAAAGTCCAAAGCCCAAGGGCGAGCCGTACACGCAGACATCTCTCCTTCCGGGGATACCCCACCGGTTTCGTCGCGCGAGGGCGCGGTCCCTGCCGCGAAAGGGCGGGCCGCCCCCACCGGCGGGGGGAGTGCGGCGACGCGGAGTCCTAGAACAACTCCTCGCCCTCGCGCTGCGCCGCGGTGCGCGAGGCGTCGAACAAGGCCACGGCGTAGTTGACGAGCAGCAGCCCGGCGAGGCCGTAGCTCGTCCACAGCGGTCCGAGGCTGTGGGTGTCTTTGGCCCATCGCCACAGGAACGCCACGGCGGCGATGCCGGCGATGTGGATCGCGGCGAACGCGGCGGCTCGGACGAGGTGCTCGTACCGCAGGTGGCCGAGGCCGGGGCAGAGCAGGGTGAGCAGCATCGCCGTCTGCGAGCGGTGGCGCAGCTCGTCGGCCGTGAAGGTCGAGGCCCGGCCGACCCGGGCCGTCATCTCGGCATCGTGCAGCCGCCCGAGGGAGGCGAGGCCGAGCTTCTCCTCGGTCTCGGCGCGCGCCGGGTCCAGCTCCAGGGCCTTGCGGTAGGCCTGGGCCGCCCGCTCGAACTGGCCGCGGTCCCGGAAGACGTCGCCGCGCATGTCGTACACGCGCGGGTCGTCGGGCGAGAGCGCGTCGGCGGCCTCGAGCAGCGCCAAGGCCCGCTTGTGGTCGCCGCGCCCCCGTGCCAGGCTCGCGTCGAGCAGAACGCCCTCCACCGGCGAGGACTCGGACGACTCATCGGCCACGGCACTCTACCCCCCGCTCGCCATCCCCGCCTCCGCGTCCTCGGTCTCCTCGATCTCGAGGTGGATCTCCTCGGCCTGTGACCACAGGCCCTCGAGGTCGTAGTACGAGCGCGCGTCGGCGGCGAGGATGTGGACGACGACGTCATCGTAGTCGAGGACCACCCACTTGGCGTCCTTGAGCGAACTCTTGCGCGAGACGCGCATGCCGTGGTCCTCTGCGCCCTCGAGGATTCCCTCGGCGATCGCCTCGATGTGGGTGAGCGAGCGCCCGCTGCAGACCACGAAGTAGTCGCAGATCACGGTGAGCTTGTGCACGTCGAGGAGGACCAGATCCTGCGCCTTGCGCTTGTCGGCCTCGATCCAGATCCGCGTTGCCCGCTCGAGCGGCTGCTGACTCAATGGCTCCTCCATCATGGGTGGGTCTAGTCGCTCCGCTTGGTGCCGGCGAAGTCGCGGCCGAGGGTGATGACCACATCGACGTCCGAGGACTCGGGGAGGTCGGTGCGGACCTCCACCTCGGGGAGGCCGAGGTTCTTCTTGATCTCGGACGCGGCCTCGGCGAACTGGGGCACGCAGCGGATGGTGCTGGTCTCGTGGCCGAACTGCACGTTGCCGGCCTCATCGGTGTAGTTGCCGGAGCGCACGACGCGGAACTCGATCTGGGCGAGCTGGCGCTGGCACTTGGCGGCGATCTCCGGCGCGCCGCAGGCGTTGAGGACCTCGATGCGGGCCATCTTGGAGAGGGGCTTGGTGCGGCCGAGGTCGGTGACGATGTTGCGGACGGCCTCGCCGGCCTGGGCCTCGTCGAGGATGTAGTAGAAGCCGTGGGCGCTGTCGGTGTTGCTGCGGGCGAGAGGGGCGCTCTGGGCGTCGATGCCGGCCACGTCGACGGCGCGGGCCATCTGGGCGATCGCCTGCACCTGGCCGAGGGTCAGGTTGGTGGTGAGGTGGCGGCAGGCGATCCGCGCCAGGTCGAGGGCGGTCTTGGTCGCCTCGAGCTTGTTGGCGCGGAGCTTGCCGGCGACGGCCGAGGTGACGGCCTGGAGGAACTGCTGCTGGCGCTTCATGCGGCTGCCGTCGCCCGCGGCCCCGGCGCCGTCGGAGCAGTGCTCCTGCGGGCAGTTGTCCTTGCGCCAGCGGACGAAGCCCATGGCGTCGTAGCCCTTGAGGTGCTGGGGTCCGGGCTGGAGGTGGATGTTGAGGTGCTGTTCGCGGTCGTCGTAGTGCAGGCCGTTGCCGTGCGGGCCGGGCGGGACGGTGACATCGACGCCGCCGATGGCGTCGACGACCTCCTTGAACGCCTTGACGTCGATCCGGACGTAGGCGTCGATCCGGATGCCGAGGAGCTGGTTGACCGACTTCTCGAGCGCGACCAGGCCCTTGGCGATGTCGTGCTTGGAGCCCTCGGTCAGGTTGAGCACCGCGTTGATCTTGCAGTGTTCGCCGTTCGACAGCTCGACCAGCGTATCGCGCGGGATCGAGAACAGGCCGATCCGCTGGGTGCGCCGGTTGATGAAGGCGACCATGATGGTATCGCAGAGGCCGGCCTCTTGGTCGGTGCCCACGAGGAGCAACTGGACGGTGGTCTTGCCGTGGAAGGGGTCGACCGAATCGCTGGCCGCGAATCCCGCGGCGCCGCCCGTCGCGTTCTGGGGCGGGTTGGCGAGCGCGTCGCGGACGGCGTTTAGGGTGACCGCGGTGGCGGCGAGGCAGAGGACCCAGACGAGGGCCTCGGAGGCGAGGAAGCGTCTCCGGCGCGGGCGGCGTACGCCGCGGGCCGACGGTCTCTCGTTCTGAAGCTGCTCCTCGATCGACGCCATCTCGGCCGGACCCTCCTTCCTCGCTGGTGTTGTCTTCTCTCGCTTTGCCCCGGACCCTCCGGCCCGGACCGTCGAGCGCGGAATCGGCCCTACGGCGTCTTCTCGACGGCGAGCTGCGCGAGGATCTCCTTGACCGCGGCCTGGGTGGCGCTGGGGTCGGGGTCGAAGATGAACATGCCGCGCGCCATGCGGCCCGGTCCGGTCGGCACGGTCTTGGCGACGAGGCCGCCGCGATCGACCTCTCGGGCCATCGAGGCGATCGCCTGTACCTGACTGAGGCTCAGGTCGGTGGTGACGTTTCGGTAGGCGATTCCGGCCATCTCGACGGCGGTCTTGGTCGCGGCGAGCTTGCTCGCCTTCATCCGCTCGGCGACCTTGGCGGTGACGGCCTTGAGGAACGCCTGCTGCCGTTGGGTCCGGCCGATGTCTCCGTCGCCGCGGTGGGCGTTGTCCTGCCGCCATCGGACGAAGCCCATCGCCTGGTAGCCGTTGAGGTGCTGGGGGCCGGGCTTGAGGTCGATGTGGAGGTTCTGCGAGGAGTCGCGGTAGTGGAGCCCGTTTCCGGTCGGCCCCTTGGGCACGGTGAGGTCGACGCCGCCGACCGCGTCGACGACCTGCTGGAACGCCTTGACGTCGATCCGCGCGTAACCGTCGACGGCGATCCCGAAGTCCTGCCGGATGGTCTTGACGAGGTAGGCGAGGCCCTGTTTGAGGTCGCGCTTGCCGTTCATGTGGCGGCTCAGGACCTCGTTGATCTTGCACGACGGGCCGTCGGGGGTCTTGACGTAGAGGTCGCGCGGGAACGACAGAAGGCCGATGCGCTTGGTCTTGCGGTCGATCAGGGCGACGATGATCGTGTCGGTCAGGCGCCCCTCCTGGTCGGTGCCGACGAGCAGCAGGGCGAGGGTTCGTCTGCCGCCGAACGGGTCTCCGAAGAGGCAGGGCACGGAGGGCACGGCGCGGAGCCAGCGCGGGCCGGTCGGGACGAGCCGGTCGTGCACGGCGCCGACGGTGACGGCGATCGCGAACAGGCAGACGAGCCACAGGCAGCCCTCGAACAGGCGCCGCCGGCGGCGCCGGGGCGGGGGCGTGTCCTCTAGCTGTTCCGGCGCAAGCGGGCCGAGCCGCTCGAGTCCGTGCACGGGGGATGCTCCTCCGGGCCTCGCGGTCCCCTCACCGGGTGCGGGGTCGCTCGGCAACCCGGTCCCCAGGGCCCGTACGATTCTACCCGACCGGGGAGCCATCGGGAAGCCGATGCGCGAGGGTCTTGGCGCGGGAAGGGACTTCCGCGTGCGGGAGCGGTATAGTGGAAGCCGAGGGCGGGCGGGGTCCGGTGGGGACTGCTGAAGGGGTTGATCGTGTTGTTCGGCTCGCTCGGTACCCCCGAGATCCTGATGATCCTGTTCGTGGTGCTCCTGCTGTTCGGCGCGAAGAAGCTGCCCGAGATGGCGCGCGGGATGGGCCGTGCGGTCAACGAGTTCCGCCGGGGCACGAGTGACCTCGTGAGCGAGTTCCAGAATGCCGATCGCGACCTGCGTGACGGGCTTCGGGTGGGCTCGACGCCGACCTCGCAGCCGGCCGCCTCCGCGCCCGCTCCGGCCCCGACGCCCGAGCCCGAGGCGCCGGCCGAGACGCACGAGACCGCTGCGGGCTCGACGGGGGAGCCCGCCTAGCCGGCGCGGTAGAGCCCGTGGTCCGCGATGTAGGCGATGACCGCGTCGGGCGTGAGGTAGCGGATCGGGAGCCCCCCCGCGACGCGCGCGCGGAGCGCGCTGCTCGAGACGGCCACGCCGAGGTCCTCGATCCAGCTCTCGATGGGGACGGCCAGCTCCTCGGCCAGGCGGCGCGCATCGTCGTCGGTGTAGCCCGGGCGTGAGACCAGCACGAGCCGGACGCGCCGGAGCAGTTCCTCCCAGCGCATCCAGGTGCGGATCAGCAGGAAGGCGTCGACACCGAGGATCAGGGTCACGGGGGCGCCCCACCGGCCCTCGAGGGCGATGACCGTGTCGATCGTGTAGGACTTGCCCTCGCGCCGCAGCTCCTGGTCGCTCACGGCGAACCGTGGGTTGCCCTCGAGCGCCAGCGCCACCATCGCGAGCCGGTCGCGCGCCGGCGAGACGGCGCCGGGCTCCTTGTGCGGGGCGCTGCCGGCGGGGACGAACAGGACCTGCTCCAGCGCCAGGGCCTGCGCAACCGCCTCGGCCGCGAACAGGTGGCCGTAGTGGATCGGGTCGAAGGTGCCGCCCAGCAGGGCGACGCGCGCGCCGGTCGGCTCAGACATCGCGTGCCTCCCCCGCGCGCTCCCACAGTGCGGCCATCGCTCGGGCGCAGGCCTCGATGGAGAAGGGCGTGCGGTCCCAGCTCCGCCATCCGGGTTCGGCCGGCCGTCCGGCATCGAGGAGCGCGCAGACCCGCTCGGCCCAGCACGCGGCCGGTGCGCTGAGCGGGAGCGTGTGAACGGACGGGAAGTGCTCCGCGATCTCGGGCACGCCGGGGATCTCGCTCGCGAGCACGGGGAGTCCGGCGGCGCAGGCCTCGAGGACGACACCGGGCAGTCCCTCCCAGCGGGAGGGGAACAGGAGCAGGTCGGCGCTCCCGAGCAGGCGTGGGACGTCGTTGCGGATCCCGGTGAGGATGACGGCGGATCGGATCCCGAGTTGGTCGATCCGGGCCCGAACGGGCTCGCCGGCCGGTCCGTCGGCGTCGCCCACGAGCGCCAGGCGCGCCGCGGGCCGCTCGGCCGCCACGGCCGCGAACACCTCCACCACCCACTCGTAGTTCTTCTGCGGATGTACGCGGCCGACGTGGACCAGCAACGGCGCGGTCGGCTCCAGGCCGAGATCGGCCCGGACGGCGGCGGGGTCCACGGGCTGGGCGTAGGGGGTCACATCGAGGCCGTCGTAGACGACGCGGCACCGCGGATCGCTCGCCCAGTCGCTCCGCCACGCGCTCTCCAGGGTGCCGCGCGAGACGGCGACGATGTCGGTCGCGTGGCGTTGGATGAGGGTGCGCATCCAGGAGGCGCGAGCCCGGCGGGGCAGGCTGAGGCTGGCGCTGAGGCGCGAGTTGTGCAGGTGGGCGATGCGGACGGGGACGCCGGCGGACTCGGCATGGGCGACCAGCGCGCCCGAGGTGTAGCCCACGTGCGAGTGGACGACGCCGTAGTGCTCGGCGCGGAGCAGGCCGCGCAGGCGGGCGCCGAACCGCGGGCCGCGGGGGAAGTACCAGAGCCGGCATCCGAGTTGGCGCGCCTGGGGGTCGAGTTCGGCCTCCTGGCCCGAGTCGAGCAGGATGTCGCAGTGGAAGCGCTCACGGCCGACGCTCTCGATCAGCTCGAGCGTGCGCATCTCGGCTCCGGCACGACGGAGCCGATGGAGAACGTGGAGCACGCGGATCGGGTCGGACACGCCGGACACCTCCAGTTCCTGCGCCGCGGGCCCTCCGGGCCCGGGCGTCCTAATCGACCGGGAGTGCGGCCTCCCCGGGTGCGGGCCGCGGCCGCCGACGGAGCCCCTGGGCCAGCCCCTCCATCCAGCCGTAGCGCGCGACGGCGGCGAAGCCGAGTCCGAACACGGCGAGTGCGGCCAGGGTGATCGGGCCCATCCCGGAGCTGTCCCGGCGGGCGACGGTGGCGAGTGCGAGCAGGAGCAGGCCGGTCGCCGCAAGACTCAGCCAGAAGCGCCGGTCGTACGGGTGGATCCGCAGGTGGATCCAGATCCAGATCTCTCGGACGACGTTGTTGAGACCGGTCACGAGCACGACAGCGGCGGCGGCGCCGATGTCGCCCCACCGTTCGCAGGCGAAGGGCAGCACCGCGACGAGGAGTGCGGAGGCGGCCCAACTCGTGCCGACGGCGAGGCGGTGCTGGCCGGTCATGGTGAGCATGGGGGCGTTGCAGCCGGTGCCGGAGTTGACGAGCTGGCCGAGGCTGAGGATCACGAGCGGCGCCGCGCCGGCGGGGAAGTCGGGGCCGAACGCGCGGAGGACGAGTTCGGGCGCGATGGCGACGATCCCGAGGGCGAGGAAGGAGATCCCGGTCGACCAGCGGGTGGTCTGGGCGAAGAGGGTGCGCAGCCCCTCGCGATCGCCCTTCGCGGCCATGGCCGAGACGGCGGGGCTGAAGGCGCCGCTGATGGCCGACATGGGATAGGCGATGATGGCGGCGACGCGGACGGCGGCGAAGTACCAGCCGAGTTCGGCCTCGGTGACGTAGTGGCCCAGGATGAGCATGTCGGCCTGGGCGAGCACGAGGTGGGAGCCGGAGAGCAGGACCATCGAGAAGGAGAAGCTCACGATCTGGCGGAGCGAGACGCCGCGCGGCTGCCCGGGCTCGGGGGCCGGCAGCCATCGGAAGAGCACCCAGGCGGCGGCGGCGAGGCCGAGGACGGTTGCGAGGAGGTTGGTCGAGACGATCCCGGCGAGGCCCCCGCCGAGCAGGGCGACGACGCCGGCGCCGAGCATGGCGAGCACGGGGACGCCGATGCGTCCGACGAGGACGATCGGGGAGACGCGGCCGGCGCCCTGCAAGACGGTGAGGAAGGCGAACATCAGGCAGGTGAAGGGCACCGTGAGCGAGGTCACGCGGAGGGGGACGAGCAGCTCGGGCCGGTTGTAGACGGCGGGTCCGACGAGGAAGGGTGCGGCGAACCACAGCACGGCGACGACGAGAAGGCCGGTGCCGAGCGAGAGCAGTGAGGTCATGCGGGCAGTGGCGCGGACGCCGTTGGCGTTGCGCAGGGCGACGCTCTGGGCGACGAACCGCAGGTTGGATTGGGCGATGCCGGTATGGCCGAAGATGTCGGTGACGCGGGTGATCCCGAGGAGGAGTCCGTAGGCGCCGAAGACGGCCGAGCCCATGCCGTGGCTGATGACGAGCGCGGTGACCAGGCGGATGCCCTGGCCGGCGATCATCCCGCCGAAGATCCCGGCGGCGCCCCGCTTGACCTGGTGGATCTGCGCGTCGGCGTTGCCGGCGAGGGCTTCCTCGGGGGCGAGGGCGCGCGTCGGATCGCCCGAGCCGTCGTGCCGCCCCTGGTCACTGCCCATCCGGGCTCCCGCCTGCGGCTTGGTCATCGGCAGCGGCCTCCCGCGCGGCGCGGCGCATCCGGCTCCGGCGGTCGAAGCCCGAGGCCGACTCGGACTTGCGGCGCTCACGGCCTTCGCGGCGGTCGCGTCCGGTCCGACGGTCGCGGGGCGCCCGCTCGGCGTGCGCCGGCGCGCTCTCCGGCTGACCATTCGCCGCCTCGCGGCGCTCGTCCTCGGCGAGGAGGTCGATCGCGCGGACGACGTCCTCGAGGAAAACGGGCCGGAGGTCGACGGAGGGGGCGGACTGGCCGAGCAGCTCCCGGTAGACGGCGACGGCCTGTTCGAGCGAGGCGTGGAGACCGAACTCCTCGGCGCGCTGACGGCGCGCGAGCACCGCTTCGACGTCCATCCGACTCTCATCGACGGTGGATCGGACGATCTCGGCGGTCTGCTCGGCGGAGGCCTCGAGCGGGATGAGGCTTCCCATGAGGGGGCTCGTGACGATCTCGTTGACGCCGTCGACGGCGCGGGCGGCGATCGGCAGGCCCATCGCGAGCGCCTCGACCAGGGTGCGGGGCAACCCCTCGTAGTTCGAGAGCAGGAGGACGAGGTCCATCGCCGAGAGCAGCTCGGGGACGTTGTCGCGGTGGCCGTAGACGAGGATGAGCCTGCGGGGCAGGCCGCGGCGGGCGAGTTCGTCGCGGATCTCGCGCTCGAGCACGCCACCGCCGATCAGAACGAAGCGGTAGTGCGGGTCGGCCGACATGACCTGCGCCAGCTCGACGAGCCGGTGGGGCGCCTTCTGGGGAGCGAGGCGGCCGACGCTGCAGACGATCTTGTCGTCGGGGCCGAAGCCGAGACGCTCGCGCGCCTCGCGCCGGCGGCGGGGGGTCCAGGGCCGGAAGTCGGTCAGGTCGACGCCGGAGCGCATGAGGCGGTACTGGCCGCGGGTGCCGATGCCGAGGTCGAGGCCCTTCTGGATATCGAGGGTGGTGACGACGCCGACGACCTCGGCGTTGCGGGCGGCCCAGCGCTCGGCCGCGATCAACATGCGGTCGCGCAGGCCGGCCGACTCGGCCCCCCAGCTCCAGCCGTGGATCTGGTGGACGAGGTGGACGCGCGGGCAGAGCCGCTTGAGCCAGGAGCCGATGTAGTGGGCCTTGCCGCCGTGGGTGTGGACGAGGACCGAGGGGCGGCCGCGGAGCAGGGCGCGGAGCTGGATCAGGGTCCACAGGTCGCCGCCCGGGGCGGTGAGGGAGTTGCGGAAGGAGGGCAGCATCGTGACATGCACGCCCAGCTCCTGGGCCATGCGCTCCATCGTGCCCTCGGCGCTGTACTCGAGTCCGGCGACCACCATCGTCTCGTAGCCGAGCGCGGCGGTGCGCGCCGCCTGGTAGAGCGTACACTTGGTGGCCCCGCCTACGGCGAGCTTGGGGATGAGGTGGAGAACCAGCGGCTTCCCGGCCGCGTCCTTCCTCTTGTCCCGCTCCGTGTCCGCCATGCTCATCTCGTTCCACGCGTCGTGGGCGCGTGTCGCCGCGCCCGGTGTCCCTGACGTGCCGTTCGTGCCGTCGTGCGTCTCCTAGCGGTCGCCCCGCTTGACCCGCACCTGGTTGAAGATGAAGCCGAGAGGCTGGCTGCCGGCGCGCGCGAGTTTGTCGGCGACCCCCTGGGCGACGCGCATGGGAGTGGCGCCCACGCGGACCACCTCGAGGGTGGCGGCGCAGAGGGTCGCGAGGGCGACCGCCTCCGGGGCCTGCGCGACCGGCGACGAGTCGATGATGACGATGTCGAACGCGGAGTGCAGCGAGTCGATGACGGCGCGCATCCGATCGCCCTCGAGCAGGTCGGTCGCGTTGGGCGGGATCGGCCCGCTGGGCAGGGCGTAGAGCCCGGGGACGCGCGTCGGCTGGACGAGGGCGACGGCGTCGGCCGTCTGGAGCAGGCTGTCGGTGAGGCCGGCATAGGCCGCGACGCCGAGCAGCCGGTGGAGCGAGGGGTTGCGAAGATCGGCGTCGACGACGACGACCCGCTTGCCGCTCTGGGCGAGCGCGACGCCGAGGTTGACGGCCACCGTCGTGCGGCCGTCGCCCCGGCGGGGACTGGCGATCATCATCGCCGAGGGCGTGCCGCTCGGGACGGCCAGTCGGAGGTTGGTGCGCAGGGTGCGAAAGGCATCGCTGACCTCGAGGCTGTAGCCGTCGGCTGCCAGGAGCGCGTTGCCGACGAGCGCCTTGGGGACGACGGCGAGCGAGGGGAGGCCGATCGCGGCCTGCGCCTGCCACGAGGTGCGGATCGCGTCGTCGAGGGTCTCGGTCATGCCGGCGATCATCGCGGAGAGCAGCAGGCCGAGGAGCAGGCCGATCGCGAGGTTGACGGCGAGGCTGGGCCGGGCCGGTGCGGTCGGCACGGTGGCCGGGCTGACGACCTCGACGGTCGGGCTGATGAGGGCCTCCTGGACCTTCAGCTCGTGGTACTGCTGGGCCAGCGACTGGTACATCTGGCTGGCGATGTCGGCATCGCGCTGGCGGCGGGCGAGTTCGGCCTGGATGGCGGGCATGGCGGCCAGACGCTGCTCCTCGCGGTGCAGGACGGCCTCGAGAGCCTGCCGGCGGGCCTGCGCGGCCCGGGCGCCGGCCTCGGCGGTGGCGAGCGAGGTGACGAGCCCGGTGTAGACCGGGTTGGTCGACTTGACCTCGCTGTCGACCACGGTGGCAACGGCGCGGGAGAGGCGCTCGCGGGTCTCGGCGATGCGCTGGTCGAGTCGCTTGATCTCGGGGTGCTGCGTGCCGCGGCTGGCGGCCTGTCCGGCCCGCTCCAGCTCGAGCGTGTTGAGTTGGCTGTCGAGTTCGGCGATCATCGGGTTCCGGGCGACGGTGGTCGCCGAGACGACGGTCTGCTTCTCCTGGCGGAGCATGCCGCGGTACTGGTCGGCCATGCGGCGCGAGGAGACGGCGTCGGCCTCGGCGGTGACGGCCTGGCTCTCGAGCGCCGCGAGCATCCCGGTGTAGGTGGTCAGCTCGGAGGGCAGATCGGCGACGCGCTGCTCGGTCTTGTAGTCGCGGACCGACGCCTCGGCGCGCTCGAGTTCGCCGCGGGTCTCGTCGAGCTGCTTGGCGATGTACTCGGCCGAGGTGCGGGCGGCGCGGCGGGCGCGCTCGACGGAGTCGTCGACGTAGAGCTTGGCGACGCCGTTGGCGAGTTCCGCCGCTCGCTGAGGCGAGGGGTCGAAGAGGCTGACGGTGACGCACTCGGTGTCGGCGACCACGGTCGCGCGGATCGCCTTGGGGCCGAGCGCGGGCGCGGCGAGGCCGAGCTTCTCGGCGGCACGGGTCGCGAGGTTCGGATCCTCGAGGAGCTTGCGGTGGGTCTCCGCGCCGCGGGGCTGGAAGGAGAGCGCCTCGATCACGGCCGGGACGTGCTCCATGGCGGCGGGGGGCGGCGTCGTGTTGTCCAGGAGCGTGACAACGGCCTGGTTTTCGCGGCGCTGGTGGCCGGTCGCCAGGCAGGCCAGCGCCACGCAGCACGCGGTGACCCCGAGGACGAGGTACCTGCGCCGCGCGAGCACGCTGACGATATCGCGCAGCGATACCTCCGCGTCACGCGCCATCGGTTGTCCGTTCCGCCGAGTGAGTTGGCTCATGGTTAGAAGATCCCACGCAGAAGGTTCCAGATCACGAGTCCGCTCTCGATGTTGCCGAGCCATTGCGCGTAGTTCGTGTGGTCGGACTTGGGCACGAAGATGATGTCATCGGGCCGCACCGGCGGGTTCCCGGCCAACTGGCCCTTGTTGTAGAACCTGCCGAGGTCTACAACCTCGTAGTCCCCCCGTGTGGTTCGACCGCCTTCGGGCCGGGGCTCGCTGCCGATCGAGGTGAGGACATCGACCGGGCGCGGTGCGCCGGCCTCGCCGGCGGCGGCTCCCTTGGTGCGGCGGATGAGGATCGCGCGGTACTTGTCGCCGTTCTCGATGACGGGTCCGCCGGCCTGGGCGAGCATGTCGGCCACGGTGTCTCCCTCGTGCCACTCGAAGACGCCGGGGTGGACGACCCAGCCGAGCACGGCGACGCGGAGCCGGGCGAAGGGGACGGTGATGAGGTCGCCGGAGGCGAGGGGCTGGTCGCCGGCGGCGAGGTCGAGCACGACCTCGGCGCCATCGGCGTGTCGGACGGTGACGGCGTTCTGGCTGCCGACGTTGGCGAGCACGCCGCCGGCCATGGCGACGGCGGCGCGCACCGTGTCGCCGGGGCGGTAGGCGAAGTAGCCCGGCGTGGTGACGTAGCCGGCGACCATGACGCGGTTATCGGCCTCGGGGACGAAGAGGGTGTCGCCCTGCTGGAGGACGAGGTTGTCGGGCGCGCTGGGCTGGTCGAGGAGTCGCTGCAGGTCGAGGGAGACCGACTTGCCGTCGACGCGGTGGAGGACGCAGTGGGCGAGGTCGGCGGCGGTCTCGGCGGAGGGGATGGCCGTGGGGCGCAGGGGTCCGCCGGCCAGGGCGAGGGCGTCGGTGATCCGGTCTCCCGGGCGCAGGCCGTAGCGGCCGGGGGCGCCGACGTGGCCGAGGACGGCGACCTCGAGTCGCTCCTCGGGGACGAAGACGGAGTCGCCGGGCCCGACGAGGGGGTCGAGTTCGGGCAGGGTCTCGCCGCGCAGCAGTACGGCGGCGAGGTCGAGGGTCAGGGAGGCGCCGCCGCGCCGGGTCAGCACGACGCGGGAGAGGTCGCCGCGGGACCAGTGGGCGCCGGCGACGGAGGTGCCGCCGCTGGAGGGACCTCCGGCCGCGGAGACGAGGTCGCTGACGCGGGTCTCGGCGCGGACGGGGTAGGGTCCGGGGTTGGCCACGAAGCCGATGACGTTGGCGTGGCGGATCTCGGGGACGTAGACGGTGTCTCCCGGCCGCACGGCGGGCCCCTGGGCGGCGCCGGCGGCGAGGGTCCGCAGGGCGACCTCCTCGGAGGTGCCGTCGGAGCGCCGCAGGGAGACGCGGTCGAGGTCGCCGGCCGCCGTGACCCCGCCGCTTCGGGCGATGATCTCGGAGAGGGGCGCCTCGCCATCGACCTCGATGACGCCCGGTGCGGTGACCTGTCCGATGACGGCGACGGTGCCGCGCCGGTCGATCAGCAGGGTATCGCCGGGCTCGAGGGTGACGGCCGCGAGGCCGGTCTCGCCGGTGAGCACCTCGAGCAGGGGGATCGGAACGGCTTGACCGTCGCTGCGCACGAGGCGGGCGGAGGTGCGTGAGGCCGCTCCATCGCCGGCCTCGACGAGGCCGCCGGCGGCGGCGATGGCGTCGCGGAGGGTGAGGCCGGGCCGGAACGGGTAGCTGCCCGGGGCGTGTACGGCGCCGAGGACGTTGTAGGTCTGGGCGTGGTACTCGCGGACGCGGACCATGACGCTGGGGTCGAGGAGGATCTCCTTCTCGATCAGGGCGGCGCGGATCCGTTCGGCGATCTCCTCGCAGGTGCTGCCCGCGGCGGGGACCGGTCCGACGAAGGGGAGTACGATGGCGCCGTCGGGTCCGGTCGTGAGTCCCGGGGGCGGGACCGACAGCTCGGGCTCTCCGAGGATCTGCACTTCGAGGACGTCGCCGAGGCCGATCCGGTACTCCTCGGCCCGCGCGGGGAGAACGGCCGCGAGGCAGCACAGCGCCACCAGCGGCGCCCACACCTGGCGGCGGGAGACCGAGGGGGCCCTGCCTGTCACGCTTGGTCTCTGCATCGCTTGAGGTCGCCTCCAGACGGCCGACACGCTACACGGCGTCCCACCCGAAGCCACAACGAGCGAGAGGGGAGAGCGGTTCGCCTACGGGTGGGCCATTCCGAGGAGCATGGCGGCGACGACCCCTCCGGCGACGAGCCAGACGAGGACGGCGATGGCGAGGTAGATCCAGCGGCCGACCTCGGTGGCCTGCCGGCAGCCCCAGTAGAGGGAGCAGCCGACCGTCACGCCGATGGCGGAGGCGATGGGGGCGAACGGGCCGCAGCAGCAGCAGGCAAAGAAGGCGAGGCCGACGCTGACGCCGGGGATCACGAAGGAGAGGACGAACCGGGTTTGCTCGGAGCCGAAGAGGGCGAGACCCCGCCGTCTCTCGGAGGCAGGGGCCTCCTCGGCCCACGGGGGGGTCTCGGCGCCCTCGTGGGGGAGAACGGCGTCGTCGTCGCTCCAGGCGGCGTCGGCGACCCCGTTCAGGCTCTGGGGTCCCGCGCCGCAGGCGCAGAGGCGCGGCTCGTCGGACTCGGGGTGTGAGCGTCCGCAGTGGGGACAGACCCAAGCCATGGGCGCGCCTCCGGTCAGGTCGGGATCCCCGGAGGGTAGAGGAGGGTGAGGGCGATCTTGACGACCCAGGAGACGAGCATCAACGCGATCGCGTAGGCCACGACGCGGGCGGCGTCGCGGCCCTCGAGCAGCAGCGCGATCGGCCGGCGCGTGACCACGGAGAAGAGGCAGCCGAGCCAGGTGGCGGCGATGACGAGGAAGACGGCGCTGCCGAAGAGGTTGGACTTGAGCGCGTCGACCGGGTGGCCGTGGACCATGAAGGCGACGCTGGTGGTGCCGCCGCACCCGGGGCACGGCAGGCCGAAGACGGCGCGGAAGCTGCAGGGCGGAAAGCCGAGCTGCTGGTGGGTGCCGACGTAGTCTCGCGAGGGTTTGAGCAGGGCCATGCCGCCCAGCACGACCGAGAGCGAGAGGAGCGTGGCGGCGAAGGGCATCAGCTCGCGCCAGCCGACCGGCGGTCCGATCCGCAGCCGTCCGGCGAGCAGGTAGAGGCCCTGGTCGTCCTCGAACCCGAGTTGCTCGGACGCGGCGTCGGTCGGAGGGGAGGCCTGCGGAAGCGTGCTCACCCGGTCATCCTCTCCGTCCGGCTAGACGCCGGGCGCGGTCGGTGGCGCTTGGCCGACGCCGGCCTGGACCTGGCGCGGGCTCAACTGGCGCTTGTAGACGGCGCGGATCGGCTGGCCGGTCATCGGGCTTCCGTCGGGGTAGGGGACGCCTCGGTAGGCGTCCACGGCGGCCGGCACCGCGATGCTCCCGGTCTCCGTGACGCCGCTCCACGCGGCCGGCTCGTGGGCCGGCTGGGCGACGACGACCGGCGCGGGGGCCGGGGCATCGAACGCGGGCGCTGGAGGGGGCGTGACGGGCGCCGGAGGGGTGACCGGCGCCGGTGGAGTCAGGGGGGCGGAGGGTACGGGGGCGGGCTCGACCGAGCTGCGCGGCGCCCCGACGCCCACCGTGCCATCGGGCACGGGCATGGGGGCCGCGGGGGCGGCGGTGCGATCGAGCGGTGCGGGGATCGGGGGCAGCGGCTGCCGCGCCTCCTGCCCGGGCGGGGGTGCGGGCGCGCTGGGTCCGTACTGCAGGGGCGCAATCGGCGTCGCGGCCTGCTCGACGGGACGGGGCGCGTCCTCGCCGACCGCGGGCCCCTCGAAAGGTTCCGCCGCGTCGACGAGGTCGGCAGGGCCGGAAGTCGAGCCGACGGGCGTCGGGCGGGCGAGCGGCTGCGCCGGGGTAGGCCGGGAGATCGTCGGGCGCTGCGGGGTGGGCATCGGGCGCGGAGCGGCCGCGGGCGTCTCGGCCTCGGTGGTCGCGGCGGTGGGCTCAACCGGGCGCGAGATGGCCGGCCGGGGCGGGACGGCGCCGCGGGGGGGGATCGGGGCCCGGACGGGGGCCTCTCCCAGCTCCTCGGGCTCCTCGGCGGGAGTGGCGGCGGCCTCGGAAGGCGCGCCGGTCTCCTCGTCGGGGGTGCTCTCGGGGGCGGGGCCGCGGGGATCGGTCACTCGGCGCACGGCACGGGTACGGGCTCCGGCGCCGCCGGGCACGGTGAGTCGCCGGCCGCAGTCGCAGGGGACGATCGTCCCGGGCGCGGCCTCGCCGACGTCGTGCGTACGTCCACAGTCGGGGCAACGGATCGTCATGGCGGCAGTCTCCTCCGTCTACACGCTGGACCGAACTCGGCCACGCGGGCGTTCCGCGGCGCGAGAGCAGCGTTCCCAAGATCACACGTTAGCACACGCGCGAAGCGAGCGTCGAGTCGCTCGCCGGGCGGCGCGGCCCCTCCTTCCCCCGAGACGAAACGGCCGGGCGGGGGTTGCGGTTCGGGGAGGCCGGAAGGCGTTCGCGGTGTGCCGCCGAACCCAGTGGGGGGAGGGCGGATCGGACGAGGAGGCAGGGAGATGGAGCCGCTCGATCGGCGGGCGTTTCTCAGGCGCTCCGGGGTCGTTACGGCAGGGCTGTTGGCTGCCTCGGCTGGCTTGGCGACGGGCCGGCGAGCGGTGGCGGCCGACGAGGAGATCCGGGTCGCGGTGGTGGGGATCAACGGCCGCGGCACGGCCCACATCGCGGGGCTGATGGCGGTGCCGGGGGTC
>CAZRDB010000015.1:31099-42753 GCA_964598695.1 uncultured Armatimonadia bacterium
CGCTGTGCGACCCCGACGAGACGCTGTTCGAGGATCGCGCGAAGCCGGTTGTGGAGAAGCAGGGCGGCGCGCCGCGCTTCTACACCGACGTGCGCGACCTTCTCGCGGCGGACGACGTGGACGCGGTGTCGATCGCGACGCCCAACCACTGGCACGCGCTGGCGACGATCTGGGCGTGTCAGGCGGGCAAGGACGTGTACGTCGAGAAGCCGGGCTCGTGGTGCCTGGACGAGGGCCGGCAGATGGTGAGCGCGGCACGGAAGTACGGGCGGATCGTGCAGCACGGCACGCAGAGCCGCTCGGAGAGCGCGAAGCGGCGGGCGATCGGGCGGCTGTACGCGGGCGAGATCGGCAGCGTGTACATGGCGCGCTCGCTGTGCTTCAAGACGCGGCGTTCGATCGGGTACCGGGCGCCGAAGGCCCCGCCGGCCACGCTCCACTGGGACCTGTGGCGTGGTCCGGCGCCGGAGCAGGCGTACCATGAGAACCTGGTTCACTACAACTGGCACTGGTTCTGGGACTTCGGCAACGGCGACTACGGCAACCAGGGCGTCCACCAGGCCGACATCGCGCGGTGGGGCCTTGCGAAGGGGCTGCCGAGCTACGTCCACAGCCGGGGCGGCCGGCTGGGGTACGAGGACCAGGGCGAGACGCCGAACACGCAAGTGGCCGAGTACCAGTACGACGATGGCACGATGCTGGTGATGGAGGTGCGCGGCCTGCCGAGCAACGGCGAGGAGGGGCTGCGGATCGGCAACTCGTTCTACGGCTCGGAAGGCTGGATGAGCGAGGGCGACGGCTGGAAGGTCCACCGCGGCTACGAGGGTACGGTTCAGGAGGACGACCCCGGGCGCGAGCTGCCGGCGGTGGGCGGTCCGGGCGCGGACGATCACTTCGCGAACTGGATCGGCGCGGTCCGCTCGCGGCGCATCGAGGACCTCAACGCCGAGATCGAGGAGGGTCACCTCTCCTCCGCGCTGTGCCATCTCGCGATGATCTCGTACCGTCTGCGGCGGGCGCTCACGTTCGACCCGGTGCAGGAGGCCTTCGTCGGCGACGACGAGGCGAACTCGTACCTCCGCCGTGGCGGGGACGGGCGCACGCTGCCCGAGGCCTTCCGCATCCCGGAGCGGGTGTAGTCTCGCGCCGCACAGAGGCGGCGAGAGCGATGGAACGGACCCCATGGCAGAGCGGGCTCCGCTGACAGTCATCACGTGCTGCTACAACCCGGACCCCCAACTCCTGCGCGAGGCGCTGGAGTCGGTCGCGGGGCAGACGGTGCTGCCGGTCTGCCTGATCCTCGTGGACGACGGCTCCGACCCGCCGCTCCCGATGCCGGAGGGCGACTTCCCGTTCCCCATCCGGCTCGTGCGCCACGAGGAGAACCGCAAGCTGGCGACGGCGCTCAACACGGGTGTCGCGGCCGCCGAGACCGAGCTGGTGGCCTTCGTTGACGCCGACGACCGCTGGCTGCCGGAGAAGATCGAGCGGCAGGTCGCCCTGTGGCGTGAGCGAGGCGCCGATCTCGCGCTGATCGCGACGCGGCCCCACGTGCTCGACGCGGAGCGCGACGTGGTGGTCGACGGCGGCCGGGGCACAGGGGCGGCGCTGCTCGACTTCGCGCAGGTGCTGCGCAAGGAGCGGTTCACGGGCTGGTCGACGGTGCTGCTGTCACGCGCGCGGTACCTCGAGGCGGGCGGCTGCAACACGGCTCTGCCCAAGTGCCAGGACTGGGACTTCTGGCTGCGGGCCACCGCGCTGGGCCGGCCGGTGGCGCTCATCGAGAGGCCGCTCGTGGTCTACCGGTACGACGCCCGCTCGTACGCGGCCGCACCCGTGGCGCTGGAGGTGTTCCGCCACTGGCGGAAGGCCTCGGAGGAGGGGACGGCCCCTGCCGTCGACCCGAGCGAGCTGGGCCGGCTGAGCCAGCACCACCTGCTCAACTACGCCTATCGGGCCATCGCTGCCGGGAGCGCACGCGACGCGATGCCGGCGCTCGAGGAGTGTCTCCGCGAGCCGCACGGGTCGCGGAGGAACCGCGCTCTCGCACGGTTGGCGCGCCTCGCGCCCGGGCTGTTCGCGGCGGCGGTCGCCTACCGGAAGATGGCGACGGGTCGGATGGCGTGGCGTCTGAGGCCGAGGGATCCGCGATGGGCGCGGTAGACCTCCCGGACATCGGCTCCCTCCGCGACCGGCGCGACGCGGGCGATCGGCTGACCGGCTACGACCGCCTGGCGCGTGCCGGGCTGGTGGTGTCGCTGTTCGGGTGCATCCTGAACTACCCGAAGTGGCCGTTCGGGACGACGCCGGCCGACATCTTCACGGTCGCGGGGATCCTCCTGATGATGTGCGGGGGGATGTCGCGTCGCGTGCGGGTGCCGGCGGCGGTGTGGATCGGCATCTGGCTGATGCTGATCAGCGGCCTGACGCCGATGCTGTTCGCCACCGGCGCGGGCGAGGCGTTCGCGACGGTGCTGAAGCTGGCGTACCTGTTCTGGTGGGCTGCGCTGGGCGCGGCGACGGTCCGACGGCTGGCCGGCCACGCGGGGACGGCGCACCTGGTGGGCTGGGTGCTGACGCTGGCCGCGCTGACGGTGGTGTTCGCGCCGGTCCTGCGCCGGCTGCCGCTTCTGGCGCTGCTGATCGCGCCGACCGAGTATCGCGCGGCGGGCACGTTCGAGAACCCGAACATGACCTCGGCCTTCCTGTTCGCGGGGTTCCTGTACCTGCCGCTCGGCTGGGGGGCGCGCAGCCTGGTGCCGGGGCTCGTCGGGCGGCTGGCGGTACTGGTGGCGTTCACCATGACCGGTAGCTTCGGTGGGGTGCTGGCGCTGGCGGCGGCGGCGGCGTGGCTGGCCGTGGGCTGGATGGCGCGGAGCCCGGGGCCCTGGCGTGGGTTGCTGCTGACGGGTGCGGCCGGGGCGATGCTCGGGGGTCTGGTGTTTGTCAGTCTGGTCCCGGCGGTCGCGCTGCCGCTTGCGCCGCTCGCCGATTCCGTCTTCCCCGGACGCGACTTCCGCAGCTCGGTGACCGATCGGATCCACAACACGGGATCGACGCTCGAGGTGTGGCGGCAGTCGCCGTTTCTCGGGCAGGGGGCGGGCCTGCTGGGCACGCGGCAGCGGGAGGCACACCTCGTCGGCTGGGGCGGCCACAACGAGTTCGCGACGACCCTGGCCGAGCGGGGGGTGTTGGGGTTCGTGGGTCTCGCCGCGTTGCTCGGGATGAGCGTACTGCGGGGCGTCCGCGGGATGGACGCCACGGAGGGCGTCGACCGGTCGCTGTTCACGCGGCACCTCGCGTGCCTCCTCGGCCTCTGCGCGTACGGGACCTCGCACGACGTGATCCACCACCGTATCCTCTGGGTCGTGCTTCTGCTACTCTGGGCGCTGCCGGCGGCCGAGGAGGCCTTCGCGGATGAGGCGACGGAGCCGAGCTAGAGCAGTTCCCGTACGTTCTCGCGCGCACGAGCGAAGAGCGACAACCGCTCAGGGCGAGCGGAAGGACGAGCACTCGACAGACGGCCGCTCGCCGCTGGCGCCTGCACGGGCTCTCGGGAGCCGCTCGAGCGGGTCGTCGAGCGAGATGGACGGCACGAACGGAGGAGTGCGGTGGCCGAGTCTGCCGCGGTCGCGGACTCTCTCAGCGAGGCCCAGTACGCCGCGCTCAGTCTGGGCGCGCCGGTCGAGCGCATCGTCTTCGCCCCCTACCGTGCCTGCCTCGTAGGGGCCCACATCGACCACCAGGGCGGCACGATCACCGGCTTCGCGCTCGGCCAGGGCCTGGCCCTGGGCTACCGGGCGATCGAGGAGCCGGTGGTGCGGCTGACCAGCGCCGATCTGCCGGGTGCGGTCGCGCTGCCGATCGGACCCGGAGCGCCTGAGAGTGACGGAGTCCCGTGGGCGCCGTTCGTGCGCGGCGCGATCGACCTCGCCGCTCCCGCCGCAGGCGGTCTGGCCGGTGTGGTTGCCGGCAGCCTGCCCTCGGGGGGCCTCAGCTCCTCCGCGGCGTTCTCCCTGGCCCTGCTCTCCGCGCTCGGTGACGTCGCGCAGGGGTGCGCGGAGCCTGCGGAACTCGCGCGGGCGGCGGTGCGGATCGAGCACGAGTACGTCGGCGTGAAGTGCGGGCTGATGGATCCGACGGTCATCGCGAACGCGCGCGCCGACCACATGGTGGTGCTCGACTGCGCGACGGGGTCCGTGTCGGTTGAGCCGGGCCCGCGGGTCGCGATCGTCGCGGTGTACTCGGGGCTGAAGCGCTCGCTCGTCTCGACCGGCTTCAACAACCGGACCGACGAGTGCCGCCGTGCGGCGGCCCAGCTCGCGGCGGCGGCGGGCTGGGGGAGCGAGGTCCATCGCCTCGGCGATCTCCCCCGTGCGCTGATCGCCGCCCACCTGGGCGACCTCCCGGCCGACCTTGGCCGACGGGCGCGCCACTTCCTCACCGAATGCGAGCGGGTGGACCGGGCGCTGGCGGCGTGGCGGGCGTCCGATCTGGAGGAGTTCGGGCGCTGCGCGACCGAGTCGTCGCGCAGCAGCATCGAGAACTACGAGACGGGCACGGAGGAGTTGGCGACGCTGGCACGGATCCTCCAGGATACGCCGGGGGTGTACGGCGCCCGGTTCGCGGGGGGCGGCTTCGGCGGCTTCTGCATCGCGGTCGCCGACGCCGAGCGCGCGCCCGAGGCGGCCGATCGGGCCGTCGAGCGGTACCGCCGGAGTGGGGCGCCGCACGCCGGCCACGCGTTCGCGGTGGTCTCGGCGCCGTCGGCCGGCCTGCGCTGGATCGCCTGAGGCCACGAGCGCACGGAAGGAGCAGTCGCGATGCGAGCGATCGTGCTCGCCGCGGGTTTCGGCACGCGGATGGGTGAGGTTGGGCGGACGACGCCCAAGGGGCTGATGGACCTCGGGGGGCGGACGGTGCTGGGCGAGCTGCTCGGCGACCTGGACCGCCACCCGCTGATCGAGCGCATCGCGGTGGTGACCAACGGGCTGTTCGAGGCGCAGTACGCGGGGTGGCTGGCGGAGCACGCTCCGGCGACGCCGTGCGAGCTGTTCTCCGACGGGGTGCGAACGCCGGCCGAGCGGCTCGGAGCGACCGGCGACCTCGAGTGGCTGCTCGCGCGGCGCGGTCGGGAGGCCTCGGTGCTCCTGGCCTCGGACAACCTGTACACCTTCCCCGTCACGGGGATCGCCGAGGCGCTGGACCGGACGGGCCTCTGCCAGGTCTGTGTGATGCGGGAGGACGACCCGGCGGCGCAACGCGCGGCGGGCGGGGTGTTGCTCGACGAGACGGGCCGGATCGTGAAGATGGTCGAGAAGCCCCAGACGCCCTTCTCCAACCTCGTGACGCCGCCCCTGTATGCCTACACGGAGGAGGCGCTGGAGCTGGTTCCGGCGTACCTCGCGGATGGTGGCAACCCGGACGCGCCGGGCCACCTGTGCGCGTGGCTGGCGACGCGGGTCGCGGTGCTGGCCTGGCGCCCAGAGGGCGCGCGCGTGGACATCGGCAGCCTCGCCAAGCTCGAGGAGGCGCGTCGGATGCTCGCGAGCGGCTGACGACGCACCGCCGGGCGCGCGGGCGAAGGGGCAGGCACGAGCACCATGTTGCGGCAGGAGTCCTTCTACCTGGAGGCCGGCGCGGGCGTCGCGCTGGCGACCGCGTGGCACCCGGCCTCGGCCGACCGAGACACGGGCGCCGGTCTCCTGTTCTGCCCCCCGCTCCTCCAGGAGGAGCAGTTCGCCCGCCCCGTGCTGGTGGCGCTGGCGCGCGACCTGGCCGAGGCGGGGGTGAGCGTGCTGCGGTTCGACTACCCGGGAACGGGCGACTCGACGGGGGACGCGGCGGAGCTGGGCGAGGGGGACCTGCTGGCGGCGATCGCGCTCGAGCTGGCGGTGCTGCGGGCCGCCGTGCCGGGCGAGATCGCGCTGCTGGGGGGCCGTTGGGGGGCGGCGCTCGCGCGGCTCGCGGCGAGCCGGTGTCCCGAGGTGGCTCGGCTGGTGCTGATCGACCCCGTGTTCGAGGTCGGGGCCTTCCTGGGCGAGGTGCTGCGTGGCAAGGTCACCCAGCAGACGGTGCAGTGCGGCGCGGTGACCATGAACCGGGCCGCGATGCAGGAGGAACTGGCGGCGGGCCGCGCGCTCGAGGTGTACGGCTATCCCCTGTCGGCGCGCCTGTACGAGGAGACGCTCGAACGCGGCGCGGTGGAGCCGGGGGCCGAGCGGATCTGCCCGACCCTGGTCGTCCGCATGACGGAGCGCGGGCGGGGGAAGCCGGAGGATGGCGGTCCGCGGCTCGGGGAGCTGTTGAGCGACACGCGGGTCGACGCGGACGGCGTCGAGCGCGAGGTGCTGCTCTTCGACGAGTCGATCTGGAAGGAACCGAAGGCGTGGCGGCCGGCCCGACCCGAGCTGCGCGACCTCGTGCTCGAGTGGGTTGCGCCGGCGCCGCCGGGGCCGCTGCCGCGCGCGGGTGTGCCGCCGAGCGGAGGGAAGCGCGCCGTCGGGAGCGTCGCGCGGGCAAACGGCTGCACCGAGCGGCTGGTGGCGTTCGAGGCGGAGGGGTCCACGCTGCGCGGGGTACTGCACACGCCGGCGGCCGGGGCGGCTCCCGGTCCGGCGGTGCTGATGCTCCCGGCGGGCGTGGTCGGGCGGAGCGGGCCGGGCGGGCTGTACACGGTGCTGGCCCGCGCGCTCGCCACGGCGGGGTGGCCGGTGCTGCGGGTCGATCTCTCGGGGCTCGGCGAGGCCGACGGGGCGCTCGCGGCGTCGACGCGTTGGGCGGCGTTCCGGCAGCTCGAGGAGGGGCTCCACCTGCCGGAGATCCTCGTGGCGGCCGCCTGGCTGCGGCGCGAGACGGGGGCCGGGAGCGTGGCGCCGCTCGGGCTCTGCGGGAGCGGAGTGACGGCGGCGATGGCGGCGGCGCAGGAGCCGACCGCGGCCGGCTGTCTGCTGCTCAACCCGCAGTTCATGCTGACCGACGTGGACGAAAGCGGCCAGCGGGGCGGGGCCGTCTTCGGCGAGGCGTACGTGCAGGCGCTGGTGCCGAAGCTGCTCAGGGGGCGCTCGCTGTGGCGGCTGATCACGTTGCGGAGCGACTGGCGGAAGATCGGGCGGGCTCTCGCGGATGTCGCGCGGTCCCGGCTCGCGGGAGGCAGGAAGGTGCATCCGTTCCTGAACCTGCGGCTCGTGGAATCGCTTGCGCGGTGCCACGCGCGCAAGCGGGCTATACTCATCGTGTTGGGCGAGTGGGACGACAACCGGCTGAAGTACGAGGCGGAGTACGTGGGCAAGGCGCTGCGCCAGCGGCGGTACGCCTGCGCGCACGAGCGCGCGGAGATCGCGCGGGGCGACCACAACTTTACGGGCGTGGAGGCCCGAGCCGCGCTGATCGAGACGCTGACGCGCTGGCTTCGGGCACGGGGGAGCTAGGGCGGGACGAGCAGAGAGGCGAGGCGCGTGGATACCGCACAGACCATTCGCGAGTTCGTGATCGAGAGCTTCCTGTACGGCGCCGAGGACACGGGGCTCACGGCCGAGACCTCGCTTCTCGGCGCGGGCTACGTCGACTCCACCGGGGTGCTGGAGATCATCGCGTTCCTCGAGAAGACCTTCGGGATCGCCGTCGAGGACGAGGAGATGGTGCCCGCGAACCTGGACTCGATCGCGCGGATGACGGCCTACGTCGGCCGCAAGCGCGGGGAAGGGGCCTGACCATGGGCTTCACACGGGACGCGCTGACGCTCGACTGCCCGGCCGTGGTCGAGCGGCTGACCGGGTGGCTGCGGCAGGCCGTGGGCCGGGGCCTCCGCCGCCGCGGGGCAGTGGTCTGCGTCAGCGGGGGCATCGACTCGGCCGTGACGTTCGCGCTGGCGGTGCGCGCGTTCGGTCCGGAGCGGATCTTCGCGCTCGCGCTACCCGAGAAGGAGTCGAGCCCGGAGAGCCTGACGTATGCTCGGACGCTGGTCGAGACGGCCGGCGTCCCGCTCGAGGTCGAGGAGATCACCGGGGCGCTCGAGGCGCACCGCTGCTACAGCGAGCGCGACGCGGCCTTTGCGCGTGCCGTGCCCGGCTACGGCCGGGGCTGGCGGGCGAAGCTGGTGCTGGGCGAGGGGCTGCTCGAGACGAGCCGGCTGAACGTCTACTACGTCGAGGCGGAGAGCCCGACGGGCGAGAGCGTGCGGGCGCGGCTCTCGACGGCGGATTTCCTGCAGGTGGTCGCCGCCTCGAACCTCAAGCAGCGGACGCGGATGACGCGGGGCTACTACCACGCCGAGCGCCTCAACTACGCGTTCGTCGGCTCACACAATCGCGACGAGTACCTCCTCGGCTTCAGCGTGCGGTACGGCGACATCGGCGTGGACTGCCTTCCGCTCGAGAGCTTCTACAAGGTGCAGGTGTACCAGCTCGCGCGCTACCTCGGCGTGCCCGAGGAGATCATCGCCCGGACACCGAGCTCGGACACCTACAGCGCGGCCCAGAGCCAGGAGGAGTTCTTCTTCGCCCTGCCGTTCGAGCTGCTCGACCTGCTGCTGTGCGCCTGGGAGCGCCGCGTTGCCGCGGCCGAGGCGGCCGCGGAGGCCGGCCTCACGCCGGAGCAGGTCGAGCGGGCGTACCAGGACTTCGCCTCGAAGGTGCGGGCGACGGGCCATATGCGCGAGCTGCCGGCCCGCTGGGAGGAGTAGGGCGGGCGAGGTCGAACCCTACCGGGTCGGCCCCGGGGGGGGATCCGCCAGGGCTGGGACACACACGTAAGGAGACACGCAATGCCCGACGCCATTCAGTTCGTGCGCAACTACGGCGACCACTGCACCGACAAGGGCTTCCAGTTCGAGTTCCACTGCGACCGGTGCGGCTCCGGCTTCCGGACGCGGTTCGAGGCCTGGCTGACGGGGACGGTCACCAGCGTGCTGGACGGCGCGAGCAGCCTCTTCGGTGGGGTCTTCGGGCGGGCGGCCGACGTCGGCGAACGCGTGAAGTCGGCCCAGTGGCAGAAGGCGCGCGACGCGGCGTTCGAGCGGGCCGTGGCCGAGCTGAAGCCGGAGTTCTTCCAGTGCCCGCGGTGCTCGAGTTGGGTCTGCCGGGCGAGCTGCTACAACGAGAAGAAGGGCCTGTGCAAGAACTGCGCGCCCGATCTCGGTGTGGAGATGGCGGCCGCGCAGGCCAACGAGTCGGTCCAGCAGATCTGGGCCCACGCCGCGATGGCGGAGGAAGACAAGAAGCTCGCGACCGAGTACTGGCGCGAGGGGATCCGCGCGAACTGCCCCAAGTGTGAGGCCCCGCTCTCCGGCAACTCGAAGTTCTGCCCCGAGTGCGGCGCCTCGCTCAAGAGACCGGAGAACTGCGAGGGCTGCGGCGCGAAGCTCGACGACAACGCGAGGTTCTGCCCCGAGTGCGGGCAGAAGGTCGAGTAACAGCCCGCCCCCGTCTCACACCAGGGCGCTGCCCCACGCCGCCTTCGCGGCGCCGCCCGATCGCTCGCTACCCGAGGAAGACGAACGGGCCGGTGAGGGCGGGATCGCTCGGCGGAACGCGGAGGGTCTCCTCACGGCCGGCGACGCGGAGGAAGAGGGAGCCACTCCAGCAGTGGTAACCGTAGGCGACCGCGAAGCCGCCCTCGTAACCGACCACGACGGGGAGCGCCTCGTTGAGCGCGAGGAACGCGTCGGTCCCGAGCCGCTCGCGCTCGGCCGCGTCGAGTGTGCCCGCTCCCTCCACACGCAGCGCGAGGCCACTCGCGGCTGAGACGGCGGCGGCACGGGCGGCGATGCCGGCGCTCGGGGGGACTGCCGCGAGCCACTCGGCGATCTCGGATTCGGGGCATGGGCGCCGGGTGGGGGCGAGCGCGGCCGCGAGGGCCGCCGCGAAGCCGTCGGCAGGGCTTGCCGCGAGCGGGGGGACGTCTCGGACCCAGGCGCCGTCGGTCCCCTGGCGGCCGAAGCACTCGGGCTCGCCGAGACCGGCGGCGATGCGCGCCTCGGCGGCGCGCACCAGCTCTTCCTCCTCGGGCGAAGCCGCCGGGAGTTCGTCGGGGCTCACACCGGCCCGGAGGAGAGCCCGCTCGATGTGCGCCGCGGCGCGGGCGTCCTGCAGGCGGAAATAGGCAACGATGCGGCGGAGATCCTCGCGCACCTCCGGTCGCGCGATGCGCGCGACGCGGGCCTGGAGGTCGCCGTGGGGGAGCGTCTGCCACAGGCGCCAGACGAGGTCGTGGATCGCCTCGAACCGGCAGGAGGCCTCCGACAGCTCGGAGCGCGCCTCGGACAGGACCTCGGCGGCGGCGAGCAGGAAGATGTGGCCCCAGGCGCGGGCCTCGGCGATGTGGCCGCCGGCGCCGTCGTGCGACTCGAGGACCTTCTCGCGCAGGGCGCTGCCGAGCGCCAGGAGGATGCCCTCGTCGGCGAGATCGCCGCGCCACGCGGCATAGGCTTCCTGCGCCGCGGGCACGCCGCGGACGGAGGTCGTGCGGAGCTTGCGGAGCGCGTTCGCGAGAGCGTCGCGGTAGACTGCCGCACGCGGGGCCCGCTCGCGCGGGTCGCCGAGGAGGATCAGGCCCTGGAGGTCGGCGAACCAGGCCGGCTTGCGGAAGTAGCCTGGCTCCTCGGTCTCGAGCCCCTCAGCCTCGTCCTGGTGGAAGCTCCAGCCGAGAAGGGTCTCGCCACCGTCGTCGTAGCCCGCGATCACGCACGGCGCCGGGGGTCCGTGGAGGCCCAGGGCGATGGCGGGGCGGTCCGCGCGCAGGCTCTCGACGATGCGCTCGCGGTAGACTGCCTCGTCGTCGACGCCGCCGGGCAGGCCGAGCGAGGCGGCGTGCTTCGCGCGCAGGAGGATCTCGCAGCCGTAGCCGGCCGCCTCGAAGGCGCGGTGGATGGGCTCGAGCGGATCCTCGCCGATGAACTCCCAGGTCCAGGCCGTCTGGTCGCCCCACGAGCCGGGGCGCCAGGAGAAGGAGAACGCGTTCCCGGAGGCGCCCATGAGGAAGATGTGGAGTGCATGCCAGTCCTCGGAGTGCCGCATCAACCAGCTCTCACCGAGGTCGTCGCCGAGGTACTCGAGGCAGGAGCGGATGCAGGCCGTGAGGCAGTGGTCCTCGGGCGCACTGACGCTCTGCTTGGGGTAGAAGCCGACGCGCGGGACTCCCTCGAGGACGAGGCGGGCGGGGACGGGCGACGAGCCGGCGGTCTGCGGCATGGGGCACCTTCCTCGGGCGGGAGTCGCCCGAGCGCGGCTCCGGGGAACGGGGTTCCCCGCAGTCGCACCCGGTCCCTGCTGCCGGCGGCGCGGTCACGGGCCTTGGGCCGGCAGGCGGTAGACCACCATCGACTCGTTGACCGCGACGGCGCCGGGGAAGTCGCCGAGGCGCTCGGCGTCCGGCAGCTCGGGTCGGCCGGTGTTCTCCGGGCTCGGGAAGCAGTCCGGGTAGCCGAGGACCAGCAGGGCCGCGGGGCGCCCTTCAACCGAGGCGGCCTCGCGCGCGCGGCGGGCGACCTCGGCGACGCTCCAGCCCGGCCCACGCGACTCCGCGAGCTGCCGGTTCCAGGTCGTGTAGCTGCGTGGAGCGCCGTACTCGTGTTTGGGGCCGTCCCCACGGGGGGGGGAAGGTAAGGGGGGTTGGGGGCCCCGTGGGACCAGGGGTACACCAAGGGGGCCCGGCGG